>JABGTW010000003.1 GCA_018646865.1 Cryomorphaceae bacterium | reverse complement strand
ATTATAAAAAGAACCAACGTAATAGGTGTCAATTACTGATGGGTTATTCTTTAAAAAATTTACAATAAGAATCTGAGGTATTAATGCAAGTGCAATAAACAACCTCAATTTCATCTAAATCTATTTAATATCGACTAGTTCTACATCAAAAATTAATGTAGCGTTTGGAGGAATCACTCCGTTTCCTGCCCCAGTTGAGCCATAACCAAGCTCACTTGGAATCACCAATCTTGCTTTAGATCCTTTATTTAATAATTGCATTGCTTCATCCCAACCCATTATAACTTGACCAACACCACAAGTAAATTCAATTGGTGCACCACGAGTAAATGATGAGTCAATTTCAGTTCCATCGATAAGTTGAAGAGAATAGTGAACGGATAATGAATCATTAGGTTTTGCGTTATCTCCTTTTCCTTTTTTTGAGATGTTATAATAAATTCCGCTTTCAGTCATAGTCATACCATTCGTAATATCCTTAATAATATCCTGTTCAGCTTCTGCTTTTAAAACATCATCTTCATTTTTATTAGCTATGTAGCTTTCAAATATATTAGGTGCATCAAATTTTTTAGCACTTTGACCTACTCTGATAATTTTTATATTTTTAATAATATCCTCTTGCTCTACATTATCAACAACATCTTGTCCGGAATTGACTTTACCAAAAATTGAATGTTTGCCATCTAACCAAGGAGTCTCAACATGAGTTATAAAAAACTGACTGCCATTGGTTCCTGGGCCAGCGTTAGCCATTGATAATACTCCAGGACCATCATGTTTAAGATCAGGACTAAATTCGTCATCAAACTGATATCCTGGACCCCCAGATCCAGTTCCTGTAGGATCACCCCCTTGTATCATGAAATTTTCAAGTACTCTGTGAAACTTTAGTCCGTCATAATATGGTTTTCCTGATAGTTGTTCATCAACAACTGGATGATTTCCTTCAGCTAGTGCAACAAAATTTGATACAGTTGTAGGTACTTGTTCAAAATATAATTGTAAAACTATATTTCCTTTTGATGTTTCAATGTCAGCGTATAATCCATCTGATAAATCAGAATTATTCATATTACATGAGTTTAAAGTTAGTATTGAGATTAAGATTAATAAATTCTTATTCATAGTTTTCTTTTATGTATTGTTTAATATCCACAATAAATTTTTTCTCAGTTTCAATTAAACTTAGTTTGGATACTCCTCCAGATGCATGTTTATGTCCACCTCCATTAAAATATCTTGCGGCAAATATATTAACTTTAAAATCACCTTTAGATCTAAATGAAATTTTTATTATTCCTTCATCTTTTTTCTCAATAAAAAGAACAGAACAAAGAATGCCCGAAACACTTAAACCAAAGTTTACAAACCCTTCGCTGTCCCCTTTTTTAAAGTCATTTATAAATTGGTCTTGCTCAGAGATTGATGTATATAAAACTGGAAGTTCATCTATTTTTTTAAAATTATTAATAGTTAATCCCAAGAGTTTTAATCTTTTAAATTGAAAATTATTATAAAGTTTTTCAAATATCTCAGTAATATTAACACCATAAGTAATCAACTCTGATCCAACTTTTAATGTTTTTGAAGTTGTAGAGGGAAATCTAAAAGAACCAGTGTCAGCAACAATTCCAGTATAAAGACATGTAGCAATATTATTATTTATTTTTTCATTATCAACTGCATAAATAAAATCATATACCATTTCACAGGTTGAACTCATCTTAGAATCAGAAATCATAATATTTGCATAATTGTCAGGATTTTCGTGATGATCAATCATTATTATTTTAGCTGATGACTCAGTTATTAAGCTTGATAAATTTCGAGCTCTCCCAAGGCTATTAAAATCTAGTGTAAAAATTACATCAGCATCTTTAAATAGATTTTCAGATTTTTCTTTATAATTTTCATAAACAATAACATCTTCTGATCCTGGTAGAAAATTTAAAATATCTGTATACTCATTGGGTGAAATTATATTCACATTATTATTGTCTATAAAGAAATGGTATAGCGCCAGACAACTTCCAAGAGCGTCAGCATCTGGACTACTATGAGGTATCAAAACAATATTTCTCTTTTTGGAGAAAATATCATTGATGTTATTTAGAATTTGTTCATTCATGAGTGGGCTAATATAATATTATATTGAAAATTAAAATAAAGTAATTCTTAAAACTTTGTTTAATGATAGATATTGTTAAATTTGCCGCATGAATTCAAACAGAACATTTACAATGCTAAAGCCTGACTCGATTGAGCAGGGAAATATGCTCCCAATATTAAATATGATTGAGAATGCAGGATTTAAAATTATTGCACTCAAGTATAAAAGAATGAACAAAGTTGAGGCAGAAAGATTTTATTCTATTCATTCAGATAAACCCTTTTTTAATGATTTAGTAAACTTTATGACTCGTGGACCTATAATTGCTGCTGCTTTAGAAAAAGAAAACGCTGTTGAAGAATTTAGAGAGCTTATTGGTTCAACTGATCCTCAGGAAGCATTGGATGGCACAATAAGAAATAAATTTGCAAAGTCTAAAGGTGAAAATGCTGTTCATGGTTCAGATAGTGATGAAAATGCATCTATCGAAATAGATTTTCATTTTGATACAAATGAAATTTTTAGCTAAGCTCTAGGTCTTTTATATATTCTTTACCTAGTTCCTTGTTTATTAATTTTATAACCTTTTCTTTCTCAAAGGTTAACTCCTCTTTTAAAACAGAAGATTTCAATTTAACATATAAGACACCTCTTTTATAATATACTTTAAATGTATATTTCTGTATGTTTTTACCCATGGTTTTAACCCAGGCATCTTGAACTTTCACATTATCAATTCCAATTCTGAAGTGTTTTTGAGAAAAAACATCTTGAATTACTTTTGAAAGATCTTTTAATTCCCCTCTTTTACTCATCATTCTTTAATTTTTCAAGATCAAATATTTCTTCTTTATTCTTTGATTCACAAAGAGCATCTTTAACCCTGTCAACATGTGTATCAGTTATAAAAATTTGACTAAAATCTTTCTTTTCCAAAATTTGAACTATTTGTCTTACCCTTTCTTGATCTAATTTATCAAAAATATCATCCAATAGAACTATTGGAGAGTTACCAAATTTTGTTTTATAGTAATCAAATTGAGCAAGCTTCAATGCAATAAGAAATGATTTTTGTTGACCTTGACTTCCAAAATTCTTTATTTTATTATTATCAATGGTAAAATTCAGATCATCTCGATGAATTCCTTTTGAAGTATATTGTAAAAATCTATCTTTTGATAAACTTTCATTTAGAATTTCAGAAAAACTACCAGTGTTTAAGTCACTTTTATAATTTATGTCAACTAACTCGTTACCTGAACTTATATCAGAGTAATATTTCTTAAAAATTGGAATAAATGCTGTCATGAATTTAGATCTCTCCTTGTATATTGGAGTTCCAATAGTAATTAATTGTTGATTATAAGATTCTATTGTATCCTTATCAAATTTTCTATTAATAAAAAAGTACTTTAAAAGTGAGTTTCTTTGAGTAATTACTTTGTTGTAATTAATAACTCTTTGAAGGTAAACTTTATCTATTTGACCTATTACAGAGTCAATAAATTTCCTTCTCATCTCACTACCTTCAATAATAAGATTTCTGTCATGTGGGGAAATTATAATAAGATTTATTAATCCAATATGGTCTGAAATTCTTTTATATACTTTACTATTCCTTTTTATCACCTTTTTATCTCCCATCTTATAATAACAATGAATATTTTCAGTTCTTTCATCAATTTTAAAATCTCCTGTTATAGAAAAGTATTCAGAACCAGTTTTCACATTTTGTGAGGTTGATGGGTTAAAATAACTTTTTGTGAATGCTAGATGATATATAGAGTCTATGATATTGGTCTTTCCTATTCCGTTATTCCCTATAAAACAATTGATCTTTTTATTAAAACTCAACTTGAATTTCTCAAGGTTTTTATAATTATCAATTTTTAGTGATTGTAAAAACATATTAAGTATTCAAAATAAAACATTAATTTTGGGATTCAAAAAAATATTATGGCAACATTTAATAGAAGAGGATATAAAAACAGTAAAAGTAATCTAGCTCAGAAAGGTGAAAAGAGTCAAACTGCTGAAGTATTTGAGTCATTAGATTCAACTGCAAATAAATCTGAACAATGGATATTAAAAAATCAAAACATGATTTTTACAATTATTGCAGTAATATCTGTTTCAGTTCTTTCATACCTAGGATATGAGAGATTAATTTCTGATCCTAATGAAAAAGAGGCAATAAGTGAACTTAACAAAGCACAATACTTCTTTGAGCTCGCACTAGTTTCTAACGAATCTGATTCATTATTTAAACTTGCATTAAATGGAGGAGAAGGAAAATATGGTTTTTTAGATATAGTTGATGAATATTCAGGGACAAAAGCTTCTAATCTAGCTAATTACTCTATTGGAATGTCTTACTTAAATTTAAAAGAGTATGATAACGCTATAATTTATTTAGAAAAATTTAAATCTGATGATATACTTCTTAAATCAATTTCGTTAGGAACTATTGGTGATTGTTTTTCTGAATTGAATCAACCTGATGAAGCTTTTGAGTATTATCAAAAAGCTTTTAAGCATAATGAAAATATATACACTACGCCTAAATATTTATTTAAGGCTGCTTTAATTGGTTCTGAGATAGGTAAATATAAACCAGCAATCAATTTTTTAAATAGAATTAAAGATGAATTTCCTGATTCTTATGAATCTAGTTTAGTTGAGGTTCAACTTGGAAGAATTGAAAATTTAAATAATTAGTATGACAGCCAAAAAGACTGGAAAATTTAAATCCAGATCTATTATAATTAATAATCCTGAAGAAATTAAGATTGCCTGTGTTATCTCAGAATGGCACAATGAAATTACTGAAAGTTTTTATAATGCTGCATTTACTAAGCTCGTTGAATTAGGGGTCTTAGAAAAAAATATTGATAAAATATATGTTCCAGGTAGTTTTGAATTAATTTTTGCCACTAAAAATCTAATTGATAAAGATTACGATGCTATTATTTCTATGGGTTGTATTATTAAAGGTGAAACTAAACATTTTGATTTTATATCCTCAGCAGTTGTAAATGGTGTTAAGGATTTAAATATTATATCAGATATTCCTATTATTTTATGTGTTTCAACTGATGATAATATTCAACAGTCAATTGATAGGAGTGGAGGTAAATATGGAAACAAGGGAGCAGATTCTGCTGAAGCTGCGCTAAAAATGATTTTAATTAATTCAAAATAAGAATTAGTTGTTTAAGTTAAATAAAAATAGAAGGTTCAATTATACTCCTCGTTTCTTTAAAGGAAAAGAAGATATTCCAATCAACTTTGAATCAAAATTTTCAAAATACAGAGATACTTATAACTCTATAGATATGGGTATGAATTGGAGTGATCAAAGAGATAAAATGCGTAATAAAAGAAATAGAGGAATTAATATGACATTAATACTCATAGTTGTTTTTTTAATTTTGGTATTTTTATATATCATTGATTTTGATTTAACAATTTTCTACACCAATTAATGTCAGATATAGTTAAAATTTTACCAATAGAGGTATCTAATAAAATTGCTGCTGGAGAGGTAGTTCAAAGACCCTCATCAGTATTGAAAGAACTTCTAGAGAATTCTATAGATGCAAATTCTACTAAAATTAAAGTCATAATAAAGAATGCTGGTAAAAACCTAATTCAGGTGATTGATGACGGTGATGGTATGTCAATAAAAGATATGCATTCATCTTTTATAAAACATGCAACCTCAAAAATTAACTCGATAGATGATGTTTTTTCAATTTCTTCAATGGGATTTAGAGGAGAAGCTTTAGCTGCTATTTCTTCAGTTTCAATGGTAGAGATGTCATCAAGTAAAGTTCTAGAAAATGATGGTTATTTTATTGAGATAAACGGTGGAAAAATAATTAAAGAAAAGGAATCAAACTTTGATAAGGGAACTTCAATCAAAGTGAAAAATATATTTTTTAATGTTCCCGCAAGAAGAAATTTTTTAAAGTCAGACTTTGTTGAATTGAGACATATAATGAATGTTTTTCATAATATAGCTGTTTCACATAATGAGATTGAATTTTCTTTTATAAATAATGATGAGGAGATTTTTTATTTAAAAAAGGAATCTTTAAAAAAAAGAATTATATCGATTTTTGGTGAAAAAATTCGAGAACATTTAATTCCAATTAAGGAAAACACTCAAATAGCAAATTTAAATGGCTATGTCTTGAAACCTGAATATGCTAAAAAATCAAGATCTAATCAATTTATTTTTGTGAATAATAGATCTATTAAAAGCCAATTTATTAACCATTCAATTTCTTCTTCTTTTGATGGACTTTTGAGAGAGGGATATTTTCCAGGTTATTTCTTATTTATAAACATGAACCCTTTGAAAATTGATGTCAATGTTCATCCAAATAAGACAGAAATTAAATTTGATGATGACCAGAGCCTTTATTCAATAATAAATTCTTCAGTAAAGCATTGCCTAGGTATATATCAAATTAGTCCAGTACTTGATTTTGAGAAAGATCAGTCTATGGATATTTCATACACTCAGATAAATGAAAACCCTAAAATACCCACTATAGAAGTTGATTCAGAGTTTAATCCTTTTAAAATTTTCAATGAAGAAAGTTTTATAAAAAAAGATTCTGATATAGCTCTATCCAATAATCCATCTGACATAATACAGGACAATAATAAATCATCCAAAATATTTCAAATATTTAATAAATATATAGTAAGCACTAGCACATCATCTTTGATTATAATTAATCAAAATTTAGCTCATCAAAGAATTCTTTATGAAGGTTTCCTAAAATCAATTTTTGAAAGTTCTTCTGAATCTCAAAAACTAGTTTTTCCAATTGAAATAATGTTAACTAAACCTCAATTAATTTTATTTAAAAAAATTATAACAGAATTTGACTCTATGGGGTTTGTATATAAATTGTCAGATTCTTTGCTAACTATTATCTCAGTTCCAGTTCAATTAGAAAATAACTCAATTGAAGAATTAATTGATGATATTCTTGATGATGAAAATGATTTTGATAAGTCAAAAAATCTTAGTTATTCAGATTTTTTTGCAAAAAAACTTTCAAAATGTTCTGCAATCAAAACTGGGAAAAATTTAAATTCTGATGAACAAGAGTTTCTTGTAAATCAACTTTTCTCTTGTAAAGAGCCAAACTTATCTCCAGACAATAAACAAATATTTATTACTTTGAATAAAAACGATATAGAAAATAGATTTTAATGGGTAGAGTAAGTGAAATAGTAAAACACCTGATAATAATAAATGTAATATTCTTTATTGCATCATTAGTTTTTGGTGAGTTAATGTATGATTTATTTGCTATGCATTATCCCAAAAATTCTGATTTCATATTATGGCAACCAATCACCCATATGTTTATGCATGGTGATATTACTCATATATTATTTAATATGTTTGGACTTTGGATGTTTGGAACTCCTTTGGAACAAATGTGGGGTAAGCAAAAATTTATTTTCTTTTATTTATCAGCTGGCTTTGGTGCAGTTCTAATTCAAACTATAGTTTATCATTATGATGTAATGTCTGTCACACAAATTTTGATTGATAACGGATTAACAAATACAGATGTCAATACTTTTTATGAAACAGGAAGGCTTAACACTGGTATAATTCAGTCTGTTGGAGAAGAAAGGTTATATTCAGGAATTCAATCTTTTAAAGCAGTAATGGTTGGTGCTTCAGGTGCGTTATATGGAATTTTAGTGGGCTTTGCAATGTTATTTCCTAATGTTCAGTTAATGTTACTTTTTCCTCCTATTCCAATAAAAGCAAAATACTTAGTTCCACTTTTAATTTTATTTGACCTATTTTTTGGTTTTACTTCTTATTCTGTTGGTCCAATTGCTCACTTTGCCCATATTGGAGGTGCAATTACTGGATTTGTAATGATGTGGTACTGGAAAAAAAATCAGTTTAACAATAGAAGATGGAATTAGGTTCTAAATATTTTATTAAACAGCCAGTATTTAAAAAAATTATAATTATTAATATTATTATTTTTTTATTACCACTTGTATCAAATACTTTTCTTTTTTTATTCAATTTTAATCAAATAAGTTTAATAAAATACTTCGATCTCAGTCCAGAATTTAGTAAAGTTTTAATGAGTCCGTGGACTATAGTATCATATTCACTTTTCCATATTGATTTTTTTCACATTTTCTGGAACATGTTTATTCTGTATGTAGTGTCAGATTACTTATTATCTTTTCTTAATACTAAGCAATTTCTTGAAATATATTTTTTTGGAGCTATAGCTGGTGGTCTTTTTTTTATTTTTTCTTATAATATATTCCCTGTATTTGAAAATGCATTTACTCCTCTTATTGGATCTTCTGCTGCTGTATACTCTTTATTGATTTTTGCTTGTTCATATTACCCTAACACTTCCGTTAGCTTAATTCTTTTTAATGTAAAGTTAAAGCACATAGGTTTGTTTTATGTTTTAATGAGTTTAATTCAAATACCCTTCAATAATTCGGGAGGGAATATTGCTCATTTAGGAGGTGCATTATATGGCTTTTACTACTCAAATAATTTTAATTCATTTAATTCATTTTTTGACACAATTTCAGATTATTTAGACAAGTTTTCATTTAAATCAAATAATAAAAAAAATAACCAGAAAGTAATTGACGAAATACTTGATAAAATAAGTAAATCAGGTTATGAAAGTTTAACTAAGTATGAAAAGGACCTTCTCTTTAAAAACTCAGATAAAAGTTAACTATTTCTTCTTCTTTTTATAAAGTAAAAAAGTTGCCAAGCAATTATAAAGATTATAAAATGTGGTAAATATGATCTTGGTTTTCCATTAAATCCAATAGTTGTAAACACCCTATCCCATCTAAATTTCCAGTTTTCTATTCCATTAAATAGTCCTTCTATACTCATCCATATAAAAACAGGCTTCCCTAATACATGATTATATGGGACAAACCCCCATACTCTTGAATCTTCTGAATTATATCTATTATCTCCCATCATCCAATAGTAATCTTGTTTGAAAATATATTCATTTTCTATTTTACCATTAATCAAAATATCTTCTTCAACCACCCTTAAATCGTTATACTCATAATCAATTATAATTTTTTTATAAAGAGGAAGTGTATTTATATTTAAATCTATTTTATCACCAGCCTTTGGAATATAAATTGGTCCAAATTGATCATTATTCCAGTTAAACCTTTTGTTGTTTGGAAAAAAAATTGAATTTAGAGGGCTTTCTTTTTCTATTAACCTATAGATGGTATCAAATTGATTGGAATTTTCAATTTTAATTGCATCAATATAAGTTAAACTTAATTCTTTTTCGTTATCAATTATTTCTCGTATATCAAGACCAAGCTTTCTGACTAAATCAACAGGAACACCTTTATCAGTTGTGTAAATTAGATATTCATTTTCTCCAGTATTTGAAATATTTAGAATATATTTTGAAATTTCAGCATAAGTATCTGTCGATAGATTTCTTATTATAAACTTTCTAATAAATCCGTCAACTTGAAGATTAATTAATTTACTTGAGGAAACCCCTTTGTCTGATTTAATCAAATATGTGAATAATGGTTTTGCTCTATCAGGTAAAGTGTTTTCTTTACCGTTTAAATAGATTAAACCATCTCTAATTTCTAAGGTGTCTCCAGGAATACCAATAGCCCTTTTAACATAATTAGATTTTTTATCTATTGGTTTTATTACTCCTTTCTCTTTTACAAAAAATTTTCTTACAGTATCTGCAGGCCAATTAAAAACTACTATATCGTTATTCTTAATTTCTTGAAACCCAGGAATTCTTAAATAAGGAAGTTGAGGTTTTTTTAGGTATGATCTTGACTTAATTATTGGGATTGTGTCATGCACCATTGGAAAAGAAATTACTGTAGATGGAATTCGTGCACCGTAATGAAATTTACTAACTAATAAAAAATCACCTACTCTTAATGTTTTTTCTAATGAACCAGTTGGGATTACAAATGGCTGTATTATATAATTATGAACAATTGTAGCAATTACAACAGCAAAAATAATTGACCCAAAAGATCTCTCAAAATTTGAAAAAGAAATTTCATCTATATATTTTGTTTTATTACTAACATAGCTTACATAATAGATGTATAAACCAAGTGTTATAATCACTAAAATCCTATCACTTTTGGTACTATGATTAAATGTTTTAATAAACTCTATCCAGATTACAGGAATCATGAGAAGATTAATGACAGGAATAAAAACTAGAATAGTCCACCATCTTGGTCTTTTAATTATATCTAGATATTTTATAATATTATAAAATGGAATCAATGCCTTCCATCCTGCAACTCCTGCAAGATTGAATAACTTATAAGATCCACCAAATATTATTAAGTTGAATGAAAGGAATAACAAAAACCATTCGTATAAGCTCATATCAATCTAAGTTAATTTTAAGTTTAATTCCAGCACTTTGTGAGAAGTCAAAATAATTATTTTCAATATAGGGTCTAAAAGAAAGATCTTCGCTAACATTAAACTGAAGTAAGTGTGCACCAACGTTAGCATCTATAATATTTAAGACATAAGTCCCAACTAAAAACATAAATGAAAAATCCTTATATCTTCTGTGAAACTTCATGCCTTCTAATAATTTCTCAGTCTCTGGTATTATATCAATATACTCATCATCAAAGTATCCGGCAAGTCTTCTTTTATATGCTGTCCTATATTTATTCATTTCTTTATTATTAATATTATAATAATATGCAGAAGCACCTAATCCACCATATATTATTGGAACCATCCAATATCTCCTAGTGTAGACTTGACCTAGTCCTGGAATAACAGAAGAATAAAAAGCTGCTTTTGATGGCGTTAAAGGGTCGCTAATTAGCTTTTGTTTTCTTGGGCTAATATAAGTTGAGTCAACTTCATTTTGAGCATATATACTGATTGAAAAACAAAATATTATTAAAAAAGTTAAGTTTTTCAATTGGATAGCTTTTTTATAATAGAGTACAAATCGTTTATACTTTTAAAAGTTGTTGAGAGTGAGACTTTACCTTCTGAATTTTCTTTTAATGTCACTTTAGAATCAAAAAAATTTTCAAATTTATTAGTAGCATCAATATAGATTTTAGAGACATCAGAACTACTATTAGAAACATTTGAAATCTTCTTTCCTCTTACAATATTTTCAGTTTGTCTAACTGAAAGTTTAGAGGATATTATTTGTTTATAAATATCTAGTTGTAATTTCTTATCATCAATATTAATTAAAGCTCTACCATGACCCATAGATAGAAATCCATCTCTAATACCCGATTGGATTATTGGGTCAAGTTTTAAAAGTCTAATATAATTTGAAATTGTAGATCTATTCTTTCCTACAAGTCTTGAGATGGAATCAATATTTAAATTATAATCATTTATTAGTCTTTCATAGGTTAAGCCTATTTCTATTGGATCAAGATCAACCCTTTGAATATTTTCAACTAAAGACATTTTCAATACATCTGTCTCATTATCAACTCCCTTAATATAACAAGGAATTGAACTTAGTCCAGCTTTTTTTGAAGCACGAAATCTCCTTTCACCAGAAATTATTTCATAATTTCCAGTATCATTTTTTCTCACTGTAATGGGCTGAATGATTCCTAGATCTTTAATAGATAGTGATAAATTTTCTATTTCATTAGTGTCAAAGTTTGTTCTTGGTTGATTGGGGTTAACTTGAATTTTATCTAGTCCAATCTCTAATGAATTAGTAATTTTTTGGAAATCATTTTTAGACTGGTTATCATCTGAGCTATTTAATAAAGCATCTAATCCCCTTCCAAGAACTCTTTTTTGTTTTTTATTAGACATCTATATTTTTTTTAATTACCTCATTTGCTAAAGAAAGGTAATTTTTTGTTCCTTTTGATGTTACATCATAAGTTATAATATCTTTACCAAACCCTGGAGCTTCACCTAACTTAATGTTTCTTTGAATAATTGTATTAAAAACAATATCACCAAAGTGTTTTTTAACTTCTTCAACAACTTGATTAGAAAGTCTAAGTCTTGAGTCAAACATAGTCAATAAAATTCCTTCTATATCAAGTTCTTCATTATGAATTTTTTGAACACTTTTTACTGTATTTAATAATTTACCAAGTCCTTCTAAAGCAAAATATTCACATTGAATAGGGATTATAACTGAATCAGAACTTGTGAGTGCATTAAGTGTAATTAATCCTAATGATGGTGCGCAATCAATGAGTATATAATCATAGAGATTTTCAATCTCTTTAATTTTTTCTTTTAATTTATATTCTCTATTTTTTACTTCAACTAATTCAATCTCAATTCCAACAAGATCAATACTAGATTGAATTATGTCTAAGTTGGGAGATTCTGTATTTTTAATAGCATCAGAAATATCCATTAACCCAGAAAGCACCTGATATAATGAGAAATCTTTATCATTTGGGTCAAATCCTAGTCCTGACGAAGCATTAGCTTGCGGATCCGCATCAATAAGTAGAACTCTTTTTTCAAGCACTCCAAGAGATGCTGCTAGATTCACAGAAGTTGTAGTTTTACCTACTCCTCCTTTTTGATTTGCTATTGAAATTATTTTACCCATTAATTATTCGTAATCTGATTCATATTCAATAATGAATATGTCTTCATTATCTTTCTTTAAATTATAATTTTCTCTTCCATAATGTTCTAAACTGTCAATATTTTCAAGCTTTTGAATAAGTGTTTGATCTTTATTTATTTCTTCTGTTAGAGCATCTTTTCTATTCTTAAGTTTTTTTATTTCTCGATTTAATTCTTCGTGAATCAAAAGTGAGTTAGTATCTAAAAAAGTCATCCAAATTAAAAAAGCACTAAAAATAATTAAATACTTAAAATAACTTTTAGTGAATAAGGATTTCATTTTTTTTATAAAACTCTTCATTATAAAAATTTAATTTGGCAGAACTTTAAAAATTCCTTCACCTTCAACGCTTATAAACACAAAACCGTCAGGGCTTATGTTTACATCTCTTACCCTTCCAATTCTAGGAAATAATTTTTCTCTTTTTGTTATCCCATTTTCATCAAATTCTAACCTTTCAAGATATCTAAAGCTTAGAGATCCGACAAGTAAACTTTCATTCCAATTTGGGTACTTATCAGAATTAACTATTGCCATACCTGATGGGGCAATTGATGGTATCCAATAATAAAATGGATCAATAACTCCCTCTAATTTTTTATTCTTAGTAATTTCACTTCCACTGTAATTAATTCCATAAGTAGCCTTTGGCCAACCATAGTTTCTATCTTTTAAAGGATCTTCATCTTTTTTTGGATATTTTATAATATTTATTTCATCTCCACCTCTTGGTCCATGCTCATGAATCCAAATTTCATAATCATTTACCCCTACATTTCTTGTTACTTTAATTATTCCTTGTGGATTTCTGTGTCCATAACTCCATATAGCTTTTTTGGAGCTATCAACATTATAAAATGGATTAGAATCAGGTATAGATCCATCTAAATTTAATCTATAGACTTTGCCTCCATCTAATGAAACACTTTGCGGGTTAACATCTCTATTTCCTCGATCACCAATTGTAAAGAAAACAAATTCTTGGGTAACCAATATGCTACCTCCAAAATGCCTCTCTTCTGTTGAATCTGGTAAAGCTTTATATAGTAGTCTTAAATCTGATAATTTATTATTGGAAAGAATTGCAGAATATAAAGCGGTATTAGATCCTGTATCTGATGATGTTATGCTAGCTGTTAAAAAAATTTTATTATTATTATCAAAATTTAAATCAACAGCAACATCAAGTAGGCCACCTTGTCTTGATAATGTTATATCAGGAGTGCCTTCTACAATACTTTTCTTTCCTTCTGATACATGATAAAGAATTCCTTTTTTATCAGTAACTAAAAAAGAATCAATACCTGTAAAGCTAAGTCCCCATGGTATTTCTATATCATCAATAATTTTTTCAAGACTGAATGAATCTTTATTAAAATCTTCTATTGGAGGATAGTTTTCTTTTTGAGAACATGCTACTGAGGTATTTAATAAAAATAGTGTAAGTAATAGATAATTTTTTTTCATAATTAACTCGAATTTAAAATAAATTAATCACTCAATGAAGTTTTTTTTAAATCAAGTCAATTAAACTTACATTTTGGTAATTTCTTTTAAGATACTCTAAGGTTTTTTCCATTAATTCTCCCATAGATTTTGATTTAATAAAGGAGTCTTCTTTTGTGAATTTAAATATTTCTTTTTTCAAATTCTCAATATTTTTAGCGGTACTAATGGTGTCCTGCTTCATAATTTTAACTAAATGATTCATTCTATCATCTGAAATTATTAATCTTCTTGAAATTGTTGATCTTTCTTCAATTTTATATTGAATAATGGAATCTGCTTTTAGTTTATCTTTTACTAGGTCCATCATTGGTTTGTTTTCTTTAAAAAATTGAGGTCTGTATACAGAGAATTTACCCTCATAGGATTGTTGATCAAAATCAATTGCTCTTATTTTATAAATTACTTGATCAAAGTCATGAATTGGAATTACTACATAATTATATGATCTCATGTCTCCAAGAAGTCTGATCATGCATCTTTCGTTAAATTTTACATATTCTTTTGCTATTTGAGATTTTTGATATTCAGAGCATTTTGGTAAGTAATCTTTAATGAATATATCTCCTGGTATTCCTGCAATATGTTCTTCAATTAAAGACGAATTATTGACTAAAAAGTTTAAATTTCTTGGAGATAGCATATGCTCAAATTCGATTCCATAGACTCTTGAAGCATCAGTTTTTTTTACATAAAAATATGTGAAGTTATCGTTTACAATATTTCGAATTTTAACTCTGAAGGGTTTTGAGTTTCCAAAAGTGCAATAGTCTACTGAATCTATATTTAAGTATGGAATAGATGATGAATTTCCATCTGAGTGAAGATGGGTGTATATTGTTTTAAGATTTTTATCAATTTCATTTCTCTCACTCTCATTATATAATAATCTTACCCATAATGTATCCTTATTATTTTTATCGTAAATATTTATTGAATCAGAATATCTTAATAGATCGTCATAGGAAATAACATCCTCTACCCATCTATCATGTTGTCTTAAAAAATTTTCAAGTTTTTTTGAAATAGGATAAAAAGGTTTCTTCTTTGAAATTAATTTTTTTTCAATTGCCATCAGTTAAAGATACGACAAACCAAAAAAATTAGAACTTCACGTTTAAGGCTTCTTTAAAATTAAAAAAACCAATCAATTGAACAACAATTAATTGGTTTAAAGTGTCGGGGTGGCAGGATTCGAACCTGCGACCTCCGCGTCCCAAACGCGGCGCGATAACCGGGCTACGCTACACCCCGAAAAAATGAGTTGCAAATATAAGCTTAATTAATTTTTAGCCAAACAATTTTGATTATAAGAAATCACAATCAACTAACTGGTGACATAATCTTTACATCATTATATTTTATCTGACCTCTAATGACAGATGAAATGGTAGTCGTTAATGCATTAATTACAGGAAGTTTTAATTGACTATTTGAATACACCATGCTTATCTCTCTAGCTGGAGAGGGTTCTTCAAATGGTATAATATTTTCTAAATTTTTTTTAATTAAATTTTTTGAATGTAAATAGGGTATAATTGTCATCCAAGGTCCATTATTTGATAAATTAATCAATGTTTCAAAACTTCCGCTTTTCAATTCATATTGTTTATTTAAGTCCTCAAGAGTGCATAGGTTCAAAACCTGATTTCTAAAACAATGACCATCTTTAAGTATTAAAACACCTCCATTTGACAAATCATTTATCTCTAACATTTTATTACCTGATAAGAAATGATGCTCAGGAACGTAGGCGACAAAAGGTTCATAATAGAGAGGTCTTTCAATTATTTTATCGTTATTTAATGGGGTAGCTGCAATTGCACAGTCAATAGAATTATCCTCCAATTTTTGAATTATTGTTTCCGTATTAAATTCCTCTATTTTTAATTCTACATTTTTATGTTTTTTTGTAAAAATATTAAGAAAAAGTGGGAGGAGTGTTGAGCTTACTGTAGGAATGATACCTACTTTGAGAGTTCCTCCTACAATACCTTTTTCTTCTGAAATAACATCATTCATTCTTGATGACTCATCAATAATTTTTTTAGCTTGAAATAGAACCTTGAGGCCAATATCTGTTACTTGTAATGGTTTCGTTGATCTATTGAATATTATAACTCCAAGTTCTTCCTCGAGTTTCTGTACTTGCATGCTTAATGTAGGTTGCGTAACAAAGCATTTATCTGAAGCAGTAGTGAAGTTTCCATGTTCTGCAACAGCTAAAGTATATTTTAATTGAGTTATAGTCATTATAAGTTTTATTTATTATTATTCAAAACTAAATAAAATAATATTATTTAAAATTAAATAAATGTTAAATACTATTACCTCATATGTTTTTATATTTGATTCATAACTTTATGGTTTGAAAAAAAACTTTCTTAACCAATCTATTCTGCTTAAAAGAATAATAATTGCTTGTGTTGGATTTATTACTCATAGAACTTTTAGGAGCAAGAACTTTAAAATAATTGGCTCTCAAAATCTTAATAACCTACCTGATAACAATGTATTGTTTGTTAGTAACCATCAGACATATTTTTATGATGTCATAGCTATGCTTCATGTTTTTAATTCGTCTGTAAAAGGAAAAGTTGATTCGGTTAAAAGACCAAAGTATCTTTTTAATCCAAAAACTAATCTTTACTTTATTGCAGCTATGGAGACAATGAAACACTCTTTAGTTACAAAAATTCTTGCCTACGCTGGAGCTATTTTAATTCAAAGAAGTTGGAGAGATTCTGGAGAATCTATTGATAGAGAGGTAAGATCTGAAGATCCTAATAATATAAAATTTGCACTTAAGGATGGTTGGGTTATAACTTTTCCTAGAGGTACAACAGATACAAGTAAGCCTGTAAGAAAAGGAACTGCTCATATTATTAAAAACAATGCTCCTATTGTAGTTCCTGTCAAGCTATCTGGATTTAATGATGTCTTTCAAAGAAATGGATTAAAAGTTTTAAATAGAAAAAAAACATTTACAATGGAAATATGTAAGCCCTTAGTGGGGAATATTTGCAACAGCTCTATTGATGAAATTACTAATGAACTGGAAAAAATTATTAACTAAAGATAAATTTAGGTTAGTTTCTAGTTAATGTCAGTTTTAATCTCATAGCAACCCAACCTCATTCCTGCTGCTCCAGATGGTTGTGAAATTAAATCATCAGTACCATTGTGAATTATAACTGCTTTATTTAAAATATCATTATCACCTTTACACCCTATACACCAGACATCCGTACTGAATTTTAACATACCATGACCAATTTCATCTATTTCAAAGTTTCCGACATCTCCTAAATGATACCCTAAAGAATCTCCCCATTCACCATGTTTTTGACTTGTCGGATTCCAATGTCCTCCGGCACTTAATCCATCTTTAGACGAGCAGTCACCATATTCATGAATATGAAGTGCTTTAGTACCTGCATCTAGTCCAAACACATGAGCCTCTAAGTAAACAGAATCATTTTCTTGTGTGAATGTAATAGTACCGGATATGTTAGAGTTGTTAATCGGTATTATAGTTTTTTTAATTGAAATTACTTTATCATTAGTATCACAACTAATAGATATAAAAGAAAGAAATAAGGAAGTAGTAATTAGTAAAAATATAATTAATTTTGATAGGGGTTTTTTCATACAACAAATTTATAATTAAATCTGATTATTTTTTTTAAGATAATGTTAAATGATATAAATCATTTTTATTATGAAATTTACTCTGTAATTTTGTCTTTAATTTAAGACTATTTATATGTTTAAAAGAAATGTATTAAAAGTATATGTGTTATTATGGTTTATAACAGGGTGTAAAATATCTTATAACACTTATGATTTTGAAAAGAGTCCAGAAATTGCTAAGCCTAATTATAGTGAGAATGATAGCTGGGCTGTGTTACCTGATAATTTTCCTGATGAAATTTCTCAATTTAAAATTGATGGAGAGAAAAAAGAAGCAGATGTATTTTTTATATACCCAACATTGATTGATGCTAGAAATCAAAGAGAATGGAATTCTGACATATGGAATAAGGAAATTAGAGAAGATGTTATCAATAGACCTATAAAATATCAGGCATCTGCATGGATAGATGCTGGAAATCTTTATGTGCCTTTTTATCGACAAGCTCATATTAGAGTTTTTAATGAGAAGTTTAAAGTAGAAGGTAAAAAAGCTTTAGATCTTGCATATAGTGACATTAAAGAAGCATTTACATATTATCTAAAAAACTTCAACAATAACAAACCATTTATTATTGCATCTCACAGTCAAGGAACTGTTCATGCAAAACGAATTATTTCAGAATTTATTGATGGTAAAGAGCTTCAAAAAAAATTAATTGCAGCCTACTTGGTTGGAATTAAGGTAACTGAAGATGAGTTTGATAATATTAAACCAATGAATTCTCCAGATGAAATAGGTGGGTTTGTTTCATGGAATACATTCAAATTCAATAAATATCCAAAAGAAGACAATTATGAACGTTGGTTTAAGGGTGGGGTAACATCAAATCCAATAACATGGGATGATTCAAAGGAAACAAAAAAAGAATCTCATAAAGGTGTTTTGTATAGAGATTTAACAATATTTCCAAAAAATATCAATATAAAATTAGTAGATGGAATAGTCTGGTCATCTTTACCTAACATACCTGGAAAATTTTTTTTAAGACCTGTTAGAAGTTATCATTTTGCAGATATTAATCTATTTTGGGTTGATATTAGGGAAAATGCTAAACTTAGAGTTGAGCAATGGTTCAAGAAAAACAATTAGTTTTTTTTTATTAACTTCAAGTTTATAAAATTTTTACTATGTCCTCAACAAATAAATCCAGAAGAAAATTTATCAAAAATTCAGCCTTAGCCTCATCTTTATTCATAGTTCCCAGACATGTTCTAGGAGGAACAGGTTACACTCCTCCAAGTGATAGATTAAACATTGCAGGAATTGGGTTACATGGAAAAGGTAATTCGGATATTTTACATGCTAGTGTAGGGGGACGAGAAAACGTAGTTGCATTATGTGATGTTCACCAGAATGCATATGGAGCTCAAGTTGCTGCTGAAAAATTTCCAAAAGCAAAATTTTACACAGACTTTAGAGAAATGTTGGAGAAAGAAAGTCTTGATGGAGTTACAATTTCTACTCCAGATCACACTCATGCTAATATTTCTAAAGTTGCTATGGAAAAAGGCATACATGTATATGTCCAGAAACCATTAACACATAATGTTAAAGAGGCAAGAATGCTAACAAAGTTAGCTAGAGAGAATAAAATTGTTACTCAAATGGGTAATCAAGGAGCTTCCAACCCAGAACAAATTATGATTCAAAAATGGATTAAAGAGGGTAGAATCGGAAAGGTTACTAAGGTTTATACATGGACAAATAGACCAGTTTGGCCTCAAGGAGTTGCAATGCAAAGTCCTGACCCTTCTCAAAAACCAGAAGGAATGGATTGGGACTTATGGATTGGGCCTGCAAAAAATAATGGTTATACCCCTGGTCTTCATGCTTTTGATTGGAGAGGGTTTTGGAATTATGGAACTGGAGCTTTAGGAGATATGGGATGTCATATTATGGATGTACCAGTTAAAGCACTTGGTCTTTTTGAACCATTTAGTATCGAGGCTAGTGTTTCAAATTTGCCTTATGCTAAGGCTTTTACTCCTTCACCTTTAATTGAAGAAGCTTGCCCATCTAGTTCATATGTTACATATAAATTTAGACCATCAGAGATAAATGATGCAGAAGTTAAAATGATATGGATGGATGGAGGTATTCGTCCTTCTCATCCAGATTTAATTACTGATAAAGATAATATTGGAGATAATGGTGTTTTAATGATTGGTGAAGATGGTCTGATATGGAGTGATAACTACGGAATCAATGCTAGATTGTATCTTAATGGACAAAAGGGTGTTGTTGAAAAAGGAAAAATTTCTGAAATAAATTCAGTTGAATTTGGACATCAGAGTTACTGGATAGATGCTATAAAAGATGGGTATGGAAGTGATAAACATAGAAATCTTACTTCTAACTTCGATTTTGCAGGACCGCTATCTGAAGTAGTTTTGCTTGGAAATGTTGCAATCAGAAGTAGTCTTCTTAAAAGATCTCCTAGAAGTAATGTGTTCATTGGTAAAAAACAATTAATGTATGATAGTAAAAAAATGTTAATTACTAATCTGGATCAAGCAAATCAATTCTTAACTAGAGAATATAGAGAAGGCTGGGAACTATCTTAAAGATCCATATTAACAGAAATAATAACTCTCCTATTTTTCTTTCTTTCACTTAATGGAATATTGGCATAATTGGGTTTATTTTCTCCATAAGCTCTTAATTCAAGTCTTGAATCATTTATGCCATCCTTAATTAATGTATTTTTTATAGTACTAGATCTTTTCTTTGATAAAAGCATATTATATTCTGATTCTCCTTCAGAAGAAGCATGACCATCAATATTAATATTAATATGGTTGTATTGAGTAAGTAATTTACTTAGGTCAGTAATATTTAATTTTTGACTTTCATTTAATTCATAACTATCAAAATCAAAGAAAAATTCTGAATAATTATTTAAAAAATTTGCTAGAGAAATTGGAAGTTTAGGACATCCATTAAATTCTTTTGATCCAGCTTCATTTGGACACCTATCATCAACATTAGGTGTGCCATCATTATCTAAATCAGCTAATTTACAACCTCCGTTTGATTTTGGTCCAGCTTCATTTGGACAATTATCTATATTATCATTTAATCCATCACCATCTGAATCAGGACATGGCTGACCATTTATTCCAGCTTTTTGAGGACAAGGATCCTTTTTGTCAGAAAATCCATCACCATCTGAATCAGGACATCCATTCATTGAAATAGAGCCAGACACATTAGGACATTGATCTTTTTCATCTGGAATTCCATCACCATCTGAGTCAGGACATCCATTTAGTTCAATTAATCCTGGATGGTCAGGACAATGATCTTTTTTATCAGGAACACCATCACCATCTGAATCACCTTTCCCAAAATTAAACTTAATACCAACTACATGTTGAAGATTACTATATGCATTCTTTTCATCCAAAGATTTATAGGAAACACCTGTATTAAGGGCTATATTTTTGGATATTTGAAAGTCAATACCTGCTCCAAAAGATGGTCCGTAAGAAGTATTTTTTGAGCCAAAACTAATATCACCTTCGCCAAAATTAACTAAACCGTATCCAGCAGAAAGATATGGATCAGCTTTAACACCTAAAATCCTAGAATCTACAGGGATGTTATATTTAATTATTCCATCTAATGAATAGTAATATAAATCTTCATTTGAAATTTCGACATCATTCTCAGAATAATTAATTCCAACAGAAAAATTATTAAAAATATATCTAGTTAAACTTAGGGAGGGTAATTTATATCCACTTTTTTCAGAATCATCAGGATTTATAGAGTTTATACCTACTCCAAATAACCATGGGGTTTCCTCATTCTGACTATAAACTGAGCCAGAAAAACATAAGAGTATAGCTAAGGAGATGACGTGGTTTTTCATGTTAGCATTAAAATATGAAAAAATTTTGTTAATACATAAGATTGAATTATAATTATAAAAATTTAATAAATGAGTAAAAAAATATCTGTTCTAGTTATTGGGTGCGGTAACATGGGCGCATCCCATGCAACAGCTTATCATAATCATGATGGTTTTGACATATGTGGTCTGGTCTCTAGAGGTAAAAGCAAGGATAAATTAAATGATTCTTTGAAATCAAGCTATAAGTTATTTACAAATTATAAAGAGGCAATAATTGAAACTAAGCCAGATGCTGTGTGTGTTTCAACATATCCTGACACGCACGAAGAGATTTCATTATTTGCTCTTGAAAATAATTGTCATATTTTTCTTGAGAAACCAATTGCAGCTGACTTAGCAGGCTCTAGAAAAATTATTACTAAGGCAGAAGAAAATGGAAAGAAACTTGTAGTGGGATACATACTTAGACATCACCCTATTTGGAAAAAGTTTATTAAGGAATCAAAACAACTTGGAAAGCCAGTTGCAATGAGAATGAATCTAAATCAACAGAGCTCAGGTGAAACTTGGGGTGTTCACAAGAATTTATTGGCTTCTTTAAGCCCAATAGTTGATTGTGGTGTGCATTATTTAGATGTGATGTGTCAAATTACTCAATCAAAACCTTTAAGTGTATCAGCTATAGGTGTTAGATTATCTGATGAAATACCAAAGGATAATTACAACTATGGACAACTTCAGATAAGATTTGAGGATGGATCAGTAGGTTGGTATGAAGCAGGTTGGGGTCCTATGATTAGTGAAACTGCCTTCTTTGTTAAGGATGTTATTGGTCCCAAGGGTTCAGTTTCTATTGTCTCAGATGATGATACTTTTAAAAAGGATTCTGATAATCTTGAAAATCATACAAAAAACAACTGTCTTAAGATACATAGCTCTGAGTTAGATGCAGATCAAAATTTTGTTTCTCCAAACAGAAAAATTGTATATGCTGAGGATCCTAGTCATCAAGATTTATGTGATTATGAACAGGAATACTTCTTTAAATCAATTAGAAATGATTTAGATTTAAAATCTCATACGGAAGATGCTTATAAAAGCTTACAAATAGCCTTAGCTTGTGACGAGGCAGTTAAGAAGTCAACTACTGTTTATTTAGATTAAAGCAACCTTTCTTTTATTTCCATTATAATAACTATTACTAGTATCAAACCTAGTGTTCCTATAAATATTCCACCTACACCCATAATATTTTTTTTCAAATTTAATATTTTTTATTATATTATTTTTTAATTATGTAATATTTATGAAGTGTATTATTTTATAATTAATTAATCTTTTTTATTAGAATTTTATTTAAAAATATAAAATATATTTAGATATAATTATTAATTATATAATATTTAATAATTTGTTAATAAAAAATAAATGTATATTTGATACATATATATTTAGTACATGATAATTTCATATTTACAAACTTCTGATAATCACGAGGCTCAAAAAAACATTAATAAGGAAAATTCTTATTTGGATCACTGCTCAAGTGTTATACCTTTTAATAAACGTGAAAAAGGATCCTTAATCTTTGCTTTAATTAATCAAAAGAAAATCTCTAAAGTTGTAGTGCCAAACATTTCTGTACTTGGTAGAAATCAAATTGATGTTTTGAACACAATAGATTTTTTTATTAATAATGATGTTTCTCTATTTTCTCAAGCTGAGAGATTAGAGACGATGGATGAATATGGTAGAGTTAAGCCTGATGCCATATTATTTTTAAATCTTTTTAGGTCTCTTGCCAATATGGAATATAAAAACCGAAAAGAATCACATAGATTTGGAATTCAACAAGCTAAGGATTTAGGAAGATATAAAGGGATAGGTGGAAGACAACTAGACTCTATTGAGGAGTTTTTTGAAAAACCAAAAAATATAAATATTTTAAGACATCTTAAGAGGGGTGAAAGTATCCGAAGAACAGCCAAGTTAGTAGGTTCTTCTCCTGGTTTAGTTCAAAAAGTTAAAAGATGGGCGCAAGACCATAATAAATTAGAAAATTAACCTAGCTTTATAGAAACAAAATATTTATTATGAAAAATTATTTATTATTAGGAATACTTGGACTTGCTGTTTCTTGTTCAAATGTTCAACATCCTGATTTTGCAGCCAATGTAGAATCAGCTAAAACTCTTTTAGAACTTCAAGGATCAGAAGCAGATCTTCAAGCTCAACTTGATCTAGTTCATGAGGATATGCAATGGCAGCCTGCTTTTCACGGTTCTTCTCAAATTGGCAAAGAAGCTTTTGGAGAATATTTAAAAGGATGGCATGATGCTATGGAAGATGTAGTCTATACTCCTGTAAACTGGTTACCTGGTGTTCTTGCCGATACTGGTCTTCCTGATGGAAGTGTAAGGTCTTACGGAAAATGGACAGGTGTTCATTCTGAATCTGGTAAAAGTTGGGAGCTTATAAGCTATCACACATGGGACTTTAAGGATGGACTTATTATTTCAGGTGGTGATTATTTTGATGCAGGGGGGTTACTTTCATCTCTAGCGTCTGATGAATCAACTGAATAGTTATATCTATTATCT
>JABGTW010000037.1 GCA_018646865.1 Cryomorphaceae bacterium | reverse complement strand
CATTTTCTATAATTCTTTTATCTTTTTTTTTAATTGGATGCACTCAAGTTGACCAATCAAGTGAAATTGATTCAGATTATAACCCAGAAGAAAGATTAGTTGAACTAAATATAACTCTACCTCCTCCTCCTCAACCAGTTGCAAATTATGTAAATGGTGTAAGGGCAGGAAATCTTATATTTTTAGCTGGAAAAGGTCCAAAATATCCAGATGGGACTGAATTGACTGGAAAACTTGGTGGCAATATTACTATTGAGCAAGGATATGAAGGAGCTAGACAAACTGCTATTAATCAATTATCTGTTCTAAAAGAAATGCTTGGGGATCTAAATAAAGTAAAACGTATTGTGAAAGTCTTAGGGCTCGTAAATTCATCTCCAAATTTTATAGAACAACCCAAAGTAGTAAATGGATTTTCGGATCTAATGGTAGATGTCTTTGGAGAAAAAGGCAAGCATGCAAGAGCTGCAATTGGTGTCAATTCATTACCCAGAGGCCAAGCAGTTGAAATAGAATTGGTTGTAGAAGTTTACGATTAATTAAATACTCTTTCTAAATGGACTTTATTACTAATCCAGTTTATGTATTATCCGTATTATGTTTTATGGTTATTCTATCAGTTTATGCTGGTAAAACCAAAATCGGAAAGCAACTTGGTGGATCTGCTCTTTTAGTTATACTTTTTACAGCAGTTATTTCAAATTTTAATTTTATTCCTTCTGCATCTAACAGTATAGAATTATATGATATAATTTTTAAATATGTTGCACCAATATCAATCTTTTACCTATTATTAAAAGTTAATATAACATCAATTAAAAATGCTGGTCTACCAATGGTGGGGCTTTTTGTAATTGGATCTTTAGCTACTACATGTGGAATAATTATTTCTTGGTATTTATTAACCCCCGAAAGCCTTTTAGGAGAAGATGCAAAAATAATTGCTGGAATGTTAACTGGAACATACACAGGAGGAAGTGTTAATTTTAATGCTATTGCATTAGAGTATGAGTTTCAAAAAAAGGGAGTATTATATGCTGGAACAATTGCCGTTGATAATGTAGTAACTGCCATTTGGATAATGATTACATTAATTATACCAACTGTTCTTAACCGAATTTGGAAGGGTGATAAAAAAGTTGTCTCTAAGAAAAGTAATTCTTTAAAGGAAGATCAAGAAAATCAAAACATCGATTTAACTTCGCTCGCATGGTTATTATTTCTTGGAGTTAGTGTCTATTATATCTCTGATATTATTTCGAACTATATAATTAATATACCCTCAATTTTAATTCTCACAACCATTGGTATTATTTTGGCACAAAGTAAATTTATTTCAAATTTAAAAGGCAGTCAAGATCTTGGTTTATATCTAGTCTATGTTTTTTTAGCTGTAATTGGTGCTTATTGTGAAATAGGAGCTGTGAGTCAACTTCAGGATATTGGCTTTTTATTGTTAATATTCACTATTTCTGCAGTAATTATTCATGGTATATTATTTATTATAATTGGTGGAGTTGTCTATAGGGACTGGGAAATGATTTCAATTGCTAGTCAGGCTAACATTGGAGGTGGACCATCAGCTATTGCTCTTGCCGAAGCATTTGATAGAAAAGATCTTATTTTACCTGCAATTTTGGTAGGTAGCCTTGGAAATGCATTAGGAACTTATCTTGGATTTTTAGTGATCTATATACTATGATCCATAAAATATAAATCATCTCCTTTTCTCCAGTAGTCTTTTTTAATAAACTTTATTTTAAAATTGAATTTCATCCAAAATTTATGAGCCAAGTTAGATGTCAAAACTTCTATACAAGTAATGTCTTTGTCAGATTTTAGTTTTTTGATGCATTGATTTACAAGAATACCTCCAAAGCCTTGTCTATGATATTTTGGGTTAATAAATGAATAGGTTACTCTACCAGTATTCTCATTCTCTTTAACATAGCCTGCACCTCCTACTAGACTCTCTTTGTTTTCTATTACTAGGTAAGTATCATGATTGTTTTCAAGATATTCATCAAAATCTTTTAAATCATTTTCACTAAAAAATTGAGGTATATTCTTTTTAAAGATTAATCTTAATTCCTCTAAATCAGAATTTTTAAATTCTCTAATTTGACTCATTAGAAAATAACTTCATCAGAAATTTGTTGAAGAAAAGTCAAAACTTCATCTTCAACTATACTGTAGTAGATCTCTACACCCTTAGTGTCTTTACCCTTATACCTTTTAGATAGGTTTAATGAGCTTTGACCACTTATATGAGAGAAAATAATGCAACTTGCTAGATATGTTCCATTTGGATTAGGATGCTTTTCATCCTCCATTAGTAAATTAAACTCAGGATATTTATCATTGAATAGTTTAAATGCTCTTCCTACTGGTATTATTTTAGTGTTTGTTCCGTCTACTATTTGCTTAATACTTTCCTCTATTGGGAATTGCTCATTATTTGTGTTAAACTGTTCAATAGAAGGATACATCCAGGTTGAAAAGAAATGAAGTTCTGTTGAAGAGGGTATCAGAGAAGTAAGCAAATCAAAATAAGCTTTAGTATCATCTGAATTTGTTAAAGGATAAGTACTGTGTTCTTGAATTACAATGTGATCGAATGTTTCATTTTCAAGTAATGATTTTAAATCAGGATTATTCCAATGATCTCTGAGTTTTGCAGAAGGCACAGTAACATGTTTTACATCCCAGTTCAAGCCCTTTTCAATTGACATTTTTTCAACTTGAGAGGGAAGGTTCCAATAAAAAGTAAAACTATTTCCGATAAAAAGTATCTTCTCATTTATTATAAGAAGTGGAGGATAAGAAGTTTCCTCAGATGAAGTTTCTGTTGCATTTGAACTACATGAAACTAAAATAATTAAAGCTAAGGTCTTAAATATATTGAGCATTTGATAAAGATAAAAAACAGTTAGAATTTAATATTTTAAATTAGACATACTATTCAAAACTAGATACACTGCCTTCCCAATCTGGATCTGCATATCCAAACCATTTTCCATTTATTGAATCAAGAGCTATCGCATGTACTCTTCCAAAATAAGCTTTAGTTCTAATCATTTCTACATTAAATGACTCTGGATAAAATTCATAATCACTTAAATGATTTATGCCTAGATGACTTTCTATATAAATTGGACTTTCATATTTGTATACTCTAGGGAAAAATATTGCATCAACTAATGGCATCCCTGTTTTAAGATATCTATATGCAACTTGATTTATTGCTAAAGGTATTTTATTTCCACCTGCAGCTCCAAGAGCAAGAACAACTTGATCACCCTTACTGAATATAGTAGGTGAAATATGTGAAGATGCTCTGTCGCCTGGCTTATCTTCTCCAAAATAGCCGCCTAGATATGGTCCCATTGTAACATTATATAAAAAACCCAAACCTTTGGACGCAACCTTTGAGCCCATATTTGGACCTAAAGTCTGAGTAAGAGAAACAACATTTCCATACTTATCTGAAGTTGTTAAGTGTGCAGTATGTCCTAGCGCCATGTCAGCCACTTCTGATTTTTTAATTTGACTTATGTCTACAATATTTGTATGATTGTTTTCAATATCTAATGCAATTTCCTTAGCCCTGTCAACAGACAAAATACTTTTTACTGAATCAGTATCTTTTTGAAAAGGCCTGTATCTATATGCCTCTTCAACAGCACTTGAAATTTTAAGATTCCAATCTCTTTCAGATTCAATTTTTAATTGGTCCATTATTTGAATCATTTGTATTGTAATCGATCCATAAGAGGGGAGATTTAAAGTGTTAATGTCATATCCATTAAACTTACCTGTCAATACTTCTGATTCTTTTGCAGAATAATTTTTCAAATCCTCGGTTGTAATATATCCACCATTGGATTGAATATCACCAGCAATTTTTGCAGCAATTTCTCCTTCATAAAAACCCTTTTTACCATTTTTTGATATCACTGTAAGAGTATTAGCTAAGTCTTTTTGAATTAGTATGTCTCCTGGCTTAAAAGAATCTCCATTAGAATTCAAAAAATACATTTTTGTACCTTCAAATGATTCAATTTTTTCTTTTTCATATTGCTGTCTTTTAATTTCTCCAGGCAAAATTAAAAACCCATTTTCTGCTATATCTATAGAAGGTGCCATAACAGTCTCGAGGTCTAAAACTCCATTTTCTTCATGAAGCTTTATCAGCCCAGCAACAACTCCTGGAATTCCAATTGTTTTGTAACCATAACTTGGTAATTCTAAATCTTTATTATCAAAACTTTCTGGTATCTGTGTTGTAGCATCTATTCCCAAAATTTCACCTCCAGCCTGCTTATATATTGCTTGAAGTCTGCCGCCAATTCCACTCATACTTGGCTCAACAACTGCTAGAGTAAATGCAGATGCAACAGCAGCGTCAAAAGCATTTCCACCTTTTGAATATATTATTTTACCTGCTTCAGTTGCAAGTGGATGCGGTGAAGAGATAAAGCTATTTGAGTATGGGGTGTCATCTTCACTACAGCTAATAATAAATAGTGAGAAGATTATGATTAAGAGTTTATTTTTCATAAGCCAAAAAAAAAGGTTTGTAGAATTTACAAACCTTTTTTGAAAGT
>JABGTW010000005.1 GCA_018646865.1 Cryomorphaceae bacterium | reverse complement strand
TTTTGCCTTATCATTTATAAACTCATCATAAATTTCATTAAAATCCCCTTTTCTTTTATCAACTTCTCTTTTAGGTGGAGTTTGTTGACCTATTTCAACGAATTTAAGCATTTTATTAATCATAATATTTATAATTTTTAGTAATTTATATGTTGTTTTTATTAAATAAAGTATAAAATAGGTCATATATTATGACCTTATTATAATTTTTAAAGCTTAAATATATGGTATTTTTAATAAATGCATACCTATTATGCAGAAATCGAATTGTTTTAAATAAATATTTTTTAAGTTACGAAGACTAGATGTTTCAAAATATTATAGAAGTTTTAATTCTATCAGCAATTCAAGGTATATCAGAGTTTCTACCAATAAGCTCTTCAGCACATTTAATATTAGTTTCAAGTTTATATGAATTTAAATCTAGCTCATTATTAATAGATATCAGCCTCCATCTGGGGTCTTTATTTGCAATTATTTATTATTTCAAAATGGATTTATTGGATATTAAAAATAATAAAAGACTTTTAAGTCTTATTATTGTGGGATCAATTCCATTAATTATTGTTGGATATGTTTTGTATTCAACAGGGATTATTTATGAATTAAGAGATGTTAAAGTCATTGCATGGGCAACTTTAATCTTTGGAGTTGTTTTATATGTGGCAGATAGAAATCGTTTTGATAAGAAAATATCTTCAAACTTAAATCTTCGATCAATTTTTTTTATAAGTATTTTTCAAATTCTTTCATTAATACCTGGGGTTAGTAGGGCAGGTATAACCATTACTGCTGCAAGGATTTTAAGATTTAATAGATTGGACTCTAGCAAAATATCATTTTTACTTTCTATTCCAGCTTTAAGTGGTGCAAGTTTTTTAGGATTAAAAGATATATTTTCTCAATCAGTTGAATTTAATTATTTAGTAATTATTGCAATATTGACTTCATTTATTTTTTCTTTTTTAACAGTAAAGTTTTTTCTAATTTATATAAATAGATTTTCGATGAATGCTTTTGTAATTTATAGAGTTATCGTAGCATTAATTTTATTTGCTGTGATTTATTAAGAATATTTTTTTTTAACTAAAGGTAGTAGTTGGGACAATAAAACACCGCAAAGAATAAAAAAGCAGCCAAGTAAATTATTTATATCTAAAATTTGATTTAAAATATACCAAGCTGCAATAGTTGCGAATACTCCTTCTAAAGAAAAGATTATAGCTGCAGGGGCAGGGGTTATATTTTTTTGAGCATAAATTTGTAAAACAAAAGCAAAGCCCCCTGATAAAATACCAGCATATAAAATAGAATTTATTTCTTTCATAATATCAATATAAATAAACTCTTCGTAGAAAAGTCCTATTGCAAAAGAAAATAAAGAAACAATAAAAGTTTGAATAGCGCCAAGAGTTAAAGGAAGATCATACTTTTTAACAATTATTCCTGTGAATATAATATGGGTACTCCAAAATAATGCTCCAAGAATTACTAGGCTATCTCCAAGTCTTACTGTTGCATCATAAAAGTTTGTTAATAAATAACCTCCAATTAAACACAAAACAACAGATGGCCAAACACTCCAATGAATTGATCTTTTTTTAAATATAAAAATTATAATTGGAACCATCGGAACATAAAAAATTGTGAAAAATGCAGCGTTTGCAACATCTGTATAAAGAAGCGCAACTTGTTGTAATGCAGAACCCAAAAACAATGACAAACCAATTAAAATTGAAAGATTGATGAAAGATTTAATGTCAGATTTAAACTCTGACTTAAATTTTTTTAACTCAAATAACAAAACTAACGGCGTGATAGCCAAAAAACCGATAAAAAATCTAACTGCATTAAATGTGAATGGGCCAATATTGTCCATACCTGTATCTTGAGCAATAAATGTTGTGCCCCAAATAAAAGTGCATAACAAGGCACTTAATAATGAAGTAGTTTTTGACATGACTTATATTAAACAGCTAGTTTGTAGGCAAAATTTTTACCTAAATTTTCTTTTAAGTCATTATTAAATCGTGCTGCCTCAGCACCATCTATAATTCTATGATCATAAGATAAAGAGATTGGCAACATTATTCTTGTTTGAAATTTTCCATTAATAAAAATTTGCTTTTTTTGCGATTTACCCACTCCTAAGATTGCGACCTCTGGATAATTTATAATTGGAGTAAAAAATGACCCACCTATTCCACCTAAACTTGTAATAGTCATAGATCCACCAAATAATTCTTTTTTATCAATTTTGAGATTTCTACAAAGTTCACTAACTTCTTTTAATTCATTACTGAGTAATGAAATTTTTTTGTTATTAGCATTTCTGATTTTAGGAACCATTAAACCATTTGGTGTATCAACGGCAATCCCAATATGAAAATATTTTTTTAATGTCATTTTTCCAGTATCAATTTCATCAATAGAAGAATTAAAACTTGGGAATTTTTTTAAAGACACGACTAGTGCTTTAATTATAAATGCTAAAGGAGTAATTTTAATTTTTTCTCCAGTATACATATTGGTCAGAGAACTTCTGAAGTTTTCCATTTCTGTTATATCTGCCTCATCATGATTTGTAACATGAGGTATGGTTGTCCATGAATTAATTAAATAGGTTGAGGACAATTTCTTTACTCTTGGAATATCTTTAATTTCAATTTCTCCAAAGTCAGAATGCTCAAATTCATTTTTAATTTTATTTGACTTATTTTCTTTAACTTTATCGATATTTTTAGGTTTAGAAGAAACAAATCTTTTAATATCGTCCTCAATAACTCTTCCATCTTTTTCACTTCCCACAACTTGATTAATATCTACCCCAAGTTCTCTTGCAAATTTTCGAGCTTTTGGACTTGCATAGGAAATATCATGGGATGTATTTCTATTTTGAATTTTTGTAGTTTGCTCTATTTCAGGTTTAATTACTTTAATTTTTCTAAATTCTTTTTCGATTTCTGGCTTTTTTTCAGCTGCTTCGTTTATTTGTGACTTGCTATCTAAAGTTAATATCAAATCACCTTCTGAAATTTTATCTCCTACTTTTATTTTTAAAGTTTTAATTTTTCCCTCAAAGTTAGATGGGATCTCTACGCTAGATTTGTCACTTTCAATCGTTATCAAGGGATCGTTTTTTTTAATTATTTGGTCTTCTGAAACTAAGACCTCTATTACTTCAACATCTTTAAAATCTCCAATATTTGGTACTTTAACTTCAGTTTCTGACATTATAATTTAGTTGGCATTGGTTTTTCACCATCAATATTATATTTCTTTATTGCTTCTTCTGCATATTTTGAGGCTATCAACTGCTCTTTAGCCAAAACACTTAAGCTATAAGCAACCAAGTGCTCTTTATCTACCTCAAAAAACTTTCTTAAATTTTTTCTAGTATCACTTCTACCAAAACCATCAGTTCCTAAAGAGTAAAAACTTTTGTTAGTGTATGGTCTTATTTGATCTGAATTCATTCTCATATAATCTGATGCTGCCATTATTGGACCTTCAGATTTCCCAAGACATTTTTCAACAAATGAAGTTTTTTGTTCTTTGTTAGGATTTAAAAGATTATATCTCTCAACCTCCATTCCATCTCTTCTTAATTCATTAAAACTTGTCACACTCCAAATTTCACTATCAATTTGATAATCATTTTGAAGTACTTCGGCTGCAGCCATCATTTCACGCAATATTGTACCTGAACCCAAAAGTTGAATTTTTGTTTTCTTAAATTTATTAAATTCTTTAATTTTATACATTCCTTTAAGAATCCCCTCTTCACAATTTTTATCTTTTGGCATATCAGGGTGTGAATAGTTTTCATTCATAGTAGTTATATAATAAAAAACATTTTCTTTTTTTTCATGCATTCTTCTTAAACCTTCTCTAAAAATTACTGCAAGCTCATAATGAAAAGTTGGATCATAAGTTACACAATTTGGAATAGTTGAAGCTATTAAATGACTATGTCCATCTTGGTGTTGAAGTCCTTCTCCTGCTAAGGTTGTTCTTCCAGCTGTAGCACCAATTAGAAATCCTCTTGCTTGACTATCTCCTGCTGCCCACGCAAGATCACCTATTCTTTGAAAACCAAACATTGAATAAAAAATATAGATTGGTATCATTTCAATATCATGATTGGTGTATGAGGTTGCAGCTGCTATCCATGAGGACATTGCACCCGCTTCATTAATTCCTTCTTCTAATACTTGTCCACTTTTATCTTCTCTATAAGAGCTTAGCTGTGCTGAGTCTTCAGGTTCATACTTTTGACCTTCATGAGCATAAATTCCTATTTTTTGAAAAAATCCCTCCATTCCAAATGTTCTTGCTTCATCAGGAATTATTGGAACCAGTTTTGGAGAAATATTTTTATCTCTAAGTAAGTTAGTAAACATTCTAACCATTGCCATTGTGGTAGACATTTCTTTTTCACCAGTTGATATTTTCATAAAATCAAAAATATCTTTTGATGGAGCTTTAATAGGTTTTGCGTAAGTTGTTCTTTCAGGTAAGAAACCACCTAAATTCAATCTTCTCTCTTTTAAATATTTAATTTCTGCAGATTTTTCATCAGGTTTAAAATATTCAATATTTCTTACCTGCTCATCAGTTAAGGGAACATCAAAGCGATCTCTGTAGTATAATAAGTCATCTACATCTAATTTTTTAGTTTGGTGGGTAGTATTTACACTTTCACCAGTTTTTCCCATACCATATCCTTTGATAGACTTAGCTATAATGACAGTGGGACTACCCTTATTTTTTGAAGCTTTATCATAAGCTGCATATACTTTATGAGGGTCGTGACCTCCTCTATTTAATCGCCAAATATCTTTGTCTGACAAACTAGAAACTAATTCTTTTGTTTCTGGATATTTGCCAAAAAACTTCTCTCTGACATAAGCTCCATCTCTGGCTTTCATTGCTTGATATTCACCATCAACTGTTTCATTCATGATCTTAACTAAATGACCAGTTTTATCATTGGCTATCAAAGAGTCCCAGTAAGATCCCCAAATTACTTTTATTACATTCCATCCAGCACCTCGAAAACTACCTTCTAATTCTTGAATTATTTTTCCATTACCTCTTACAGGGCCATCTAGTCTTTGTAGATTACAATTTACAACAAATATTAAATTGTCTAATTTTTCTCTAGCAGCCAATCCTATTGCGCCCATAGACTCTGGTTCATCCATCTCACCATCTCCTAAAAATGCCCAAACTTTTCGACCTTCATCTTTTATAAGTCCTCTATTAATTAAATATTTCATGTATCTTGCTTGATAAATTGCGAGCATAGGACCTAAGCCCATTGAAACTGTTGGAAACTGCCAAAAATTTGGCATCAACCATGGATGCGGGTATGAAGAAAGCCCACCTGGTTTTACCTCTTGTCTAAAACTATCTAATTGTTTTTCATTTAATCTTCCTTCTAAAAATGCTCTAGCATAAATACCTGGGGCACTGTGACCTTGAAAATAAACTAAATCTCCACCAAATTTATTATTTTTAGCTCTCCAAAAATGATTCATTCCAACATCATATAATGTAGCAGCTGATGCAAATGTACCAATATGACCACCTAGTTCAGGGAATTTTTTATTTGCTCTTACAACCATCGCTGCGGCATTCCATCTAATTAAAGATCTAATTCTTCTCTCAATATTTTGATCTCCATTTGATTTAACTTCTGCTTCAGGAGGGATCGTATTTATGTAAGGTGTGTTTTGAGTATAAGGAATATTTGCACCTTCGCGATATGCTTTGTTAATTAATTCCTTAATTAAAAAGTGAGCTCTTTGATTGCCATCTTTTAAAATAACTGCCGATAAAGACTCCAGCCAGTCTTGTGTTTCTAAAGGATCGATATCACCACTTTTAGTTACTTGAATTATTGATTGTTCTTTCTTTTGAACTGGTTCTTTATTGGCTACAATTTCCTCTTTTTTTTCTGCCATTGAAGCTTCAGCTTGCTTAATGATGCTTTCAGTGTCTTTTGGAATAGGCTTGTCGTCTATGCTTTTGCTAGATCTAGATGAGGAGACGTTTAAAATTAAATCATGTTTTGAAATCTTGTCTCCAACTTTAATTGCTATACTTTCGATTTTACCAGAAATTGTA
>JABGTW010000062.1 GCA_018646865.1 Cryomorphaceae bacterium | reverse complement strand
CTTCTTTAGAGTCAGTAGTGTCAATAAAGATTGTATTTTTTTGATACTTCCCTTTTATAATATCACTTTTAAATATAGAATCTTCTTGATTTGTTTTTCTAATATATGTATAAGCAATTTGATTTTTACCAAAAGATGTTACTGATAATAATCCTGAACTATTTGAATTTTTATTAGATAATGAATTAAGTTGATTCAATATTTTATTTTTTGAAGATGAAATATTACCTAAATTTTTATTCTTAGATAAAATTTCTTTAGTGTTATTTAAATCATTAATATTCAAAATCACTTCAGACTCATAGGGAAGAAAATTGAAAGAGGAGATATTGTCGTCATTTATAACTGAACAAGAATAAAATAATGTTGAAGTTATAATAAGAAGTATTATTTTTTTCATTGATTATATTCAATTTTAAGCTGTAATTTTTTTAGCTGAAATGTCTTTCTATGAAGTTTTGTTTTACCATGTTTATTTATCATATCCATATGAAATTTTGTTCCATATCCTTTATTTTTATTCCATTCAAATTCAGGGAATTTGCTATGAATTTTTTTCATATAAATATCTCTGTAGGTTTTAGCTAGTATGGAAGCTGCTGCTATATTTTGATATTTCCCATCTCCTTTTATTATACATTTGTGAGGAACGTCCTTGTATTGAATAAATTTATTACCGTCAACTAGAATAAATCTTGGATTAATTTTTAAATTATTCAAAGCACCATGCATAGCCTTAAATGTTGCGTTTAGAATATTTATTTTATCAATTATTTTTGCATCAACAAAAAAAACCGCATAATCTACAGATTCGTTTTCAATTATGGTTTTTAATTCAAGTCTTTTCTTTTCTGATAATTTCTTTGAATCATTAAGGTATTTATTATTAAACCCTTTTGGTAAAACTACAGCTGATGCGGTTACAGGTCCTGCAATACATCCTCTACCTGCCTCATCAATACCAACCTCAAATTCAGATTTTGAAAAACTATTCTTTAACATTAATTGTAAAATAAGTCTTGTAAAGAAATCTTACCTTAGTGTGAAAATACAAAATTGATGTTTAAACAATTTCTAGTTTTTATCTTTTTTTTCGGTCATTTTATTTTATTTAGTCAAAATACTGATTTAGATCAAAAACTTAAAGCTCAACAAGAGCAAGAAAAACTAGAAAAAGAATCAGAAAATAAAAAGGATACACTAACAACAGATTATTATAAAATTTACTTCTTAAATGGCAAGGTTGAATCTGTAGATACATCTCTAAATATATATAAAGACTATAAATTTAACTTTCTTAGAGATGATTCATTTGACTTAATTTCTTTCGCTAACTCGGGTCATACATATAATAAGTTGTCTTATGATTTAAAAAATTTTAGTAAACCAGATATTGGAGCTAGAGGAAAACATTTTCATTATTTTGAAAAAGAAGATATAGGATATTATAATGTTCCAACACCCTTTACAGAAATTTTTGCTAAGTCAACTTTTGAACAAGGTCAAATACTAGACATGTTAGTTTCTGTAAATTTATCACCACAATATAATTTCACTATAGCTCATAAAGGTTATAAATCATTGGGAAAATATATGTATACAAGATCTAGAGGAAATCAGTTTAGATTATCCTCTAATTTTAATTCTAAAAATAAACTTACTCAGTGGAGATTTCATCTTACCTCTCAGAATATTTTTAATCAGGAAACTGCAGGATTAGATCCTGATAGCATCTATTTTTTTGAACAAGCAACTGATTATTTTATTCTTGATGACGATGGAAAACAAATTATTAATGAAGATGGATCGTTCAAAATGATTGAATATGATGGATATCTAGATAGATCAAGATTAGGAACTTTGATTTTAGCAGAAGGATCTCTTTATTCAAAAAGATTTTTTTCAGATTTTCAAAAAATACTAATTAAAAATAAAAATCGTAACATATTAAAAGTAAATTATCAATTTACCCATGAGTATAAAAAAATTGATTTTACAGATGATTATAATTCAATAATTTTTGGGGAAATAGATGAAGGAATAACTGTTTCTGATCAATCAAGATTTATTGAACAAGAAAATAAAGTGATTCTATCATCAGATCTAAATAAAATTGGAAAGCTTGACTTTCAATATTCTTTAACTAATTGGTCAAATAATTTTAAAACTTATGACACAGAAAATCCAGGTAATATAATTTATGATCTAGAGGAAAATCAATCTAATATTTCTATAAACTGGATAAAAACATTCAACAAGTATAGTTTTGAATTTAATTTTAATAATTCATTAAAAGAAAACTTTAAATCGGATTATTTATCTTTCAATATCAAAGGAAATCCAATTAAAAATATCGATTTTGAGTTGAGTTCATCTTTGATAGAAAAGTCTCCAAATTTTAATTTTATATTATTTAGAAGTGCTTATAAACCTTATAATTGGTATAATACAGAGTTAAATAATGAGAAAATATCTAATATAAATTTGAAAATATCATTTAAAGAATTTATTGTTTTAACAGGTGACTACAATTTAATTGATAATTATACTTTTTTTAGAGAATCTACCAATGCTCTTACTGGAGAAACTGACTTTAATAGATTAGCTATTGTTGAACAATATAATGATGAAATAAAATATTATAGCCTAAAATTATATAGTAAAGTTGACCTTGGTAAATTTAGTTTAGTTAATACAGCAAAACTTCAAAAAAAAGAACAGAGTTTGTCATTGACAGATTTATCTACTATCAATGTTCCGGAATGGATAACCAGAAACACAATTATGTATTCTACTAATGTATTTAATAACTCTTTATTTATTCAAACAGGAATTACGTTTAACTACTTTACAAAATATTATGCAGATTATTATAATCCATTAATTTCAGAATTTGTTACACAGAACTATCGCGAAATTGGAGAATTTCCAAGATTTGATTTCTTTTTTAATGCAAAAATTCAGCAAACAAGAGTGTTTATAAAAGTCGAACATTTAAATAGCTCATTTACTGGTTATGACTATTATTCTGATCCTTTTAGTCCATATCGAGATATGTCTATAAGATTAGGATTAGTATGGAACTTCTTTAGTTAATAATGAAAGATTATTATGTTATAGGATTAATGTCAGGAACATCAATTGATGGTGTTGATTTAGTGTATGTCAGGTTTTCTCATAATAATTCTTGGAGCTTTAAAATAATAAATTCAAAAACTTATGATTATGACAATGAATGGCAATATATTTTAAAATCACTTACTACAAAAGACATAAACTCAATTAAAAAAATTGATAAAAATTACACAAAACTTTTATCTAAATATATTCTAGACTTTATCAAGGAATTTTCAGTTACAACTATTGACTTTGTAAGTTCTCACGGTCATACAGCTCTTCATGATCCATCAAATGCTTTAACATATCAAATTGGGAATTTACATGAGCTTTCAAATTATCTTGGTTTAAAAGTTATTTGTGATTTTAGAGCTCAGGATGTTAAATTAGGAGGACAAGGTGCACCTCTTGTTCCAGTTGGAGAAAGTTATCTTTTTCCAGAGTATAATACTTTAATTAATCTTGGAGGTTTTGCTAACATAACTAAAAAAATAAATGATAATTTAATTGCATATGATGTTTGTCCTCTAAATATTGTTTTTAATCAATTATCAAGCTTAATTGAATTAAAGTATGATGATAAAGGAAAAATTGCTTTATCAGGAAAAATTAATATTGAGTTATTTAATTGTCTTCAATCTATAGAGTATTACAAACTAGACCCTCCAAAATCTCTAGGAGTAGAGTGGGTAAATGATAATATTTCTCCTATTATCAATAAGTTCTCGGAAGTACCTGTAGAAGATTTACTTCATACTTTTTCAAATCACTTTGCCAGACAAATTGTAGACAATATTAAAAGCACAGACAAGGTCTTAATTACAGGTGGAGGTGCATATAATGATTATTTGATCCAAAAAATTAGAGATCTAACAAAATCTATAATCATTATTCCTGATTCTGAAATAATTGAATTTAAAGAATCATTAATTTTCGCCTTTCTAGGTGTTCTAAGGAATCTTAATATTAATAATTGTTATTCTTCTGTTACGGGTGCTATTAAAAATCATAGTTCAGGAAATATTATAATTCCTGAAATTTAATTTTTTTTTAATAAATTAGATGTTTACCATAAATCATTCTATCTAAAACAAGACTTTAACCAAAGTCTTGCTTCAAACATGGATATAAATTTATAATAAATGGAAACAATACTATTAGGAATATTTATTGCAGGGTATTTATTAATTACTCTTGAACATAGTCTTAAAATTGATAAGTTAATACCTGCTCTTGGAATGATGGCTTTTCTATGGGCTATAATTGCACTTTTTCATATACCTGTATTTGAAGTTGATACTGCATTGCGAGAGTTAATTCCAGTTAAAGTGAAAGAAGTAATGTCATATCATCTAGCCCATACTTCAGAAATTTTGATCTTTTTATTGGGAGCTATGACAATTGTTGAAATAATTGACTATTACAATGGTTTTGAAAAAATCAAGTCATTTATTAAAACAAAATCAAAGAAAAAACTTTTATGGATATT
>JABGTW010000079.1 GCA_018646865.1 Cryomorphaceae bacterium | reverse complement strand
GGTTGTTTTCAATTGCTATCTTAAATGCTCCTCTTTTAAAGTCTGCCAAAATGATAGTGTCATCAAGGTAATTTGTCTCAGGAAAAATACAAACATTATAGCCTTTCTCTAGCATCTCATTTGCTCTGCCATAAACCTCAAATTTGCTTTTAGAATCTGATCTGTCAACCATTATTGCGGCACGCTTATATATGTATCCAAAAAAGGGGATGCTATATAATTCTTTTTTTCCAACAAACACAAAAGGTTTCTTACATGTAATTAACATGAGAAAAACATCCATGTGGCTAGAGTGGTTTGCAATAATTAAACAGTTTGTATCTGTCTTTAATTTTTCCTTATTTTCAACTTTAACATAATAACCACTTCCATGTAATACAACTCTAGCCCACATATTTCTTGCAACCCAAAATAGTTTGGAATAAGCGTTTGGGAGAAGCAATATTAAAACAAGAAAGGGAAAGTATATTATAACTTGAATTCCTGCCAGGAAATAGAACCAAAATTCTAACCAAAGCTTTAAAAAGAATCTTTTAATCATGTCTATAATTTTGACAATGCTTGCTCAAAGGTAATAGGTATTTTGTTTCAAGGTCAAAAAAAAATATCTTTGTTTTGTAAAACTTACTAATGGCCAAAATATTAACTGGCATTCAGTCCACCGGAACACCTCACCTTGGCAATATGCTTGGGGCAATTATTCCTGCTATAGAAATGGCTAACTCCTCAAAGGAAGAGTCTTATCTTTTTATTGCTAATATGCATTCGCTTACACAAATTAAAGATCATACGGTTTTAAAAGAAAACACCTTTTTAACTGCTGCAACATGGCTTGCTTTTGGTTTAGACCCAAAGAAAAGTTGCTTTTTTAGACAAAGTGATGTTCCTGAGGTTGCTGAGCTTGCCTGGTATTTAAGTTGCTTTTTTCCCTATCAAAGATTAAAGCTTGCTCATTCTTTTAAAGATAAAGCTGATAACCTTAAAGATGTAAACTCTGGCCTGTTTTCATATCCAATGCTAATGTCTGCAGATATTTTAATATATGACGCTAATATTGTTCCTGTTGGAAAGGATCAGCTTCAGCATCTTGAGATGACTAGAGATGTCGCCGCTAGATTTAATAATTTAATGGGAGACACTTTTGTGATTCCTGATGCTAAGATACAAGATGATACAAATTATATCATTGGAACAGATGGTGAAAAAATGAGTAAATCTAAATCTAACATCATTGATATATTTTTAGATGATAAAAAATTAAGAAAACAGATAATGAAGATTAAAACTCAAAGTTTGTCTTTGGAAGAACCGAAAAATCCTGACCAATGTAATGTCTTTAAATTATTTAAAGTAATTGCTTCAGCAGAAGATGTCAAGAAATTGCGTTCACGATATACTAATGGCGGCATAGGATATGGAGAAGCTAAAGAAATATTATATAATGAGATTTTGAATCGATTTTCAACAAACAGAGAGTCTTTTTTTGAACTAACAAACAACAGAGATAAAGTTGAAAACTTGTTGTTGGAGGGTGCTGAAAAGGCAAGAAAGCAAGCGCAAAATGTTCTTAAAAGAGTTAGATCTCGTGTTGGTTTTTAACTGTTTTTTTTTAAATTTACTTAATGACAATTTTTAAAGATATTGTTGAGCTGTTACACAATAATGATTGTGTGATTTTACCTGGTTTCGGTGCTTTTGTTCTCAAGAAGAAATCTGCATCAATAATTCAAAATAAATTTATCCCTCCTAGTAAAAACGTTTCTTTTAATTCAATGCTTAAAGAAAATGATGGCTTATTAGTCAAGTATATAAGCGGAACTAGAAAAACTTCATATAAGAAAGCTTTGAATCTTGTTGAAAAGGAAGTTGAGGCATTCAACAAAAAACTGACTCGAGACTTGCTTGTTGAAATCGAATCCATAGGAATCTTTGAGTTAAAAGATGAAAACAGTTTAAACTTTAATCCTGACTTATCAATAAATTTTGACAGCTCTAGTTTTGGGCTTCAGTCATTTTTAAAAGACCCCTTACTTAAAAATATAAAAACGGAATCTAAAAAAGAGATCTCCTTTGTTTCAAATTATTTACTAAGAAATGCTGCAATTTTTATATCGGTAATGGGATTAAGTTATTTGGGTTATTTTAATTATACTAATTACATAGACACTGAAAAACTAAATAATATTGCCGTTGCTCAAAATCAAATCCTTAAAAAAGTTCAGGCTGCAACCTTTGATTTAGGAGAGCTTCCTGCGATTAGTCTTAATGTTTCCGCTCCTGTTATTAACCAAAGCTCTATCTACTTTAGTGTTATTGCTGGTTCTTTCAGGTCAAAAAACAATGCCCAAAAACAATTAAATAGTTTAATTAGCTTAGGCTATAAAGCATCATACACAACGATAAATCCAAAAGGTCTTTTCAGGGTTGCTTATGCTCGTCTTAAAACAAGAAAAGAGGCTTCCTCTTTAATCTCTAAAATTAAAGGCAGTGGCCAAGACGCTTGGTTGTTAATTGAGAATTAATATTTATCAAGCCAAATTGAAGGATTTTCAGGCTTTAATTCATTAAAAATATTAAACTTTAACACGGTTTTTCCTGTTGATTCATTAGTAAACACAATTCCTATTTCGTCATTGGCTTTTATTTTATCGCCTTTTTTTACAAAGATTGATGATAAATTTTGATAGTTTGAGATGTATTTACCGTGTCTAATCAACACGCCGGGGTTCCCCCCAGAGAAGCCATAGACAGACAGTATTTCTCCGTCAAAAACTGAATAAGCTACAGAATTAGGTGATGTTGCAACAGAAATTCCATTACTATTAATTGTCGTTGTTCTAACAACTGGGTGCGGCTGTGTGCCAAACCTCCTTACAATAACTCCTTCTTTAACTGGCCAGGGTAATCTGCCTTTGTTTGCTTGAAAATTTGTTGAGATTAATCTGCCTTCTGGAGTTAGAGCAAAGTTTGTTGAATTATTATTCTTGTTAGATTCTGCTATTGCCAATCTAATTAACTTTTTAATTTCATTATCAATTAACCTTGCTTGCTTTTCCTTCTTGTTAATTTCTGCTGCATAGGTTTTTTGACTCTTGATTAAGTTTTTAAATAAAGAATTTTGTTCTTGTTTTTCCTGACTTAGAGATTGTTTCACCAATCTGTTTTCATCTATAATACTTTGTTTGTTTGTTTTTCTAATTTTAAGACTATCTATTGTCTGTGATATTTGACTCTGAATTAAAACAATTTTATCAGCCTGCTTCTTTCTATACTTGGAGTATTGTTTAAAATACTGAAAACGTTTAAATGCTTGATTAATGTTTTCTGAGGCGAACAAAAACATTAACTTCATTTCAGTAGATCTCTTTTTATAAGAGCTGTAAATAATTTTCTCGTATTCATTTTTAAGCTTTATTAAGTCACTTTCAAGATCGGTCAGTTTTTCCGTTTGATTATAAATAATGTTTGTTAAATTATTTAATTGAGAATTATTGACATTGATTAGTTTATCTCTTGCGGAAATTTTGAGTTGAAGATCCTCAAGATCATTTGCTAAATTCTTGGATTTTTTTCTTGAGTCTGCAATCAAAGAATTTATTTGATTTATTTCCTTTTTTAAAGATATTTTTTGAGCTTCTAGCTTTTTTTGTCTTGCCTCATAGCTTTGAGCATTCAATGGAAAAACTGAAAACACTAATAAGAAAAAAAATGTTTTACTTAAGAATTTCATCTAAAGTTTTGATTTTATAATCAACAGGTATTTCCATTGGAAATGTTAAGTTTTCTGGAAAATCAAATTGAGAGTACTCCAGGTTAATTTTTATAATTTGTTTTCCCTTTATATATGAAATTAATACATTATTAGGAAAAGCTTTTCCTTCAAGAAGTTTATAATTACTGTAATCAATTGTAATTAAAGATGATAAAGAAGGTATAAATATTCTTTGTTGATCAAGCTTGAAAGTCTTGGGGTTAATTAACAGGGTAGATTGAATACCTTTTGATGATTTTAACACATAATAATTAGGGTTTTCGACTCTCTCCCAGCTCCTTTTGCTAATGTCTAAAATGGGATTTCCAAAAAGAATATTTTGAAAAACTTCTACAGGGTTTTTAATTCCTAACGTTTTTGTAATTAGGTTTATCTCCTGATTTATATATGTTTTTTGAAACTTTTCATAGAAAACAATTCTCTGATTACTTAATAAAATTTTTGCAATTGGTACAATCATTGATGCACTCATCCATAAAAGTTCATTTTCTAAAGCTCTTAAGCTTAAGTTAATGGTTTGGGTTGATCGTCCATCATTAAACTCTACTTTAACTCTATTTCTTAGGTTGTCAAACTTAAGGTCTACTTTTCTTGAATTTTTTATAATTTCTGATAGTTCAATTTCATTAGACGGAAGATCGCTTAAAAATTTTTTCTTGGTTGAACATCCTTCCAAAACAAACAAAAAGAGTAAGGAAAATACAATAATTGTTTTTGCTGATCTATTATTCATTATTATTTATTTGAGAATGGTCTCCTAGAAAAATTTCTTTATTAGATCCATCGTAATTACAATTAGCGCCTAATATAGAATTCTTTATAGTTGCATTTGAAACATTTGAATTATTATATATCAAGCTTGACTTAATATTAGAGTCTGAAATAGTACAATTGTTTCCAACAGACACGTATGGTCCAACTTTTGAGTTTTTTATCACAACATTGTCGCCAATAAAAACAGGCTGATTTATTATAACTGTTCCTTCTCTAGAGAAATCGTTTTCATTGCTTGAGCTTTCGTTTGATTTCATTATTATTTTTGCGGATTCCAATAATAATTGTGGCGTGCCACAATCCATCCAAGTCTCAATCTCTTGTGATTTAAAAATCTTATTGTTTTTAATCATTTTTTTAATACCATAATTTAAAAGATATTCTTTCCCCGGGGCCAACTTCTCCTTGAGATGAATTCTAAGTTCATCTCTAATCAATGAAATTTCTTTAAAATAATAAATTCCTACTACTGCAAGGTCAGAAACAAAGGTTTTAGGCTTTTCTATTAATTCTGTCACATTAGACTCTCTATCAAGATTGACAACACCATAGCTTGAAGGGTTTTCAACTTTTTTAACCCAAATCATACCGTCTACCTTTGAATCTATTTCAATTTTACCTTGAATCATTGTGTCTGCATAGGCAATAATAGCCGGTCCAGACAAAGATTTCTCTGCACACATTATTGCATGACCCGTACCCAGTTTGTCTAACTGTCTATAAACCTTAGTTTTTGCATTATATTTCTTAGAAATCAAGGTTAAAGAATCAACAACATTAGAATCAAAATAAGTCTCCTCTCCAAGAATATATATTATTTCTTCAATCTTTGATGAAAGCGTTGAGGCTATTTGATTAATTATATGTTCAACTATAGGCTTGTCTGTTATTTCTAATAAAGGCTTTGGTCGAGTTAAGGTAAAAGGTCTTAACCTCGTTCCTTTTCCAGCCATTGGAATAAATATTTTCATTTATCTGATTTAAAATCAAAAATACAAAAAAGTGTATGATGTAGTTTTTTGATTTACGAGTTCAACGCTTCTGCTCCACCTACAATTTCTAATATTTCATTAGTAATTGCGGTCTGTCTTGCTTTATTATATGTAAGCTTAAGTTGATCTCTAAGGTCTGTGGCATTGTCTGTTGCTTTATGCATAGCCGTCATTCTCGCTCCGTGCTCACCCGCAATAGAGTCAGAAATAGCTTTAAATAATTGAATTGCCAAGGACTTAGGTATTAATTCTTCAAGAATTTTTGCTCTATTTGGCTCAAAGATATAATCGCCTGAAACATTACCCTTGTCATCGGAATCGTCATGGATTGGCAAATATTGCTCTTTGGTAATAATTTGAGTAGCTGCATTTTTAAAATGATTATAAACCAGAACTATCTCATCATACTCTTCGCCCTCAAATCTTTGTGTTATATTCTCAGCAATTTCTTTTACAGAAGAATACGAAAAGCTATCATAGACCTCTTTATGAGAGTTAATTACGTTGAATTTTTTTCTTAAAATATCATTTCCTTTTTTTCCTATAGTTAAAAGGTCAGGACTGATAGGTCCATATTCGGAAGCCAAACTATAGACTTCTTTAATTATATTAGAGTTAAAGCCTCCGCAAAGACCTTTGTTTGAAGTTATAACAACTAAAAGAGGTTTTTTTAATTCTCTTTTTTCAAATAGCGGGTTCGGCTCAGTTGAATCAACAGAAGCAGATATGCTTTTTATTAATTCTGAAAGTTTATTAGAATATGGTAGCGTTGCAGTAATTGAGTCCTGCGCTTTCTTCAACTTAGCAGCAGAAACCATTTTCATAGCATTTGTGATCTGCATCGTTGATGAAACAGAGCTTATCCGATTTCTAATTTCTTTTAATCCTGACATTAATTAAAACGTTTTTGCAATTTTTTCAGCAACTTTTCTTATTTCATCTGTCTCTTTATCAGAGATTTTTCCAGACTTTAATTCAGTTAAAAGCTTCTTGTTGTTTTTTCTAAGTTCTTGAAGAAAAGCTTCCTCAAAAGCTTTTACTTTATTAACGGGAACTTCCTTAAGAAGGTTTTGAGAGCCTGCATATATTATTGCAACCTGATCTTCAACTTGGAATGGGTCATTTTGATTTTGTTTCAAGATTTCAACATTTCTTCTTCCTTTTTCAATAACGTTAAGTGTGGCTGCATCAAGGTCAGATCCAAATTTTGAAAAAGCTTCAAGCTCTCTATACTGTGCTTGATCAAGTTTAAGTGTCCCCGCTACTTTTTTCATAGATTTAATCTGTGCAGATCCTCCTACCCTAGAAACTGAAATACCTACATTAATTGCAGGTCTTACCCCTGAATTAAACAGATCAGATTCTAAAAATATTTGACCATCAGTAATAGAAATTACATTTGTAGGAATATAAGCTGAAACATCTCCTGCTTGAGTTTCGATTATTGGAAGCGCCGTAAGGGATCCTCCTCCTTTAACTTTTGATTTCAATGACTCAGGGAGATCATTCATTTCGCTTGCAACCTTATTGTCGTTAACAACTTTTGCTGACCTCTCTAAAAGTCTTGAGTGAAGATAAAAAACATCTCCTGGGTAAGCCTCTCTTCCTGGAGGTCTTCTAAGAAGAAGGGATACCTCTCTATATGCAACTGCTTGTTTAGATAGATCGTCATATATAATTAAAGCCGGCCTTCCTGTGTCCCTGAAGTACTCCCCAATACACGCTCCTGAGAATGGCGCAAAAACCTGCATTGGCGCAGGATCTGACGCGTTAGCCGCTACAATTACAGTATAGTCTAGAGCTCCTTTTTCCTCTAAAGTTTTTGCAATTCCCGCAACAGTTGATGCTTTTTGACCTATAGCAACATAAATACAAAAAACTGGTTCACCTGCATCATAAAATTCTTTTTGATTCAAAATAGCGTCAATACATACGGTGGTTTTACCGGTCTGTCTATCTCCAATTACCAGCTCTCTCTGTCCTCTTCCAATAGGGATCATTGCATCAATAGATTTTATTCCTGTTTGTAGAGGCTCATTTACTGGTTGACGATAAATAACGCCTGGTGCTTTTCTTTCGATTGGCATATCAAAAAGCTCTCCTTTAATAGGGCCTTTCCCGTCAATTGGGCTTCCAAGAGTATCTACAACTCTTCCTAAAATTCCTTCACCTACTTTTATAGATGCAATTTGATTTGTTCTCTTAACCGTGTCTCCCTCTTTTACTCCTTTAGAGGATCCAAATAATACAACCCCCACATGGTCTTCTTCCAAGTTTAACACCATCCCTTGAAGATCATTGTCAAACGAAACAAGCTCTCCATATTGAGCATTAGAAAGGCCATATACTCTTGCTATACCATCTCCTACTTCAAGAACCGTTCCAACCTCATCAAACGTGGACTGGATGTCTGCAGACTCTAATTGTTTTTTTAATAGTGCTGAAACTTCAGCTGGTTTAATTTTTTGCATTTCTTAATTTTTAATTTGTTGTTTTTAATTGCTTTTTCATTTTTTCTAATCTTTTTTTAACACTCGCGTCTAATCTTGTGTTGTCAAAATCTAGAGTAAATCCTGCAATTAAATCTTTATCTTTCTTTTTTGTCAATTTTATCTTTCCCGCCTTAATTGAAGACAAATACGTCTCTATTGTTTTTTCAAGACTTTCCGAAAGCTTAACAGGAGTAGTAACGGTGACCTCAACAATATTGTTGTGCGCGTTATATTGTTGTACAAAAACCTTGCAAACATCTAAAAGCATGTCTACTCGGTTATTTAATGATAGAAGGTTTAATAAACTTGAAATATTAGGCAAAGACTGGTCAGTCAATTCATTCAAAAGACTTGTCTTGTTTTCTCTTGAAATAGTAGGGTTTGAGATGAACTCTTTTAAATCCTCTGATTCTTCTAAAATATTTATCAATGAATTTATTTCGTCAAACATAAGGTCTAGATTGCCCTCTTCAATAGAGTGGCTTACTAACGCTTTTGCATATCTTTTAGAAGAAGTTCCTAGAGCCATAATTATTGGTCAAATTTTTTCTCTTTTAATAGTTTATCAATATATTCTTGATGGTTTTTATCATCATCAAGCTCTTGCTCTAAAACCTTAGAAGCAATATCAATTGAAAGATCTGCAACTTGATTTTTGATTTCATTCATGGCTGATCTTTTTTCATTTTCAATTGAGGTGTGCGCTTGAGCTAAAAT
>JABGTW010000034.1 GCA_018646865.1 Cryomorphaceae bacterium | reverse complement strand
GGGAATTAGCGCTCTTAGATATCTTGATAATGAAATTTTATGTGTTGTAGATTCTGTTTTTGCCGGGAAAGACATTTCGGAGGTTTCCATCATAAAGAAAAAAATCCCAATACTAGAAACTGTAGAGAAAGCAAAATCTATGGGAGCCAATGTCCTTTTATTGGGAGTATTAACGTCAGGTGGCGTTAGGCCAAAATCTTGGGACCCTGTTATTAAAGATGCGCTTGAGAAAGGCATGTCAATAATTAATGGACTCCATGATCAGATATCTCCAGATTTTACTAAATATATAGTAAATCAAAATCAATGGATCTGGGATACAAGAGTTCCAAAATTTACTCCAAAAATTGGATCTGCAAAGGCTGCTAAGTTGAATAATAAGAGAGTGCTAATGATAGGCACAGATATGGCTGCTGGAAAAATGACTGCAGGCCTTGAATTATATTCGTATTTAAAAGACAAAAAAATAAACACGGGGTTTGTCGCTACTGGTCAAGTTGGAATTACTGTTACAGGAAAAGGAATTCCTTTAGATGCATACAAGTTAGATCATGCCTGTGGAGCAGTTGAAACAGCAGTTCTTGAACAAAAAGAAAAAGATATTGTAATAGTTGAAGGGCAAGGCTCAATATTACATCCAGGAAGCACGGCCACCCTTCCTTTAATGAGAGGCACATGTCCAACACATATGATACTTTGCCATATTGCTAGAAACAACTCAATAAGAGGAATGGATAATATAAAAATCCCAAATTTGGCAAAATTCATACAACTCAACGAAGATCTAGTTTCAATATTGGGAACTTATCCAAAAGCAAAAGTTATAGGAGTAGCACTAAACACTACCTTAATGTCGGAAGAAAACGCAAAAGAGTTTATTAAAATGATAGAAATCGAGACAGGTCTTCCAGCTACAGATGTTATTAGGTTTGGTGGAGACAGAATTTTTAATCAATTAATATAGCTATTTACAATGATGGTCAGCAGCTCTAGTTGCTATTTGATTATTGGGCTTTACATTTACTTTATACCCTAATGAATTGGCCCATCCCTTTGTAGCAGATATTAGTTTATGAGATCTATGGTTTTCATCAGAATTATAATCCATATCAATTTCTACTTGAACACTTACTTGCTTTGTTAACCATTCTGCAACTTGAATACTATACTCGGCTTCTAACCAAAGTCTTTTCCAGATATCATTTATTGCTACACAAGAAGATTTACTTAAAATATAATGAACACCTCTAGTGCCAAGCCGATAAGCGATAACGCTTGTATAATTTGTTTTCTTTCCAACATTTTGAGAGTCAGATCCAATATGAATTTTAGCGTAAGGATAATCTTTTAATATAGAGAGTGTATGATCCACTGGATCAACATTATTTCCTTTGACATCCTTAAATAATCTCATGTTCTAAAATAAATATTATTTGTAAATTACAGTATTAATAAAACCATAAAAATCAGTTTATGAAAAAAATTCTTACACTTTTAGTGTTGACTCTTTCGTTTGGAAATGTTCATGCGCAAAACACAAATAAATTAAAAAAAGAATTACTTAGCTCTATTGAACAAAAGTCTAATGACCTAATATCAATAAGTGACAATATTTGGAAAGCGGCTGAAGTAGCCTTTAGAGAAGAAAAATCTGCAGAGTACTTGATCGATTATGCAGAGCAAAATGGTTTTAAAATTGACAAAGGATTAGCAGGAATGCCTACTGCTTTCACAGCTACATATGGGGAAGGATCTCCTGTTATTGGAATTATTGGCGAATTTGATGCTTTGCCGGGATTATCCCAAACAACAGTTCCTTATAAAAACGAACTAACAGAAGGTGGCGCTGGCCATGGATGTGGTCATAACTTGTTTGGAACAGCCAGCCTAGGAGCAGCGGTTGCTATTAAAGAGTTAATTGAAAAAGGAGCTCTTACAGGTACCGTTAAATATTATGGAACTCCTGCAGAAGAAAAGTTTTTTGGAAAACTATGGATGATCAGAGAAGGAGTATTTGATGATGTAGACGTTGTTATGGATTGGCATCCAGCTGATAAAACTGAAGCCAATGTTCAGCCTTCACTTGCATTAGTTGATTTTATGGTTGAGTTTACAGGACAGTCTGCGCATGCTTCTGCAGACCCTTGGAATGCAAGAAGCGCATCTGATGCATTAGAGCTTTATACTAATGGAATAAACTATTATAGAGAACATGTTAAGCCAAGCGTCAGGATTCACTATCATATTCAAGATGCTGGACAGGTTGTTAATGTTGTGCCTGATTATTCAAGAATTTGGGTTAGAGTAAGGGATATCACAAGAGAAGGATTGGTCCCAGTTTATGATCAGGTGAAAAAAATGGCAGGAGGAGCAGCAATTATGGCAAATGTTGATCATAACGTCTCTTTAATTTCTGGAATTCATGATCTTCTTCCAAATAGAACAGGAGGAG
>JABGTW010000044.1 GCA_018646865.1 Cryomorphaceae bacterium | reverse complement strand
TTGGAACCTTGATAATTTTTAAGAAAATGTTCTAGTGTGCTTCTAGCTCTAACAATTTGTTCATCTGTTAAATTACTTTGAGCTACAATGTGAATTTTCCCTCCATTGGGTGTTACAACATTAGTATAACGATTAAAATTATTAGAATATTCTTCACCTAAACTATTTGGGATTATATTTTCAATTCCTAATTCAAGATTTGCTAGTCCTATAGGTTGATTTATTGAACTATCGTTAGAACATGAAAAAAATATTATTGAAAGGAGAATTAATAGTAATAATTTTCTCATTTTATAAAGATAAAAAAACGGCTACACTTTATAAAAGTATAACCGTTTTATTGTTTTAGTAGCGAGGGCAGGACTCGAACCTGCGACCTTTGGGTTATGAGCCCAACGAGCTACCTACTGCTCTACCTCGCGATTTTGAAATGCAAATATAGTAAACTTTCATTACTCAGGGCTAAAGCATTTGATTTAAGTAGTTATCTTTGCCGAAATGTCTGATAATAAACATAGATCTGGATTTGTCTCAATAATTGGTAGACCAAATGTTGGTAAATCTACTTTGATTAACTCTTTAATGAAACAGAAGCTGTCTATTATTACATCCAAAGCACAAACAACCAGACATAGAATTAGGGGAATTGTAAATGGTGATGATCATCAAATTGTACTATCAGACACTCCAGGTATTCTAGATCCACGATATAAGCTTCAAGAGGCAATGATGAAGTTTATAAAGGAAACTTTGATAGACTCTGATTTCTTGGTTATAGTTGAAGAAGTAGGTAATAAGGAATCATTTGATGAGTCTTTAATTCAAAAATTAAATTCCTTTAAAATTCCTATAATTCTGCTAATAAATAAGATTGATCTTTCAAGTCAAGAAGAGTTAGAGGATTCAATAGCTCATTGGAAATCTATATTTCCCGATATTGATATTTACCCAGTATCTGCAATTGAAGGTTTTTTTGTTGATGAGTTAATAGAGATTTTTAAAGATAAACTACCTTTATCTCCTCCATTTTTTCCAAAAGATCAATTTACTGATAGACCGGAGAGGTTTTTTGTAAATGAGTCTATAAGAGAGCAAATTCTAGTCCATTATGACAAAGAAGTTCCATATTCAGTTGAGGTTATTACTGAGGATTTTAAAGAATCACCAAAAATTATAAAAATTAGATCACTAATATTAGTTGAAAGAGAATCTCAGAAAGGAATTTTAATTGGTCACAAGGGATCTTCTTTAAAAAGAGTTGCTACAAAGGCTAGACTTAATCTTGAGAAATTTTTTGGAAAGAAAATATTTTTAGAGGTTTTTATTAAAGTAAGAAAGAACTGGAGAAATGACCCATCTTCATTAAAAAAATTCGGATATAATATATAATTAAATGAGTGGAATTGTTGCTATTGTCGGAAGGCCTAATGTAGGAAAGTCTACTCTTTTCAACAGGTTAATTCAAAGAAAAGAAGCTATTGTTGACGAAGTTAGTGGAGTAACTAGAGATAGACACTATGGAAAATCTGATTGGAATGGTGTTGAGTTTAGTGTTATTGATACTGGAGGATATCTTCCAGTTAGTGATGATGTTTTTCAAAAAGAGATTGACAAACAAGTACTATTAGCTATTGATGAGGCAGATGTGATTTTATTCCTAGTTGATGTTAAAGATGGAATGACTGGTGTTGATCAGTCAATTTCTGATATGCTTCATAAATCATCTAAAAAGACTTTTCTTCTTGTAAATAAAGTTGATAATTCTAAATTGATCGAAGACTCTACTGAGTTTTATTCCTTAGGTTTTAAAGATCTCTTTTCTTTATCGTCAATTAATGGATCTGGAACGGGAGAGTTTTTAGATTTATTAGTAGAACAATTACCTAAAGAAGATTTAGCTGTATCTGATGTTCCAAAGTTTGCTGTTGTTGGAAGACCCAATGCTGGAAAGTCATCATTTATAAATTCTCTTATTGGTGAAGATAGATTTATAGTTACAGATGTTGCAGGTACAACTAGAGATAGTTTATATACTAGATATAATCAATTTGGTTTTGATTTTGAATTAATTGATACTGCTGGAATAAGAAGAAAAACTAAAGTATCAGAAGATATAGAATTCTATTCCATATTAAGGTCAATAAGATCAATTGAGAATTCAGACACATGTCTAATAATTTATGATGTTGAAAGAGGGTTTGATTCACAGGTTCAAAATATTTTCTGGCTAGCAGCCAAAAATAAAAAGGGTATAGTGATTCTTGTAAATAAATGGGACACAATGAGTAAAGATCATACTACTTCAAAACAAATTGAAGAAGAAATTATGACAAAAACATCTCCATTTATTGATATACCTATTGTATTTATTTCTGCGCTTACAAAACAAAGAATTTTTGACGCAATAAAAATAGCAATGGAGGTAAATGAGCGTAGAAATCATAAAATTCCAACAAAAAAACTTAATGATTTATTGCTGCCTATTATTGAGCAAAAACCTCCTCCTAGCACCAAAGGAAAGTATGTAAAGATTAAATTTTGCAGACAGCTTCCAACAAAATACCCTCAGTTTGCATTTTACTGTAATCTCCCACAATACATTAAAGATCCATATAAACGTTTTCTAGAAAATCAAATTAGAAAACACTATAATTTTGCTGGAGTTCCTATAGATGTATTTATTAGAAAAAAATAACTAGAGATTATTTTTTAAGGATCTTAACTCTTCTTTTATTTTGTTAAGTTTTTTTAGAATAGTCAAGTTTTCTGAATCAGAAATATCTTTTGATTTGAGTTTTTTCTTGGCTCCTTGAATAGTTAATCCATCCTTTTTTAACATTGTATAGATTAGAGAAATAGTCTCAATATTCTCTCTTGTAAATTTCCTAATACCAGAGGATTTAATTAAAGGATTAATTTGATCGAATTCTTTTTCCCAATACCTCAATAAAGAAGTGTTTACATTGAAATGTATTGCAACTTCACTGATACTATAATATTTTTTTTCTGGAAGAGTTCCGAACATATTTTAATCAAGAGATTGGTTCTCCTGTGATGCTTGGTTTACTAGTTCTTCAAATTCAATTGGAGATAAACTGCCAGTATAGAAGTTAATTGGATTTATCTTTCTACCATCTTTTACAATTTCATAATGAAGGTGAGGTGCTACTGATCTACCAGTATTACCTATATAACCTATAAGATCACCTCTTTTAACTTTATTTCCTCTTCTAACTGCAATCTTACTCATGTGAGCATAGATACTTGTATACCCAAATCCATGATCAATTCTAACATGGTTTCCAAAACCAATTGCTCTATTGTCGGCTCTAGATATTTTTCCATCACCAGTTGCATAAATTGGTGTTCCTGTTTTTGCAGAAAAGTCCATTCCCCAGTGCATTGTTCTCCTTTTTGTAAAAGGATCAATTCTATAGCCATATCCAGAAGCCATTCTTTTTAAATCTTTAGTGTTAACTGGCTGAATTGTTGGAATAGAAGTTAGTAATGATTCTTTGTTTTTAGCTAATAATTCAATCTCATCAAGAGATTTAGACTGAATCACCAATTCCTTGGTTAAAATATCAACTCTTTCAGAAGTATTAACTATTAGGTCTGAACTTTCATAACCCTCTAGATAGTCATATCTATTAACACCCCCAAAACCAGCTTTTCTCTGTTCTTCTGGAATTGGACTAGCTTCAAAATAAACTCTATAAAGGCTATTATCTCTTTTCTCAATATTAGCTAGAGTAGATTCAACTTGATCTAATTTTTTATTCAAAACTCTTAGCTGTAAGTCATAGTTATCAATCTCTCTTGCTTGAACAAGTTCTTTTGGAGTATCTATAAAGTCCGTGTTCAGAAGAATAATTGTTATAAATGAACCTATGATTACCGAACTTATTAAAAACAAAGAAAGTCCATAAATTCTTTGAGCAAAAGTTCTTTTAATTGGAACAAACTCTAAATTCTCTGAATCAAAATAATATTTATTTTTGGACATAGATCAATTTGTTGTAATTTCAACGCTTAATGGTTGAAAACCATTACAAATATAAAAAAAATGAATTCATCCGTTGTTAGAGAAAAATTTTTTCAATACTTCAAAGACAAAGGACACGAGATAATTCCCTCAGCATCTGTTATTAACAAGACAGATAAAAACTTAATGTTCACAAATGCTGGGATGAATCAGTTTAGAAATATTTTTACTGGTGATCAAGATACAAAATTTTCTAGAGTAGCAAATTCCCAAAAATGTCTAAGAGTTTCAGGAAAGCACAATGACCTTGAAGAAGTTGGTGTCGACACCTATCATCATACTTTTTTTGAAATGCTTGGTAATTGGAGTTTTGGAGACTACTTTAAAAAAGAAATTATTGAATGGTCGTTTGACCTAATAACTAATGTATATGGTTTGGAGAGAGAAGATCTATATGTTTCAGTATTTGAAGGTTCTGAAGATGATAATACGGAGTTTGATAAAGAAACTTTTGATGAATGGAAAAAATACTTTTCACAGGATAAGATTATAAACGGAAATAAAAAAGATAACTTCTGGGAGATGGGAGATACAGGTCCATGTGGTCCATGTTCAGAAATTCACATTGATTTAAGATCAACCGCAGAGAAGAAAAAAATTAAAGGAGCAGATCTTGTAAATAAAGATCATCCACAAGTTGTGGAGATATGGAATTTAGTTTTTATTCAGTATGATAGAAAGAAAGATGGATCGCTTAAAAAATTAGATAAACAATATGTTGATACTGGAATGGGTCTTGAGAGATTGTGTATGGCTCTTCAAGGTAAAAAATCTACATATGAAACTGATTTTTTTACTGACACAATTAAAGAAATTGAAAATATTAGCAGTAAGAAATACTTGGGAGGTGATGAGAGTATTGATATTGGAATAAGAGTTATTTCAGACCATTTAAGAGCAATTATTTTTACCATTTTGGATGGACAAGTTCCTGGTAATACAGGCTCCGGTTATGTGATTAGAAGAATACTTCGAAGAGCTATAAGGTACGGGTATACAAATCTTGATATTCATGAGCCTTTTTTGTTTAAGCTTGTTGAAAAAGTTACAGATAAATATGACGATATATATCCAAGTCTAAGAAATCAACAAAATTATGTAGAGTCTATAATTAAAGATGAAGAAAAAGGTTTCTTGAAGACATTGAATCAAGGATTAAGTTTAATTAATGAACTAATTAATACAAATCCAACTGACAAAATAATTAAAGGAGACATTGCATTTAAACTTTATGATACATATGGATTTCCAATTGATCTTACATCACTAATAGCTACTGAAAATAATTTCAAAGTTGACCTTGATGGCTTCAATGAAAACATGAAAATTCAAAAAAATAGATCTAAGTCAATTAAAAATGAAGAAGTATCCGACTGGATTATTATTAATGATAATTTATCAAGTAGCATATTTATTGGATATGATATGGATGAAATTGATGGAAAAATTATTAAGTATAGAGAGTGTAAGACAGATCAAGATAAGGTAAGCTATCATATTGTTACAGATAAAACATCTTTTTATCCAGAAGGCGGTGGACAAATTGGTGATATTGGGCAAATTATATTAGGCGATAAGAAAATTAAAGTAAATAATACGTTTAGAGATGCAGGAGAAATAATACATGTAACAATTGAACTTCCAAATGATTTAAATTCTTTAATAAAACTCAAAATAGATAGAAATAGAAGAACCTTAATTGAATCAAATCATACCTCTACTCATCTTTTACATCAAGCATTGAGAAAGATATTAGGTGATCATGTTGAGCAAAGAGGGTCAATGATTTCTGATAAAATGTTTAGGTTTGACTTTTCTCATCAGAACAAGATATCTGATTCTGAACTTAGTAATGTAAACAACTTTGTAAATGAAAAAATTAATGAATCGATTGATTTAATAGAGGATAGAGAAGAGGATTATCAAATAGCAACAAAAAATGGAGCTATAGGGTTGTTTACAGAAAAGTATGAAGATAAGGTAAGAACAATAAAATTTAATGATTCATATGAATTATGTGGTGGTACTCATGTTAAAAATACGAGTG
>JABGTW010000006.1 GCA_018646865.1 Cryomorphaceae bacterium | reverse complement strand
TAAAGTGATTATCTCAGAACTTGTTTCAGGATCTAAATTACCAGTAGGTTCATCTGCAATTATTAATTCTGGCTCATTTAGCATAGATCTTGCTATTGCCACTCTTTGTTGTTCTCCACCAGAAAGCTCATTTGGAAACTTCTCTAAAGGAGAATTAATCCCTACAAGTTCAAAAACTTTTTTGATTTGATTATCTATTTTATTTTTATCAGCCCATCCAGTAGCTTCAAGAACAAATTTCATGTTGTCATAAATATTTCTATCTACAAGTAGTTTAAAATCCTGAAAAACAAATCCAATCTTTCTTCTTAAAAGTGGTATTTCTTTATTGTTTAGATTTTTTATATTATAATTTAAAACTTTAAAAACCTCCGATTTTGATGGAGCTAGATTGCCAAATATTGAATTTATGAAAGTTGTTTTACCACTTCCTGTCTTACCAATTAAAAATTTCATTTCTCCTTTAAAAAGATTAAAATTTACATCTTCTAACACATTTTTTGTATCGATAGAAATGTTGGTATTTTTTATCTCGACTAATTGCATATATTCTTAAAGCCAAAGTAATAAAATATTGTAATACTAAATTGTTAATTATTATTTAGTTTTTCTTTGTTTGATATCTATCATTTGATTTAATTTGTACTTTATTTTTTTCATGACAAAAAAAACACTTTTACTTTTAACTTTAATTTTTGCTTCCTGTACAGAACAGGTTGATCTTATTGTTTATAATGCTGAGGTTTACACAGTAGATGATACTAATAGTAAGGCTACCTCTTTTGCTGTAAAAGATGGTAAATTTATTTACGTCGGAGATGATTCAGTAACTTCCAAGTATTCATCATCTAACATCGTTAATGCTGAGGGTTTACCTGTATACCCTGGTTTTATAGACTCTCACGCACATTTTTATAATCTAGGATTTTTTAATGATCAAGTAAATCTTAAAGAAACAAAAAGCTTTGAAGAGGTGTTAAATCGTGTAATTGAATTTAACAAATCAAATGAAAAGGATCTTATAATAGGTAGAGGTTGGGACCAAAATGATTGGGATAATAAATCATTCCCAACGAATAAAGTATTAAATGAAAAATTTCCAGACAAAGCAATTGTCCTCAGGAGAATTGATGGACATGCATATTTAGTTAATGATTTTGCATTAAATCTCGCAGGAATTGATAAATCATCAAGAGTTGATGGAGGTGAGTTTGTTAAAATCAATGGAAAACTTACAGGTGTTCTTATCGATAATGCAATGCGATTAATTGATGACATTATTCCTGATCCTACTACAGAAGAATCAATTAAAGCACTTTTATCTGCTCAAGAAATTGCATTTGAAAATGGTTTAACAACTATTTCAGAGGCGGGCATATCTAGAAAACAAATTGAATTAATAGATAGTCTTCAAAAAACAGGTGTTCTTAAAATTAAGATCTATGCTATGATAGAGAATAATTCTGAAGATGTAGATTACTATTTAAAACAAGGTCCTTACAAAACAGATAAACTAAACGTAAGATCAGTGAAAGTATATGCTGATGGAGCTCTAGGTTCTAGAGGTGCAAGTATGATTGATGATTATTCTGATAGAAGGGGTTATAACGGAATCATAAGAACTCCTATTGATTCTATAAAGAATCTTGCTTTTAAGTTAGCTGGAACTAAATTTCAAATGAATACTCATGCTATTGGCGATAATGCTAATAGAATTGTTCTAAATGCTTACAGGGATGCTTTATTTAATTATAGAGATCCAAGATGGAGAATTGAACATGCTCAGGTTATAAATGAGGAAGACATAGATCTATTTAGTAAAAAAATAATTCCTTCAGTTCAGCCAACTCATGCTACAAGTGATATGTATTGGCTTTATGACAGAATTGGAAAGAAAAGAGCTAGCCTAGCTTATGCTTACAAAGAATTATATTCTAGATCCTCTGTAATTCCATTTGGTACTGATTTTCCTGTTGAAGATATAAGTCCTATAATGACATATTATTCAGCCGTAGTTAGAAAAGATTTAAATGGATATCCAAATGAAGGATTTCAAATGGAAAACAGCATAGGTAGAGCAGATGCTCTTTATGCTATGACTATTCATGGAGCCTATGCTAATTTTGAAGAAGATGAAAAGGGCAGCATTAAGGTTGGAAAATCTGCAGATTTCATTATACTAGATAATGATATTATTAAATCTACAGAAATTAGAATACCCTTCACTAATGTTGTAGCTACATTCCTAGATGGAGATTTAGTGTTTAACAGAAGATACAACTAATATATGTGTGGAATTGTTTGTGCCTTTAACTTAAAGGGTGATAATGATCTTATTAGGTCAAATATTCTTAAAATGTCTCAAAAATTAAGACATAGAGGCCCTGATTGGAGTGGTATATACTCATCAGAAAATGCCATTTTAGCACATGAGAGACTTGCAATAGTTGATCCTACTTCAGGTAAACAACCGATT
>JABGTW010000030.1 GCA_018646865.1 Cryomorphaceae bacterium | reverse complement strand
TTACATAACCAATTATTCTATAAAACTGGATGAGGAGTTTTTAATGGATTACCCTTCACATTGTGCTAAAGTTACTATTTCACAATTCGGGAGAAGAATCACTCTCATCAAATAAAATGAAACGATATGAGGATAAATCAAAGTCAATATAATTGTTAATAGTCTTAATACTTCCTGCTTCTTTAAGTGTTTGATGAGAACTACTTGATGTAATTCCAACTACATTAATACCTGAATTATTAGCAGCCATGATTCCCTCTAAAGAGTCTTCAAAAATTAAACACTCATTCTTATTAATTTTAAATCGATCAATTGTTTTATTAAACATTTCAGGATTAGGTTTTCCATTATCTACTTCATCTCCACATATAATACTATCAAAGCCATCATAGATTTCTAATTCTTTAGTTATTAAAGAAACATTTTTTCTTATAGCATTGCTAGCAAGTCCAATAAGTATATTTTTTGATTTTACATCAATTAAAAAGTTCATAAAACCTTCAATTGGATTTATTTTTCCTTTATATATTCTTCTAAAAATTACTTCTTTTTCATCACTCATTTTCTTCAGCTGCTTCAGTGAGTATTTATCTCCATATACAGCTTTCATAAGATCTAGTGTTCCGCCCCCCTTATAATCTTTTAATTTTTCAGAAAAATTTTCAACTTTATTTTCATTAAAAAATATTTTCCATGCCTCATGATGATAGGGTAAGCTATCAACCATAGTTCCATCCATATCAAAGATTATTCCCTTAACCATTTTGTATTTAAGTATTAAAAAAGTATTTTAATTGAAGATTTATAGATTGCATTCAAATCTAAATAATATATTCTAAATTATTAAAAAACAATAATGAATTCAAGACGTAGTTTTATAAAAAAATCATCTCTTATTACTTTAGGAGCTCTTAATCTTAAATTCTCACCTCTACTTAAAGATATTAATGGAGTTGATATATCAGTAATCACATATTCTTTTAACCCTGGCATTGAAGACATGAATGTCATTATTCAAAACTGTTTAGATTCAGGTACTGATAATATTGAATTAATGGGAAATCATATTGAAAGATCAATGGGAATGCCAAGAAGTAATAGGTCTCATTCCAATTGGAGAACTAATATTTCGATGAAAGAATTTAAAAATGTAAAAAATCAGTTTAAAGATGTAGGCGTAAACATATTTGCATATAAACCATATTGTATGAGTCCTAATAATACTGATAATGAAATTGAGTATGCCATGAAAGCTACTAAAGCTCTGGGTGCGGAATTTGTAACAGCAGAATTAACAACAGAAGATAACACAAATAGAATCTCTCGTTTTGCTGAAAAACATAATGTCAAGGTTGGATATCATGCTCATCTTCAAGCATCTGAAACTGCTTGGGATTTTGCCCTAAAGAATTCAAAAAATAATTATATAAATCTGGATATTGGACACTATATAGCAGCAAGAAAAGAAAATACAAAAGAAAATTTATTAAACTTTATGTTGAATAATCATTCTAGAATTTGCAGTATGCATTTAAAGGATAGACAGGCTATAAAACCATTAAATGTAGGGGCTACTGATAATCAAATCTGGGGAAAAGGGGATACACCTATTACTGAAGTTTTACAATTAATGAGAGATAACTCATATAAGTTTACAGCAACTATTGAGTTGGAATATAGGATCCCAGAGGGTTCAAATAGAGTTAAAGAAGTAAAAAAATGTTTTGATTACTGTCATAAAGCTCTGAACTCTTAAATGAATAAACAGTTAATTACCTTTTTATTATTATTTACATGTCTAAACTTATTCTCTCAGAATCTAGGGACAATTTCAGGTAAAGTAATTGATTCTGAGACTGGTTTTGGCTTAGAAGGAGCAACTATTAAAGTTGAAAATCTAGATTTTTTTGCAACTACTAATAGTGATGGATATTTTGAAATAAAAGAGATTCCTACCTCAAGTTATAATGTAACTGCAAGTTTTATTGGATTTAAGTCACTTACAATATACAATGTAATTGTTAAGTCAGCTGGAAATAGACCATTAGAATATATTTTAAACCCTTCATCAGAAATACTGGATGAAGTAATTTTGGTAGAATCACCTTTTAAAACATCTTTTGAGACTCCACTATCAACTCAGACATTTTCCGCTGTAGAAATTGAAACTTATCCTGGAGGTAATAATGATATTACAAAAGTTATTCAAAGTCTACCTGGAATTTCACCTTCAATAGGTGGTTTTAGAAACGATATAATAATTCGTGGTGGAGGTCCAAATGAAACTGTATACTACCTAGATGGAATTGAAATACCTAATATAAACCATTTTAGTACTCAAGGAAGTTCTGGAGGACCAGTAGGTTTGATAAATGTTTCATTTATAAAAGATGTAACTCTTTCAACTTCTTCATTTGGTGCAGAATATGATAATGCTCTTTCTGGCGTTTTATCTTTTGAGCAAAAGGATGCAAATCTTGAAAGAATATCTGGGAATTTTAGAATTGGATCAAGTGAAGCAGGGTTAACTTTTGAAGGTCCATTAAAATTATTTAAAAATAAAGAAACATCTTTTATAGTATCTGTTAGAAGAAGTTATCTTCAGTTTTTATTCAAGGCTATAGGGTTATCCTTTTTGCCTGATTACTGGGATTATCAAATGAAAATAAAACATAAAATTGATGATTTTAATTATTTAAATTTCATTGGTATTGGTTCAGTTGATAAGTTAACTGTAAATGAACCTGACGAATTTGATTTCGAAAATGAGTCTCAAATAGAACAAATACCTATTATAAATCAAAGATCTAGAACTTTTGGCCTTTCATGGAAAAGGTTTTACAAAAATAAAAATGGATTTTTTAATCTCTCTGTTAGCAACAATAGGTTAGATAATAGATTTGAAAGATTTCAAAATAATTTATCAAAATCAAATCCGTCTTTTTCAAACATTTCTAATGAGGATGAGACTAAATTTAGATTTAATAGTAATCACAATTCCAATAATTATAAATTTTCATTTGGAGGAAATCTTCAATTATCTAATTACTCAAACACAACTCAATATGATTTTTATAATACTAATTACAATACTAAAATAAATTTCATAAAATATGGAGTCTTTTTTAAATCATCTAAAACATTTATTAATGACAAGCTAGGAATTTCTTTTGGAGTCAGATTAGATCAAGACAGCTTTACTGAAAAGAATAATGTTTTTGAAAATATCTCACCAAGAATAGCACTTTCTTTAAAAATATCAGATGACAATAAATGGAAATTAAATTTTGCATCGGGTAGATATTTCAAAATTCCAACGTATACTTCACTTGGTTTTAAAGATAGGAATGATATGTTTTTAAATAAAAACTCTAAATACACAAGAAGTGATCATTATGTTGGTGGTTTGGAATTTAACTGGACAGAGTCTTCTAGATTTACCTTTGAAACTTTTTATAAAAAATATAATAATTATCCAATCTCTTTGGTTGATGGAGTTTCTATAGCAAATAAAGGCGCAGGCTTTGAAGTTCTTGGAAATGAGAAAATATTAACGGAAGGAAAGGGAAAATCATATGGATTAGAATTCCTTTATCAGCAAAAACTTAAAAATAATTTCTACGGTATTTTATCTTACACTTTCTTTTATAGTAAATTTTCAGGTTTTGATAATATATATTTACCATCAGTTTGGGATAATAGACACCTCTTTTCTTTTACAGGAGGTTATAAGCTAAAAAAGAATTGGGAAGTAAGTTCTAAAATCAGATTTACTGGAAAAACTCCTTATGCACCTATTAATTTAAGCTTAAGCAATCAGTCATATCCAGAAATAATTCTTGACTACTCTGAACTTGGGAATTATTTTTTAGATCAGTTCACAAAACTAGATTTAAGAATTGATAAAAGGTGGAACTTTAAGTCAACATCTATGAATTTTTATATTGATATAGAAAATCTTTTAATGAGTCAAATTCCTGTACCCCCAGACTATGGTCTTCAAAGAGATGAAAATCAAAACATTATTAATCCAAAAAACTTAATAAAAATATTAAGCGAAAATCAAAGTTCACTAATTCCTAGTATTGGATTTGTTTTTGACTTCTAATTAAAAGGCGTTATGACCAGTAATATCATGGCCAAGAATTAATAAATGAATATCATGAGTACCTTCATATGTTATTACTGATTCAAGATTCATCATATGTCTCATTATGCTAAATTCTCCAGTAATTCCCATCCCACCTAGAACTTGTCTTGATTCTCTAGCAATATTCATTGCCATATCAACATTGTTTCTTTTAGCAAGAGAAATTTGAGCTGAAGTTGCGGTGTCTTCATTTTTTAGTTTACCCAATTTCCATGATAATAATTGAGCCTTTGTAATTTCAGTTAACATCTCTGCTAATTTTTTCTGTTGAAGTTGTTTTGCAGCTATGGGTTTGCCAAACTGAACTCTTTCAAGTGAATACTTTAAAGCTGTGTTATAACAATCCATTGCCACTCCTATTGCTCCCCAAGAAATACCATATCTAGCTGAATCTAAACACATTAGAGGCGCTCCTAAACCTGATTTACCAGGAAGAATATTTTTCTTAGGTACCCTTACATTATCAAAGATTAATTCACCAGTAGCAGATGCTCGTAAAGACCATTTATTGTGTGTTTCAGGAGTCGTGAATCCTTTCATACCTCTTTCAACAATTACTCCATGTATTCTTTTGTTTTCATCCTTAGCCCATACAACAGCTATGTCAGCAAAAGGGGAGTTAGAGATCCACATTTTAGATCCATTTAAAATTATATCATCTCCATCACTTTTAAAATTTGTAGTCATTCCACTAGGATTTGAGCCATGATCAGGTTCTGTTAGACCAAAACAACCCATGATTTCTCCAGTTGCAAGTTTTGGAAGAAATTTCATCTTCTGTTCTTCACTTCCAAATTTCCAAATTGGGAACATTACTAATGAAGACTGAACAGAGGCAGTAGATCTAATTCCGCTATCTCCTCTTTCAATTTCTTGCATCATTATTCCGTAACTTATCTGATCTAAACCAGCACCACCATATTTTTGAGGAATATATGGGCCAAATGCACCAACTTCTCCAAGTTCTTTTACTAAGTGTTTAGGAAACTCTGCTTTTTGAGCATAATCTTCAATTATAGGACATACAGATTTAGAAACCCATTGTCTTGTAGACTCTCTAATTAGTTTATGTTCTTCAGAAAGTAGGTCGTCAATCTGATAGAAGTCAGGTGAAATAAAATTATCATTCATTTATTTGGAACTTAGAATACAAAAATATGAATTAAATATTCAATTAAATAATTTCAATTAGTCCGTCGGGGATATCAATGTGAATAATATTGTTTTTTTTATCAATTTTATCAATTAAATCTTCATGAATGGGTATCATTACTATCTTAGAGTTAATTAAAACTTCAAAAACTGGCTGTGGTAATTCGATATTAATTCTTTCTATTATACCAATTCTTTTTGATTGGTTATAGACATTAAATCTAATTAGTTCATCATAAAAAAAACCTTTTTGTTCAGTCGTTTTATAATTTTTAGATTCAATAAATATATTTTTTAAAATTATATCATCCGCTTCATCCTCAGAATTAACTTCGCTAAACTTTAATATTAATAGATTATTTGAAAATGATTTAATTTCTTCAATCATGAAGGGAACAAAACAATTATTAATATCAATAAATAGATGTTTTATGTCAGGTAATTTATCAAAATTAAATGATGATACATTTATTTTGATAAATCCTTTATAACCATGTTTTGAAACTATAGTTCCAATTTTAACATGATCAGTATTCATAAACTTGATTATTTATCCTCATCAGCGGGAGCCTCATCAGCGGGAGCCTCATCAGCGGGAGCCTCATCAGCGGGAGCTTCATCAGCGGGAGCTTCATCAGCGGGAGCTTCATCAGCGGGAGCTTCATCAGCGGGAGCTTCATCAGCGGGAGCTTCATCAGCG
>JABGTW010000007.1 GCA_018646865.1 Cryomorphaceae bacterium | reverse complement strand
TTTCATTCAATATTTCATTAGATAGCATTTGAGGATTAAGACCTAAAGTTTGAGTAGAAAAAATCTCCTCACCTTCATTATCTAAAGCTATCCAATCAGTCTTAGTAGAACCACTATCAACAACTAAAATCATTTTTTTATCAAATTGAATATATATGTTTCCCTAAATCAAGAAGTTTGTTTGAATAACCACATTCATTATCATACCAAGAAATTATTTTGAAAAACTTTGAATTTAATTCCATACCTGCGTTAGCATCAAAAATTGATGTCCTTTTATCACCGATAAAATCTTGAGAAACAACCAAGTCTTCACAATAACCAAGCACACCTCTCAAATCATTTTCAGAAGCAATTTTCATTACTTTCTTTATTTCATTGTATGAAGTTTCTTTTTTTAATCTAACTGTTAGATCTACTACCGAAACATTAGCTGTAGGAATCCTGAAAGCCATACCAGTTAACTTACCCTCTAAAGAAGGAATTACTTTAGTAACAGCCTTAGCTGCTCCCGTAGAACTAGGAATAATATTTAGAAGAGAACTTCTTCCTCCTCTAAAATCCTTTTTAGAAGGACCATCAACTGTAAATTGAGTTGCTGTTGCAGCATGAACTGTCGTCATTAGTCCTTCTTGAATTTCAAAATTATCATTCAATACTTTCGCGATTGGAGCTAAACAGTTTGTTGTACATGATGCATTTGACACTATTTTATCTGAGGATTTAGCATCTTTATGATTAACTCCCATAACAAACATTGGAGCATCTGGACTAGGAGCGGAAATTACAACTTTTTTGGCACCAGAATTTATATGAGATGAAGCTGTTTCAATGGAAGTAAAAATTCCTGTACATTCCGCAACTATATCAACACCCATACCTGACCAGTCTATATTATTAGGATCTCTTTCAGCAGTAATTTTAACAGTCTTTCCATTTACTATTAATTTATTATCACTTATTTCCACAGAACCATCAAATGAACCATGAACAGAGTCATATTTTAAAAGATAAGCAAGATGATTAATTTCAAGAAGATCATTAATAGATACAACATTAAAATCAGGATTATTAATTGCAGATCTAAAAACTAACCTTCCTATTCTACCAAAACCATTTATACCAATATTTATTGCCATGTTAATTATATTATTAAAATTAAATTGAAATTATATCACATACTCTAATTAAATCTTTGTCAATTTCTTGACCTCCTTTAATGGCATCACTAATAGGAATAGTAACCATTTTATCATCAATCACACCCACCATAATTTTACTTTTATCATCGATTAAACAATCAACAGCCTGAACACCCATTCTTGATGCTAATACTCGATCAAAACAAGAAGGAGTACCTCCTCTTTGTATATGACCTAAAATAGAAACTCTAATTTCATAATGTGGTAGATTTTTTTCTATATAGGATGAAAAACGAAAAACATTATCACCTATTTTTTCTCCTTCTGAAACCACAATTATACTCGAAGATTTTCCAGATTTTTCACTTTTTCTTAAAGAATCTAATAATCTATCTAATCCCATGTTTTGTTCAGGTATAAGCACTTCTTCTGCACCTGCTCCAATACCCGCATTAAGCGCAATGTGACCTGAGCCCTTGCCCATTACTTCTATAAAAAAAAGCCTGTTATGAGAACTAGCAGTATCTCTAATTTTATCAATAGCATTTACAGCTGTATTCAAAGCAGTATCATACCCTAAACTACATCTAGTACCAACTAAATCATTATCAATAGTTCCCGGAATACCAATTACCTTAATACCGTGTTCTTCTTCTAATAAAAGTGCACCAGTTAAAGAACCATTTCCTCCTATAACTACTAATGAATCAATTCCATGTTTATCTAGTGTGTTCTTAGCTTTAATTCTACCATCCTTAGTTCTAAATTCAAGACATCTTGCAGATTTTAATATAGTTCCACCTTTGTTAATGATATTATTAACTCCTCTTGCATTAAGCTTAACTAAATCATCAGTTATTAAACCTTCATAGCCTTTGTATATACCATAACACTCAATATTATTATAAACAGCTGACCTAACTACTGCTCTAACAGCAGCATTCATTCCAGGAGCATCGCCACCAGAAGTTAAAACACCTATTTTTCTTATTTTGTTAGTCAATTTCTTAAGATTGCACAAATTTAATTATAAAATTTAAGGATATTAAGCAATAACTTGAAATTGTTAATTATTATTCACTATAATTTTTGATAATAAATCTCTGAATGTTTGAAAGTCTACTTGATAAGACAAGCCAACTCCTTGAGTGTAACCTAATTCATCCCCAATATATCTAAATTCATTTTCTTTATTAAAAACTTTCGCCCTTAGATTACCGTCTTGATTTAAAATAAAATCTATTTGAACATCTCCTATTATAAGTGTCTCCTCAATTCCACCAATTGGAACTCCAATTTTTCCATTAAATAAAATTTTATC
>JABGTW010000008.1 GCA_018646865.1 Cryomorphaceae bacterium | reverse complement strand
TAACATCTTTTGGTAAAAATCAAATTGCTTATACATATATTAGAAAAACAAATCAAGAAGATTCTATATTTAAAAGTGATATTATAAAAGGGAAGTATCAAAAAAATACAATCTTTATTGACACTACTGACTCTAAAGAAGTTTATAAGATTATTTTGGAAAACTATATAATTAGTTCTACCCAAGATATAGTTCTTGAAAATATTATAAGAGATTATAATGTGACTAATCTAAAGATAGATTCTGATTTTCTAAAGATAAAAAAAGGTACTGATACAAATGATCCCTTTAATATTTTTATAATTTCTAAAAATTCCAACATATTATTAAATACTTTAAGTAATGTTTCCTTTTTTCCAGACTTAAACAATTCATGGATTAATTATGACTTTAAATACTCACTTGAAGAAGTTAAGATGACAGGTGCCACAAGAATTAATGATTCAGTTAATAGTAAAATATCAATTTTAAAAAATATTCCTCCGTCGGAAATTAGAAATGATAAAATTATTCCAAATTCTTTTTCATCATTTTTTTCATTAACAATTTCTGATTCTGAAAGATTTATTTTCAACTTTAAAAATTATTTAAAGGGAAATGATTTTTCATCTGAAAATATGAATTTTGATTCTTTAAATTTAATTAATGAAATAAGCTTTGTAGAAGATCAAGAAAAATTCTTAATTCTTGGAATTACTAATACGGATCAAGTAGAAGAATATTTTAAACTTAGTAAAATTGATAATCTTAAAAATGTCAAAAAAATTAATCTCGATAAAGACCTGGAAACTCTTATTAAAAGCTTTGATCAAGAAATATTACCTATCTACGCTACATTAATAGATAATTCATTATTAATTACTCAATCAATATCTCAGATAAAAAAGATAATTAATTCAGAAAGAGTAGATGATAATCTTAGTTCTAACTCTAAATATTTAAATTTTAAAAATCTAAAGTCTAAAAAAAATTCATTTTTATGGGTAGCTAATAATAGTTCTGATAAATTAAATCAAAATAATTCCATTAAAGCAGACTCAAAAGTTTATCCCTTTATTGGATTTAGTGGAATAATTAATCAAAATATAGCACTTTTAGATTTTGATTATGCAAAAACTAACCAAACAAAAGAAACTAAAGATGTATATACAGAGTTTTTTCTAACATTTGATAATGAATTAATTACAGATCCTATTTGGTTAAAAAATCATATAAATAATCAATATGATTTTACATTCCAGGATAGCGAAAACTATTTATATTATTATTCAAATAAGGGAAATCAGTATTGGAAGAAAAAAATTCCTAAAAAGATAATTGGTGATATTAAACAGATAGATACTTATAAAAATGGGAGACTTCAAATAAATTTTAGAACTGACGATAAATTTTATGTATTAGATAGAAATGGAAATGAAGTAAGAGAATTAAGTTTTAAAATTGATTCTGGAGAAATTATCAATCCTATCTCAATTTTTGATTATGAGAAAAATAGAAATTACAGATTCTTAGTCACCAATGATAACATTATTAAAATGTTTGATTCAAAAGGAAAAAGAGTTAGTGGTTTTAAACCCAATATTTTTGAATCAAGTATAATAAAAAGTCCAGTCCACATAAGAATAGATGGAAAAGACTTTATTACGGTTCAATTAGAAAATGGTGATTTAAAAATTTTAGACCGAAGAGGAAAAGACAGAATAAAAATTGATGAAAAAATTCAATTTAGTAAAAACTCTATCTTTTCTTATATGAAAACTTTTACTACAACAGATAATCAAGGTAATTTGATTCAAATTGGTTTAGATGGCAAATTATCAAAGAAAAATCTGAATTTATCTAGCGATAATTTGATCGATATAAAAAATGATAATTTGGTATTCATAAGTGAGAATAGTTTATCAATAAAAGGCATAAATGTTAAGCTTCCTTTCGGGAGATATTCAAAACCTAAAATTTTTAATGAATTAGGAACTATGTTAGTTGGAATTACTGATATAAGTGAAAATAATATTTATTTATACAAAGATAATGGTGAGTTATTAAACGGGTTTCCTCTAAAAGGAAATTCAATAATTGACATCAAAGATTCTGACAAGGATGGTAAAATTGAAGTTCTAACTAGACTTGATAAATATTCTATTGTTTCATATGAAATAAATTAGTTTTCATAAACTAATTCAGCACTAAAAGATTTAGCAAAATTCTCATACAGTACTTGTTTAATTTCATTCATTTCAATATCACTTTTTTTTAATTCTGAAACTGAAGTTACACCCTTATCTTTTATTCCACAGGGGATAATATTCTTGAAATAATTTAGTTCTGGCTTCACATTAAAAGAAAATCCATGCATCGTAACCCATCTACTTGCTCTTATTCCAAAGGCGCATACTTTTTTAGATAACCCATTATTGTCTTTAACCCAAACACCAGTTTCTCCTTTAATAGTAAAACCATTTAGATCATATGATTGGAGTGTATTAATAATTACTTCTTCCAGTTTTCTCAAGTATAAATTAATATCAGTAAAAAAGTTATCAAGATCAATGATTGGATAACCCATAATCTGTCCAGGACCATGATATGTTATATCCCCTCCTCTATTAATTTTATAAAACTCGATACCTTGTGTTTTCAACTCCACTTCATTCAATAACAAATTAGTAATATTTCCACTTTTTCCAATTGTATAAACAGGATTGTGTTCAGTGATAATTAAAAAGTTATTAGTATCAATTTTATTTTCACTTGATCTATTTTTAATTTTTTGATCTATAGTTTGTTTAAAAATTTCCTCCTGGTATTGCCATGCATCTGAAAATGAAGATTTTCCAATATCTCTTAAAATGATTTTATTATTTTTCATTTATCAATCAAATATAGAAATTTGTACTTCAATGATTGTTTTTTAAAACTTATCTTTGACTAAACAATTACAAGTGACTGAACAAGAAAAAATTCGTAGAGAAAAACTTGAAGAGTTAAAAAAACTTGGAATAAATCCATACCCTGCTGAATTATTCCCTGTAAATAACTTCTCATCAGAATTGATTGAAAATTTTGATGAAAAAAAACAAGTAATTATTGCGGGTAGAATTATGTCACGTAGAATTCAAGGCAATGCTTCTTTTGCCGAAGTTCAAGATAGTAAAGGTAGAATACAGGTTTACTTTAATAGGGATGAAATATGTGAAGGTAACGATAAAACCAAGTATAACACTGTTTATAAAAGACTTCTAGATATTGGAGATATAATTGGAATTAAAGGAAGTATGTTTAAAACAAAAGTTGGAGAGGTTACAGTGTTAGTAAAAGACTTTACAATACTTAATAAATCTTTAAGACCCCTTCCTTTACCCAAGGTTGATTCAGAAGGAAATGAATATGATAGTTTTACTGATTTAGAACAAAGATATAGACAAAGATATGTTGACTTAATAGTTAATTCTCATGTGAAAGATACTTTCATAAAGAGGACAAAAATTATAAACACCATAAGAGGGTTTTTAAATAAAAAATCATATCTGGAAGTTGAAACTCCAGTTCTACAACCAATCCCTGGTGGAGCAACTGCTCGTCCATTTGTGACCCATCATAACGCACTTGATATTCCTTTATATTTAAGAATTTCAGATGAATTATTTCTAAAAAAATTAATTGTTGGTGGCTTTGAAGCAGTATATGAATTTTCGAGAGATTTTAGAAATGAAGGCATGGATAAGAATCATAATCCTGAATTCACAATACTTGAACTGTATGTTGCGTATAAGGATTATTTCTGGATGATGGAATTAACTGAGTCACTAATCGAAAAAGTATGTCTAGGTATTCATAACAAAACAGAAATTCAATTTGATTCTAAATCAATTGATTTTAAAGCTCCTTATGAAAGACTGTCAATAATTGATGCAATAAAGAAGTTTACTGGTTATGATATTTCCAATATGAATGAATCTGAATTAAGATCGATTTGTAATGAAATGTCAATTGAAGTAGATGAAAGCATGGGAGAAGGTAAACTTATTGATGCCATTTTT
>JABGTW010000009.1 GCA_018646865.1 Cryomorphaceae bacterium | reverse complement strand
GGTATTTCCATTTTTATTTATTTAAGTTATACATTTATTTAAAGTTAATGATCGTCCTCCTGAACAGCAAATCCAAAATAAAGTGCCGATAAAAGCGTGAAAATATACGCTTGCAATAAGGCCACTAATACTTCGATGATTGATATAAAGAACACAAGGACAAGTGATAGGCTAGATCCAACTAGATTTTTAAAAATAAAAATTAGTCCAATCAAGCTATATAATACAATATGACCTGCAAGAATATTGGCATATAACCTTATCATTAATGAGAAGGGTTTAATAAATACTCCTAAAAGTTCGATTGGTGCCAATAAAGGTTTAAGCCAAACTGGAACACCTGGCATCCAAAAAATGTGTTTCCAATATGTTTTATTGGCAGTAAGGTTTGTGATTAAAAAAGTAATTAGTGCTAACCCAAAAGTTACTGCTATGTTTCCGGTTACATTAACCCCTAGGGGGCTTAACCCAAGAAGGTTTAGAAACCATATAAAGAAAAACAAGGTTAATAAAAAGCTCATATACTTTTTATAATTGTTTTCACCAATACTAGGAATAGCAATTTCATCTCTAATTAAAATTACAATTGGCTCAAAAAACCTGCCTACTCCTTTTGCTATCTGATTATTCTCTTTATATGATTTTGCTAGTGACGTAAACAACATAAACATTAACATTGACACTAGTAAAATAGAGAAAACACTTTTGGTTATTGACAAATCTAGAGGCTTTAAATTTGTTACCTCTCCTTTTTCGTCATAAGACATCTTTCCTTCTTGATTAGTTTCATATATTTTTCCATGATAAAGCTTGTAATATTTTCCCGAAGATTCTACAACTTTTTTTCCGTGATCTAATTTTGAAGACATAAAGAACTTAAGACCTTCATCAACTAAGATTACTGGAAGTGGAAAGCCGTAATATATTTTTTCGCCTGTTTTTTTATCCTTGGTTGAAAAAAGAGAAAAGTCATGTGAGTCTTGAACGTGATGATAGACATACTCCGTTATCTCCTCTTGAAGTGTTTGTTTTTTTTCTTCTTCTTTAGCATTTGCAAAAGAGGCAGACAGAAGCATCAGTGTTAGGAAAAAAGGTCTGCTTTTAATATAAATCATGCTGAAGGCAAGAAGATTAAGTTTTGCGCCACAAAGGTAATATATTAATAGGTGTTTTTAAAATGATTTGAGGTCAAAATTTAAAAAGTTATTTTAAATTTTTTGTCTGCGAAATTATTAGAAAGATAATCAGTATTATGCCAATAATTGAAAGGGCTAAAGTGAAGTGATTCTGTTGATTTCTATAATATAAATCTGCCCACCCTCCAAGCTTTGAAGACAGGTACATAATCGCGGCAATCTGAAAAACTAAACCAGAAAATATAAGCCAAGGTTTAGGCTGTTTTTTCACGTGTGTCGTTGAAGTTTGTAATCTTTTTTAAAGGCGCTATGTTAGAAGCCTCATTTTGCATGGAAGACTTTGCGTTAAAAACAGCTCCAGACTCTACGATTAATTTTGACATTACCACATCACCATGAACCTCGCCAGAGGATCTAATTGATAAAAGATCTTCAACATGAATTGTTCCGCTGAATTTGCCTTCGATGTCCGCTGAAGAACAAACAATGGTGCCGTCTATTTTTCCGTTTTTACCTATAACAACCTTTCCTTTTGTCTCTATATTTCCTTCAAAGGAACCGTCAATTCTAAAGTCTGATTCAGAGGTAAAGTTGCCTGTGAAGCTACTGTTTTTTTCAATAGTATTACAGCTTGCTGATAAATCGTAATTTTTCATTTTTTCAAAATTGGGAAATAAAACTACAATTTTATTTTTAATAAATACCTTTTTTATTAGTAATATTGCGCTGATAATCAGTATACATATGTCAAAAAAAGTAAAAATTATTTGTGATGATCTAGAATATAATCTTGTAATGGATCAAAACAAAACCATATTAGAGTTGGCTCTTGAAAATGATATAGATGCTCCCTATTCATGTCAGGGAGGCATTTGTAGCACCTGTTTAGCAAAGCTCAACAAGGGTTCTGTTGAAATGGACAACAACCAGATATTGACTGACGATGAAATAGAGGGTGGATATATACTTTCGTGTCAAGCTAGGCCAACCTCTGATGAAGTTGAGGTTAATTATGATGAGGTTTAGCTAACTTTAAAATTTCTAATGCTTTTTCAATTACCTCTTTAGGATTAACTGATCTAAAAGCGCTTTCATAGCCCTTTGGAATTTTGTTGCCAAAAACAGAAGTGGGTATATCGGGATACAAGTTTCTGTCAACCATTATTGAATTTTCTATCCCCTGGTCAAAAGGTGTAAAGCCACAAAAAGGATGAGTCATTCCCCATATTGTAAGAACCGGAACTCCACAGTTAGCTGCGATGTGGCCATTCGCAGAGTCCATTGATATCATAAGGTCAGCATAGCTTATTATGTTAATTTGTTCCGTTAAGTTAAATGACGAAGCAATATCCGTTACATTGTCATAAGCCTTTTCCCAAATCTTAATTTGCTTTAACTCATTTTCTCCTCCTCCAAAAAGATAAATTATATGGTCCTTTTGAAGATAAGCTATTACGTTTTGTATCAAGTCTAATGGATAGTTTTTTCCTGCAAAGGAGGCAAATGGAGCTATTCCAATTATTGTTTTATCTCCACTTTTAGCAAGAACCTTTTGTTCCTCTGAATTTTCTGGCAAATACGGTTTTATTGGATACTCATGATTGGCAAGATCAATTGGAAAGCCGAGGCGTCCAAAAACATCACAATATCTATAATGTATAGGTGTTAATGGTTTAAATTTTTTATTCTTTTTTTTGGTTAGTTTTTTTCTTTCTGCTCTTCCCTTATCAATTGACTGAACATTTATAAAAACCATTTTGAAGAGTATTTTTAGAATCTTGGTTCTTAAAACATTATGTAAATCCGCTACTGCTTTTATTTTATTTTTTCTTAAGCTTTTGAATAGTTTAAACAACCCTTTTAAACCCTTAAAATCATTATTAAAATCAACCGAAACAAACTCAAGATTTTCAAATTCTTTGAATAAGGGCTGCACAAACCCCCTAGAAACAAATATTATTTTTTGATTAGGATAGGTGTTAAAAAAAGACCTTAAGACAGGAATTGTCATGGCGATGTCGCCAAGGGCTGAAAATCTAAAAACTAGAATAGATTTATCCTTTTTTTGAATCATCTTTTTTATACAACACAGGGTTTAGCGACTCATCATTATACATTTTCATTTGCTTGTAAACTTTCATTTTTTTCTCTCCGCATCCAATATCTTCAAGAAGCTGGTCTATTGATTCTGAAAGGTCTTTTTGTTGATCAAGTAAAACATCAAGCTTAGATTTACAGCTCTCTTTATGTTCATCACTCACATCAGTCCTTTTTGCCTCTTCATCCATGTGATAGATTTTTAATATTAATATTGAAAGCCTGTCCATTGCCCATGCTGGGCTTTCTGAATTTACCTTAGCTCCATTTATGGGATTTACATCTGAGTATAGATTTAGAAAATATGAATCGATATATTCAACCATTTCAGTTCTATTTTGATTTGAACTGTCAATCATTCTTTTTAGCTTCATTCCTTCGATAGGGTCAATTTCAGGATCTCTTATTATATCTTCATAATGCCACTGAACAGTGTCTATCCAGTTTTTCTCATAAAGCAAGTGCTCAAAGCTTTTCTTTTCATAGGGATTTACAGGCAAACTTGATATGTCATCATGCACGTGATAATCATTTACAGATTTTTCAAATATTTCAATTGCGAGCTTGCTTATTTTAGTGTTTTTCATAATAAAAAATTAAAAATTATAATAGATGCAATTAAGGACATAAAGATAAAGTTTACAATTGAACTGTTTCTGTTTTTTAAAAAAAGTTGAACGATAAAGTATACTAATATTAGTGAAAAATAATGATACTCAGACCCACTTTTATCCTCTTGACATAAAACTACAATGAAAGGTGTCGCTAGAAATAAAACCGCGGCAAGATCAACAGCTCTTCTTTGAAGGCTTACCCCTTTTTTTATCATTTTTGAAAAGACCGCAGCCACATAGTATAAAAAAATTAATGCTAGTGGCGCTTGTGAGACTGTAAAGGTTGGTTGACTTGTTAATGAAAATTCGTTTCCAACAAAGTATGAGCTAAACAAAAAGAACTCTAAAGAAAGTGTTTTAATAAATATGTAAATAGTAGGTATTAAAATAATAGGGGTAATTAAAAGCAAAACAAAATGTTTTATATCTCTTTTTATATTAGCAGAAAGAAGAAGAGCAAAAGGGAGAGCAAATAAATAGATGTTTTCTATTATTAAAAGCGTTGACAAACTTAAAAGAATTGAAGTGTCAAATAGTCGTCGTGTTTTTAATGCCTCCCGCTTTGTTTCTAAAAAAATTCTAAAGTTTCTCCATGCTGAAAACATTGCCGCAGAGGAAAGTATAAACCTTAAATCAACTGATTCTACTGGATATGCCAGGATAATTAAAGGGTACATCAGTAGATGATAAGCGTTTGTGTTTGATCTATCAAGAATAATTTGTCTTGCAACAGTGTCTATAGAATAAGACGTGAGTAAAAATGCTCCAAAAATTATAATTCCATTTAAAATTTGAGATTCAAAAAAAGACCATTTAACCTCTAGTGTTGTATAATATACTGAGATACCCAACAATAATAAATTTGAAATAATTACTGTTGTATAATTAAATTTTTCAAAAGCCTTTGCAATCATATTTCAATGT
>JABGTW010000063.1 GCA_018646865.1 Cryomorphaceae bacterium | reverse complement strand
GATTTCGGTGGAGGTAATGGAATTCAAATTCAAGGTCTTGACTCACAATACACCTTGTTATTAATTGATGGCTCCCCAATAATCGGAAGACAATCTGGTACTTTAGATCTTGATAGAATATCTATTGGCAATATAGAACAGATAGAAATTATAAAGGGAAGTTCATCCAGTTTATATGGAACTGATGCGTTAGGAGGAGTTGTTAATCTTATCACATCTAAAACTAAGGATTCTATTTCAGCAGAAGCCAGCTATAAAATTTCAACATTTAATACTAATGATATTTCTGTGAATCTTGGTAAAATTTCACAAAATGGTGATAATCTTAATTTTTATTTTAATTCTTTTGATAGTAATGGTTATGACCTAAATGATGATTCAATTCTTAATACAGTAGAGCCCTATAAAAGTTATACTGGATTTTTACGTTACAATTTTAAAAAAAATAAGTGGTCATATTTTTCTTCAGTTAGAATTTACAATGAAAATCAAAATTTTACGCTTAATGAAAATTCGTATGGAAAAAACATAATAAATGAACTCGGTATAAACACTTCAATTAATTATATAAAAAATAAAAATTATAAATTAATTTTTGAAAACTATTACACTAATTATAAAAATGATGAAGAGTTTAGGCTAAATCAAAATTCAATTGAAGAATCATTTTTTAATCAATCATTATTTAAATCTGAATTAAGATCAATCTATACAATCAACAAAAAAAATACTTTAACTTTTGGTCTAGGTTTTTATAGTGAATTGCTTAAAAGAAATAATTTTTATAGAGAAGAAGTCTCTCAAAATTCTTTTAATTATTTTGTTCAATATGAAGGGTTTATTTTTGAAAACACAAATTATGTTTTTGGAGCTAGATATGATCAATATGACGAATATGAATCAGAGTTTAGTCCAAGATTTGCAATAAGAACTCAAATTAATGATAATATTTCTTCTAAAATCTCTATTGGAAAGGGATTTAAAACACCTGATTACAGACAGCTTTATTTCAACTTTTCAAATTCAATTTCTGGTTACTCAGTAATTGGATTTAATGCAGCTAAAGAAATTATATCTAACCTTCAGAGTCTAGGTCAAATATCAAATCTCATTATTTCTCAGGATGAATTTGAAGGTAAGTTGAAACCTGAAACATCAATAAGCTTCAATTTAGGATTCAATATAAAGACTAATAAGAGTACTGTTTTTGATATTAATTTTTTTAGAAATCAAATATCAAATCTTATAGATTATAAAATAATTGCCTCTAAGGTAAATGGTCAAAGTATTTTTAGTTATTATAATTTAAATAAAGTATATACTCAGGGAATTGAATTTAATTCTACATCTACTGTTTTCAATGATATTGAAATTAGTCTTGGTTATCAATTCCTGGAAGCAAAAGATAATGATTCTAAAAATCAAATTAAAAATGGTGAAGTATTTGCAAGAAGGACTCCATCTTCACCAACTTTTCAAATTAAGCCAAAAGATTATTTTGGACTTTACAATCGTTCAAAACACAATTTTAATTTAAAGATCTCTTATGCTTTTAAAGATTATTTTGATATTTATTTTAAATCAAAATATAGAAGTAAATATGGTCTATCAGACTCTAATGGTAACAACTTATTAGATGACTTTGATGATTTTGTAGAGTCAAATCTCATATCTGATATATCAATTTCTAAAAATTACAAAAATTATATTTTAACATTCGGAGTAGAAAATCTGTTTGATTATACTGATCGTGAAAATATTCCTAATTATCCAGGGAGAATTATTTATTCAAAACTTAACATTACACTATAACCGCAACCAAATTTTTATTATGAAAACAAGCACCTTTATATTATTTTCTTTATTATTAGTTTTCTCTTCTTGTCAAAAAGATGATGAAATTCAACTCTTAGATATTGTGTCTGAAAGATTCGATAATCTTTATGCTCCACAAAATGGCGGAGTAGATCAACGTACTGGTCAATTTGCTCCAATCTCTGGCGAATTCACCAAATTTAATTTTTCAACTGGTCAAGTAACTAATAGCGATTCAGACTGGGATGTTGCATTTAGAGCAACATCAATAATTGTTAATGGTGGAATTTCACTTGGCACAATTGATGAACCTACTAGAAATGGTAACGCCTCTGTATATATAGCTAGCGGTACATTGGCTAGTGTTACTGATGTTGATGTTCAATTGTTAGCCCAAGATACTGAGAGTGGATATGCAATACCAACAGGAGGAGGTAATGGATGGTATACATATCAGGGACCTCCAGTAAATCTTATATCCCCTACACCAGGTAAAATTTTTGTTTTTAAAACAAATGATGGTAAGTATGCAAAAATGGAAATCCTAAGCTATTATAAAAATGCACCTGCCAATCCTGATGCTTATTCTGATGAATCCAAATACTATACATTTAATTATGTCTATCAACCCAACGAGGGAGAACTAGGATTTTAAAAAATATTTCCTTTTTATTTATAATGATTCTAAATAATTATATATATTTGTTATTTAGAATCATTATAAATAACATACAAACCAAATGAAAAAAATATTTCCAACTTTCTTAGTTTTGACTGTTTCTTTTATATCCGCACAGGAGAATCAACAACTTAATAGCTATCAACAACAGTTTCAGAATTTAGCAAATTTAGACTCTGGTTTAACCATTGGTGGATATGGTGAAGTAACATATAATGACTATGATTCTGGTCCATCTGAATTAGATGTTCAAAGATTAGTTATGTTATTTGCATATAAATTTGATGATAGAGTATCGTTCATCACTGAAGTTGAGTACGAACATGTAAAGGAAGTTTACATAGAACAAGCATGGTTAAATTATGCTTTAAATGATAACACAAATCTTAGAGCAGGATTACTTTTAGTACCTATGGGTATTGTAAATGAGTACCATGAACCTACTACCTTTAATGGTGTAGAAAGACCTACACTTGATAATAAAATTGTCCCAACGACTTGGAGAGAAATTGGTATCGGTATTGCAGGAAGGCTGGATAATTTTAACATGAGATATCAAGCTTATATTATGAATGGTCCAGTTTCTTTCAATGGAGCTCATAAATTAAAAGGTACTAATGGACTTCGTTCAGGAAGACAGAAAGGTGCTGAGTCTGTTGGAAGTGATGCAAATCTTTCAACTAGACTTGATTTCTATGGAATTCTCGGATTAAGATTAGGGCTATCATACTATACTGGAAAAACACAAACTATAGATACTTCATCAACTGGATCTCAAGTTGGTTTAAATATGTTCGGCTTTGACGCTAGATATGTTAAAAATAATTTCTCAGCTAGATACCAATATATAAATGCAAACCTTTCTGACACTAATCAATATAACAGAGCATCTGGAAAAGATCTTGGATCTCAAATGGGTGGATATTATATTGAAGCTGCATATAATGTACTTCCAATAGAGGCAAAACAAAGACTTGATCTATTTTTGAGGTATGAAGATTTAAATCAACACAAAGCTGTTGATGGTATTGAAAAAAATCTTGCATTTCATAGAAAAGAATGGACAATTGGTGCTTCATATCATTTATCGAAAGGATCCGTTTTTAAAATGGATTATCAATCTAAAGGAACCGCTGTAAATAACAGTGATGCTAAAGGACAATTTAATATGGGTGTTGGAATATTTTTCTAAATAGTGAAAAAAAATACTTTTCTAATATTAGTTTATTTGTTGATTAACTCATCTTTTGCTTTTTCACAGATTAATAAAAAAGCAGATAAAGAAATCAAAAAAGTCTTTTCAATTGAAAATTATCAGCTGGAAAGAGCCATAAACCAAAACTTTGAAGATTTCTTATCAAAAAGATTACTGTCAATAATTTCAGACAATCAAAAGATTGGCTATGCTTACTTAGGTACTGCCCCAAGCCAAACAAAGTATTTTGATTATTTAGTATTATTTGATGATAATCTTGTTATTCAATCAATCAAAATCTTAGTCTACAGAGAGGACTATGGTGGAGAGATTGGAAGTAAAAGATGGCTTAGTCAATTTAAAGGAAAGAGTTTTATTGAAAGATTTAAATACAGAAAAAATATTGCAGCAATTTCTGGAGCAACAATATCTGTTAATTCTTTAACAGATGCGGTAAATGATATCTTAACCTACCTTACAAGTTTAAAAAATCAAGGAGTAATTTGATATAGTAGTATAATTGCTCTTCTCAATAATTTTCAATAATTTCATAAAAAATCCAAATGAAGTTTTTGAAAAACAAAATGTCTTTGAGGTTGAGAATTTTTATCTCAATGATTTTGTTGGTGTTTACTGCTATTCTTCTTGTTCTAGGTTCTACATATTATCAATATAGAAGTGAATCTGATCAATATAATTCATACAGACAGGAAAGAAAAGAAAGTCAATTAAAAAGACAGATTAACTATATTGTAAAGAAATATGATCTTTCAGGTAATTATGATAAGTGGGTAGATTATACTATTGATTTTGAGGAAATCACTAAAATTCATAGTGTTGAATATTCTATTTTTACAATTGAAGGACACCCTCTCTTTTATTCTTACCTTCCATTAGATGTAATTTCAAACAACTATTCTTTAGATATTGATTTTGCAAACATGTTAGTGTCAAATGAAGAAGGTAAATTTACTTCTGAGAACATTACAGATGTTGGTAAATTCCAATCTTCCTATAGTGTTTTAAAAACTGATGCTGGAGAAAAATATGCAATATTATTCTTTCCCTACTTCCAGGATGTATCATTTGCCGAGAGTGAATTAAATGTTTTCTTAACAACTTTATACCAGATATACTTTATCATGTTGGTAGTTGCAATTGTGCTTGCTTATTTTATTTCCAGATTTGTTACAAGGTCAATTGAAACAATAAGATTAAAAATTGGGCAAACAGGTCTTTTGAAAAAAAATGAAAAGATATATTTAAATAATGCTACTAAAGAAATTGATAGTTTAGTTAATTCGTATAATAAGATGATAGATGATTTGGAAGACAGCGCCCAAAGATTAGCAAAAACTGAGAGAGAACAAGCTTGGCAAGAAATGGCTAAACAGGTTGCACATGAAATTAAAAATCCACTCACACCAATGAGATTAACTGTTCAAAGTTTTCAAAAAAATAATGGTTTGAATTCTGTTGATGAGAAACTTAAACTTAATGATTTTTGTGAAACATTAATTGAACAGATTGATACAATGAGTAATGTAGCTACTGCATTTTCTGATTTTGCAACTCTTCCAAAAACACAGCTTGAAAAAACAGATATAGTAGAAGCAACTAAAAAAGTTGTTGAAATTTTTGAACATAATAAAATTACTCTTGAAACTTCTAATGAAAATATATTTTTAAAATTAGATAAAGCTCAATGGATTAGAGTAATGACTAATCTAATTAAAAATAGTATTCAAGCAATACCTCATGATAGAGAGCCAAATATTGAAGTCATAATAAAAGAATCTTCAAAAAATATTAAGGTAACAGTTTCTGATAATGGACTTGGAGTTTCTAAAAGTAATAGAGAAAAAATATTTGAGCCAAAGTTTACAACTAAATCTGATGGAATGGGATTAGGACTTGGAATTGTAAGAAGTATTATAAACTCACACAGAGGTAAGATATCATATAAATCAAAGAATAAAAAGGGTACTGTTTTTACAATTTCTCTCCCAAAATAACTAACAATATTCGTTGTAGGCTTGAATAAGATTTTTAGAGATAAGATCTGCATCTCTTCCTTCAATATGATGTCTCTCTACCATGTGAACCAATTCACCATCTTTAAATAAAGCGATAGATGGAGAAGAAGGAGGGAAAGGCAGCATTTCCTCTCTTGCTGTATTTGTTGCTTCAATATCAAAACCAGCAAAGACTGTGCAAATATTATCAGGTTTTATTTTATTGGATAATGACATAATTACTCCTGGTCTTGCATTTCTTGCTGCACAACCACAAACTGAATTAACAACAATCATTGTTGTCCCTTGCTTTGATAATACAGACTTAACTTCTTCTGATGTGGTAAGCTCTGAAAAACCTGATTCAATTAATTCAAGTTTCATTGGTTTTACTATTTCTTCTGGGTACATTCTTTCTATTTTTTTACAAATATATAAAGAAACTAAAAAATAAATCTAGATTAACTTATATTTAGCAATCAATTACTAATCTTTAAGATTGAAAAACAAACAACTAAAATATGACATTGCATATCTTAAGATGGCTGAGGAATGGTCCAAGCTTTCTTACTGTAAAAGAAGACAAGTTGGATCTCTAATTGTTAAAGACAAAATGATTATATCAGATGGATATAATGGGACTCCATCGGGTTTTGAAAATTTTTGTGAAGACGAAGATGGTTATACAAAATGGTATGTTCTTCATGCTGAAGCAAATGCAATTGCTAAAGTCTCAGGTTCTACACAATCCACTAATGGCGCTACTCTATACATTACACTGTCACCATGTAAAGAATGTAGTAAGCTTATTTTTCAATCTGGAATAAGTAGAGTTGTATATTCTAAGAAGTATAAAGATCAATCAGGAATTGAGTTTTTAATAAAGTCTGGTGTAAATGTAGATTTTATTGAAATTTAATTACGATATCTATTTTTAATTCTTTTTGAAATCATTAAAATTAAAATAAGAATAAGAGCACATAATGATAGAATAAAACATATTAGTGCAATTCTATTTTCATCTCCCAAAAAATTATAGACATTTAACTGTGTCAAATTAAATACTACAAGCAAAATTGTTAAAAACAATAATATTTTTTCTAAGTTTTTCATTTTGTTAATACAAACATAAGTCAAAAAAATGTACAAAATATTATTTAGATGGTCATTTTGATACCCATTAACAATTGACATATTGAAATTTTTTTAATTAATATTTAGCATTAAAATTTTTAATAATTTAAAAAAATGAATTAAAAAAAGTTATCCTTTTTTAATGTTAAAAACTTTATGTTAATGTTTCAAATATTCACTTTCAATTATCATTATAATTTTAAATATTTGAAGAAACGAAATTAAGTTAAAATCAAATCTATTAACATGCAGCAAGAACCACTTTTACAAGAAAATAAAGACAGATTTGTCATATTCCCTATTAAGCATCATGATATCTGGGAATGGTATAAAAAATGTGAAGCTAGTTTTTGGACTGCTGAAGAAATTGATCTACATCAAGATTTAAATGATTGGTCTGCAAAATTAAATGATGACGAAAGATATTTTATTAAACACATACTTGCATTTTTTGCTGCTTCAGATGGAATAGTTAATGAAAATTTAGCAGAAAACTTTGTGAATGAAGTTCAATATTCCGAAGCTAAATTTTTCTATGGATTCCAAATCATGATGGAAAATATTCATTCAGAAACTTATTCGTTATTGATTGACACTTATGTGAAAGATGACAAAGAAAAGGATCAGCTTTTTAAAGCTATTGAAAATTTTCCCGCAATTAAGAAAAAAGCAGACTGGGCCCTTAAGTGGATTGAATCAGATTCTTTTGCTGAAAGACTTATAGCATTTGCAGGTGTTGAAGGAATCTTTTTCTCTGGTTCATTTTGTTCAATTTTTTGGTTGAAGAAAAGAGGTTTAATGCCGGGCTTAACATTCTCAAATGAATTAATATCTCGTGATGAAGGAGTACACTGTGATTTTGCAGTCCACCTTCACAACAATCATATGATAAATAAGGTTCCTAAGGAAAGAATTAAAGAAATTTTACTTGATGCACTAAACATAGAAAGAGAATTCATTACAGAGTCTTTACCTGTTAGTTTAATTGGAATGAACGCTAAATTAATGACTCAATATTTAGAGTTTGTTACTGATAGACTATTAGATGAATTTGAGTGTAAAAAAGAATTTAATGTTTCAAATCCATTTGACTTTATGGATATGATTAATCTACAAGGTAAAACTAACTTCTTTGAAAAAAGAGTTGCCGAATATCAGAAAGCAGGTGTTCTTAATAATGATAAAAAAGATGACTCAAAAATAACTTTTGACGACGACTTTTAGGAAATTATCAAACAAGTAATTTTAATTAGTAAAAAGATATAATTTATGTACGTACAAAAAAGGGACGGTAGAAAAGAGCCCATAATGTTTGATAAAATAACTGCTAGAATTAAAAAGCTTTGCTATGGTTTTAATGATCTGGTTGACCCAGTAAGAGTTGCAATGAGAGTAATTGAAGGTCTTTATGATGGTGTAACAACATCGGAATTAGATAATCTCGCTGCAGAAATTGCAGCAACGATGACAACTACTCATCCTGACTACGCTTCATTGGCAGCAAGAATTTCTGTCTCAAACTTACACAAAAACACTCTTAAGTCTTTTTCAGAAACTATGAAAGATTTACATGAATATGTAAATCCAATGACAGGAAAAAAAGCTCCTTTATTATCTGATGAAGTATCAAAGATTATTATGAAAAATGCAGAGTTATTAGATTCAAAAATTATTTACAATAGAGATTTTGGATATGATTACTTTGGATTTAAAACTCTTGAAAGATCATACTTATTAAAAATTAATGGAAAAATTGTAGAGAGACCACAACATATGTTAATGAGAGTCTCTGTTGGAATTCACTTAGATGATATTGACGCTGTCATTGACACTTATGAGTTAATGTCCAAGAAATATTTTACTCATGCAACACCAACCCTTTTCAATGCTGGCACTCCAAAACCTCAAATGTCATCTTGTTTTTTATTAACAATGCAGGATGATAGTATAGACGGAATTTATGACACATTAAAGCAAACTGCAAAAATTTCTCAATCTGCTGGAGGTATTGGTCTTTCAATTCATAATATAAGATCAACAGGATCATACATATCAGGAACTAATGGAACATCTAATGGAATTGTTCCTATGTTGAGAGTTTTTAATGATACAGCTAGGTATGTAGATCAAGGTGGTGGAAAAAGAAAAGGTTCCTTTGCAATTTACATTGAACCATGGCACGCTGATATTTATGATTTTCTTGATTTAAAGAAAAATCATGGTAAAGAAGAAATGAGAGCTAGAGATCTATTCTATGCAATGTGGATGCCTGACTTATTTATGAAGAGAGTTGAAAACAATGAAGAATGGACTTTAATGTGTCCAAACGAGTGTCCAGGTTTATATGATTGTCATGGAGATGAGTTCGATAAATTATATTTAAAATATGAGAAGCAATCCAAAGGCAGAAAATCTATAAAAGCAAGAGAGCTTTGGGAAAAAATTCTAGAATCTCAAATTGAAACTGGAACCCCGTACATGCTATACAAAGATTCTGCAAATAGAAAATCAAACCAGAAAAACTTAGGAACAATTAGATCTTCAAATTTATGTACAGAGATCTTGGAGTATACTTCAGAAGACGAAATAGCTGTTTGTAATCTAGCTTCAATTGCTCTTCCAATGTTTGTTGAAGAGGGTGAATTCAATCACCAAAAATTATATGATGTAACTGTTAGGGTAACTAAAAATCTTAATAAAGTTATTGATAGAAATTATTATCCTGTCAAAGAAGCGGAAAATTCAAACTTTAGACACAGACCTATTGGTCTAGGTGTTCAAGGTTTGGCTGACGCATTTATTTTATTAAGACTTCCATTTACATCTGAGAAAGCAAAAGAATTGAATCAGGAAATTTTTGAAACAATTTATTATGCTGCTTTAAATGCTTCTGTTGAAGAAGCAAAAAAGAATGGGCCATACCAAACTTATGAAGGATCACCAATTTCACAAGGAGAATTCCAACACAATATGTGGGGGGTTCAAGATGAAGATCTAAGTGGTAGATGGGATTGGAAAAAACTAAGAAAGCAAGTTCAAAAAAATGGTGTAAGAAACTCACTTTTAGTTGCACCTATGCCTACAGCTAGCACATCTCAAATACTTGGTAACAATGAATGTTTTGAACCTTACACATCTAATATATATACTAGAAGAGTTTTATCAGGTGAGTTTATAATTGTAAATAAACATTTATTAAATGATCTAGTAGAATTAGGGCTTTGGAATGAGGACATGAAACATGAATTAATGGGAGCAAACGGTTCTATTCAAGATATTGATGGAATCCCTGATGATCTTAAAGAACTATACAAAACCGTATGGGAAATGAGTATGAAGGATATAATTGATATGTCAAGACAAAGAGGTTATTTCATTGATCAATCTCAATCTCTTAACTTATTCATGGAAGGTGCTACTATGTCAAAATTAACATCTATGCACTTCTATGCTTGGAAATCTGGATTAAAAACAGGTATGTATTATCTCAGAACCAAAGCTGCTGTTGATGCTATTAAATTTACTTTGAAGAAGAAAGAAGTTGTATCTCCAGATTCTATTGATCCAGTAGTTGAAGTTGTGAAAGAAGTAGGAGAGATAGAAATAACTAGAACAGAAAAAGCAACCGTAACAAAATCTAAACAAAAACCTGTAGCTGTTGAACCCTTAACACCTGAGGAACTTAAGCAAATATTGTCTCAATCTAAGGAAAATGAAGACGATGATTGTTTAATGTGTGGTTCTTAACAAAAAAATCTACAAAGTAATTTGGGATTTTTTTTGTTAATTAGTTGAATCAAAAGGTTCAGCTGGCTTAACACTTTTATCATATGATAAATAGTAGTCTTCTATAAGACTTGTTAAGCTTTTCATTAGATCTTTAGTTTCTTGTAAAATACTAAAATAGAGTGCAGTATTTTTTGGACTTTTTTCTTCTGAAGTTCTAGTTCTAGAAATTTGAGATTGAATTTTTTCTTCTAACAATCCAATTGTTTTATGCTTAGTTTGATTAATAGTTTCAATTTCATTAAAAGATTTATTTTTAAATGTTAATGAAACAGTTTCAAATAATTCTGACATTACCTCTTCAATTGCTAATAAATCTCTTACTTGATTAAGAGTTAATTTTCTATGATTATTATTAATATGTTTATGACTAATCTTAGAAATATATTCTATTGACTGAGCTATATCTTGAAGCGAACCTAGTAAGTTGATATAAAAATTACTAGCACTAAGGCTAGACTCATCTAAATTCCTTATGAAGAAAAATAATTTATCTTTTAAATTATCAACCTCTTTGGATAGTTTAGCTATTTGATCTTTATTTTTTTTCAATTCAGTTAAATCATGACTGGAAAGTCCTTTGATAACATTATTAAAAATTTTACTAGACCTATTAGTTACTTTTGAAATGTTTTTAGCACTCTCATTTATAACTCCTTGAAGTGAGCTGCTTTCTGCTTGGACTAAAATTTCTTCAACCATATTATCTTTTTCCTTTTTACCTTTTATGTAATTTCTTACTAGTAATAGGATTGCGAAAAATAATAATACTCCAATCATCAATTCACTAATATTAATTAGATAAGCTATTACACCAGCTGCTGTAAATGCAATTAAAGCTGTACCAAACCAACCTGCAATTACATTTAGAACTCCAGCTACTCTATAAACAGCACTTTCACTACCCCATGCTCTATCTGATAGAGAAGTCCCCATAGCTACCATAAAAGTTACATAAGTGGTAGACAAAGGAAGTTTATAAGATGTAGCAAATGAAATTAGAATTCCTGCAACCATTAGGTTCACAGATGCTCTTATTACATCAAAAGAAGGCCTGTTACTTTGTGATATTTTTTTTGTAAAAATTTCAGGAACCTCAAATCTTTTTTCAATCATTTTATTAGCTGAGTCTGGTAAAATTTTTGAAATGATATTAGATAGATTTGTTGCAACTCTTACAATAAATCTTGATAAAAAATTAGCGTTAAATCTTTCTGAAACCTCACCTTGATTTGACAAATCAAGTGATGTTTTAACAACCCTTTGGGCATTCTTAGAGAACCATAATGTAATTACCATAACTACACCAGCTATTACCAATAAAAAGTTTGGGGTTGCAACTTTTGTAGCTAACACTTGCATACTAAACTCATCTGCAACAACTCCAGATGCTATCCATGCTTCATATGATTGCCAAGCTGCAATTGGAACTCCAATGAAATTTACTAGATCATTTCCTGCAAAAGCAAGAGCTAATGCAAATGTTCCAACACCAATAATAACTTTATAGATGTCTACTTTAAAAAAATGTATCAATACATATGAAATAAACGACCAAATAATAGAACTGTAAGCTATAATAGAAATCACATTAGATTCCAAAAAACCTTTAATGGTAATTCCTCCAATTAAGTTAAAACTCTCACTAGCATATGAAGTTCCCTTTATTCCTTTTATTAATATAAAGTATGAAATAGCGGTTAATGCTATACCTCCAAAAACTGCTCCTATCCAATTAGCTTTAGTTTTAAAATCATAAGATAATAGAAGTCTTGAAATCCACTGAACAATTGCTCCTATTGTAAATGCCACAAATACTGACAGTAGAATTCCTAGTATAATTTGTGTAGCCTTTGAAGTATTTATGTAAATAGCTAAATCAGAGAAAGAACCATTATCAACACCAATCTTTATAAGAGCCATTGCTACAGAAGCTCCTAGCAATTCAAACACTATAGAGACTGTAGTTGAGGTTGGCAACCCTATAGTATTAAAGAAATCTAACAATAAAATATCAGTAATCATTACTGCCATGAAGATTATCATAATCTCACTAAACATGAATTCTCCTGGATTGAAAATCCCTTTTCTTGCAACTTCCATCATACCACTTGAGAATACACAACCTATAAATATCCCAATACTTGCTACAATCATTATAGTTTTGAATGATAAAACTTTTGATCCAATTGCAGAATTTAGAAAATTAACAGCATCATTACTTACTCCAACTATAAGATCAGCAAATGCTAATCCAATTAGCGCGATAAGAATTAAAAAATATATACTTTCCATTATAAATTAAAACTTTTTCATTAATCTAAATCGAATTGTGTTTGATGAGTCCCATCCAACTCTATATGTGAAATCTTTAACAGGAAGATCAACTCCAAAGGCTGTATTCATATTCTCCTTATGATTAAATTCTTTTTGAACCCATAAGTTAAATTTTTTAAATTGATAAATTAACTTAGGCTCTATTGTTGCCTGATCTTTTTCTATTTTGTAATGCAAGGATAGAGTGAATGCTAACTTTTTAGAAACTGATAGTTTATTACTATAAGTGAGTCTATTCTCTTTTTTATCAGTTCTATGTCTTATTTCAAAACCAGCATATGAGGTGGAAATGTATGCTTTACCATTTGTGCGAAATTCATAACCAATTTTTTGAGAGTAAGTTGTTGTTGTGACAAAGATTAGAATAAGAAGTATTAAATATTCTCTCATTTTTATGAACTTATTTCCTGCAAATATCAAAAATGATATTCATTCTAGTGTTAAATTAACTTAAAGATTAAGTTATAAAATTTACTTTTTTTTTCCTAAAATCCATAGAGAACCTATTCTTAATCAGTATAATAGCAATAACAATTTTTGGATTTAAACAGAAAAAATTTATACTTTCGCTTTTTAAAACATATATATATGTCCAAGTTTGGTGAATTATTAGATGAAAAGAAACCATTATTACTTGTTTTTTTTAGCGAGTTTGATGAGTTATCCATTTCTCTACACCCAATTTTAAAAGATGTAGCTGCAGCACTTGGAGATAAGGGAAAAGTTATTAAAATTAATACTGAAAAGAATATTAAATTATCTGAAGCTTTGAGAATAAAGGTAATACCAACTTTAATGATTTATAAATTTGGAGAAATGGTTTGGAGACAAAGTGGAGATCAAGATGCCAATACACTTATAAGTTTGATGAAAGATCAACTTAACTAATTTACTCAACCATTTTACTTAGCATCTCTTTGAGATTTTTATCATAATCATTGTGTAACTCAACATCATAAATTTCTATTTGACTAATTAACCTACTATACTGATTAATATCAGATGTTATACCTTCTATATAATAGACTTGCTCATCTTGGTCAATATTTGAGAAAACGGAAACTCTTCGGATCAATTGTTCTTCTATTTTATCTAGAATACTCCTTGAGTATTCTAATTGATTTAACTCTACTAATGATATAATAAAATCGGATAGAGAGATATAAAAATCATATTCTCCATAGATATAATTAAATTTTTCAGAACCTGAAATAAAACTTTTTATTTGTTCTGATAAAATATCTTTTTCACCAGATGCTTTAATTGTTTCAATTAAGTTTCTGAATCTTTCTATGTCTGAGATAATTTCTTCGCCTACATTATATTGATTGAAAATTTCAAGTGAAGAATAATAATTTAATCTATCAGAATATTTAAAAGATAGTTTTTTCACTATTTCCTGAGCCTTATCATCTCTATTAATTTCATAATATCCCTTAACAAAAGGTGTCCAAAGACTATAATATCCATAATAATCTATTGGCATTTTAGAAAAAGCGAGATCTATGATTTCTTCGGCTTGCTCATATTTATCCTCATCAATAAGAACTTCCGATAATCTGGATAAATTGCTTCTAAATGAAATACTATTTTTTCTTGTTTCGGGGTCATGATATATTTTATTACTATTGGAGTTTCCCCATGACCATTCTTTAACAATATTATACATTAAATCTGAATCAATTCTTCCCATTTCATATGGATTAGCATCTATAGAAGTCTTTATAGGAACTAATTTATATACTAGACCATCCAGCTGAAGATAATCTTTCATCCATATGTATTCTGAATCTTCATAACTTCCACCTGTAAAATATATAGGTCTTTCCCATTCATTATTTGCAACAATATCTAACATCATTATTTGATTCTTAGTTAAAATAGATTCAGGTAGATCTATGTCAATAAAATCAACAATTTTATTTCTGTCTTTTTCTTTAACCACTCCGCTTTTGATAACATTTTCTTTATTAACGGGAAGTCTGATTTTGTTAGTTGGATAAAAAACTGTTTCAAGCGCATTTACGGGATAATCAGATATATCTCCCCCAGATTGAGTTATTAAATTTCTATATTTTGTTCTAGGATTATCACTAGCAATCCAATCAACAAAGTCATTAATATCCCATCTAATTGAATCTAGTAAATTCTCATATCTAATATAATCTCTAACACCAAAAGCATACTGGTCATGCTCCATTTGTGATGGAATTGGACTACTTTCATATGCTCTTCTTTTCATTTGATCAATATACCAATCAGTAGCTAAAAGACTAGTATTAATAGTTCTAACATCTGTTCTGAATTCTTCTATTTCTTGTGCATACCAAAGTGAAAAAGTATCATTATCTCCAATCGTAAATATCATTGCATCTTTGTTTTTGTCAATAGATTGCAAGTAAGCTTTTGAAATAGATTGAGCAGTGTACCTTTTAGATCTATCATGATCATCCCAGTTATTAAAGGCCATCAAACAAGGAACAGCAAAGAGACAGATTACATAAAACATTGATTTTGAAATTTTATTTTCAAACTTTTTGAAATAATTCATTAAAGCAGCAAATCCCATACCAATCCAAATAGAAAAAACATAAAAAGATCCAACAAGGGCATAATCTCTTTCTCTAGGTTCAAAAGGACGTTCATTCAAATAAAACTTTAATGCTAACCCTGTAAATAAAAATAGTAGAAGTAAAGTCCAAAAAGATTTTATATCATATTTATAGCAAAACATTAAACCAATTAATCCAAGTAAAAGAGGAAGAAAGTAATATTTGTTTCGCGCTTTATTATTTTCTTGATCTTGACTTAATTCTTTTTGATTACCCAATCTAAGCTCATCAATAAAAGTAATTCCACTTATCCAATTTCCATTAAGTATTGAATATTCACCCTGTACATCATTTTGTCTACCAGCAAAATTCCACAGAAAATATCTCCAATACATATAATTAATTTGATAAGAGAATAAGAAATTTAGATTATCAAAAAGAGTAGGTTTGCTAATCCTTAGATAAGGGCCAAGTGATCTAAAAAAATCATTATAATCTTCTCCAGTTAATTCACCTTGAAGTTCTCTATTTTTAAATTCATTAATACTTTCAACGATTATTTCCTCTGATTTATATCTATCTTGTATCTCGTATTTTAAGGGATTTGTAAAGTTCATATAATTGCTAGCATGGTTTGAACTCCAAAGCCGAGGAATTAATCCTCTATGATTAGAATTAGAATTTATTTCAGAATCCTCCCAATTATTAACAACTTTATATTTATTAGTTAGATAATCTCTTTCATATTTTGGTTTACCGTCAATATAAGGCTCCTTATTATCTTGAGGAGCGTAGATATCTGAAAACATAGGTCCATAAAAAAGATCTGTTTTAGGATACTGCTCAAGTCTATAGTAGGCTAAAAGTGTTCTAGCATCTGATGGAGAATTTTCATTAATTACAGTATTAGCATTAGATCTAATAGGAAGCATTACCCATGATGAAAATCCAATAAAAATAAATAATACAGATAGTATTAAAGTATTTATCTGTAACATACCTTTTGACCTTGTATATTTAAGCGCTTTATAGAATATAAAAACGATTAAAAAAGCTGCAATGATTGTTCCAGAATTAAATGGTAAACCTATTGAGTTGACAAAAAATACTTCAAGTTGACCAAATAATGCTAAAGTAGATGGGAGTAAAAGTTTAAAAATAAATAACAGTATTGATACTGATATTATATTAGCTAATAGAAAATTTTTAAATGTAATTTTTTTATATCTCTTAAAGAAATAAACCATTCCAATAGCAGGTATTGTTAATATAGCCATGAAATGAACCCCAAATGAAAGTCCAATTAAAAAACAGATTAGTAATAACCATTTATCACCTCTTTCGTTTTCAAAATCTTTTTCCCATCTAAGTCCAGCCCAAAATGTAACTGATAAAAAAAGCATAGCTAGAGCATATACCTCTGTTTCAACAGCATTGAACCAAAAACTATCTGAAAAAATAAATGCTAAAGCACCAATTGAAGCACTTAAAATGATATTTATATGATTAGAGAAATCATTCTTTTTAAATATTTTTTTTAGGAATAATGTAGTTGTCCAAAAAAGAAAAAGTATGACAAATGCACTAGACACAACTGATAAAAAATTAACTGCAATAGCAATAGATTCATTATTTGAAGCAAACATTGAAAAAATTGCTCCCATCATTTGAAAAAATGGAGCACCAGGGGGATGGCCAATCTGGAGTTTTGCTGATGTAGAAATATACTCACCAGCATCCCAATAACTGGCTGTAGGCTCAACAGTTAATCCATATGTAATTAGAGCAACTGAAAAAAGAAGCCAACCAATTACATTATTAATTTTTCGAAACTTAGTTTCGGACATATCAATCTATTGTATTAATTATAGAATTTAGGATTGACTACATAAACACATTTAGATAATCTAATTCTAGTTTTTTGAAACTTGAGTTAAAATTAGGTATATCCTCTGAAATAATTGAATTATACTTTTCAAGTTGCACATTAACTTTATCAATCAACTCATCTTTAACTAGAACATCTTGGTCAGTTGGTCCGAAGTCACCACCTCTAAATGCAGAATTCAAGTTACCTAAATTATTAGTTAATTTGACTCCATAATTAAGAGGGTCCTGGTTACTCTGATTTTTAGTTTGATAAAGTTCATTTTCAATTTTATCAATTGATTCTAAAATTGTTTTTGATCTCTCAATGAGGTTGTTTGCAGATTCATTGTCAGCATAATCTGACTGAAACTTATTAAGATCGCTTTTAATTTCTCTTATTTTTTCAATTGCTCTATGGGCTTTGTCTACAACACCATTTATCTCATTTACAAATTCAAATTGAGATTTAATATTATCAATTGTGCCTTCTGAAGTAGGATTTTTAAGAATTGTGAATCCTTGAGTTAACTCAGCATCATTTACTTTTAGTTTAACAATATAATCTCCTGGAACTGCTTTAGCACCTGAAAAATCTGCTCCCCATAAAACCATTTTATCAAGTCTCTTTGCTCCTGGATACTTCATATTCCAAACAAAAGAATTTCCACCTTTCTTAACTTTCATTAAATTATCCTTACTCTTATTTGAAAACTCTTTAATTAGTGATCCATCTTCTAAATGAAAGGATAATTTAACTTCATCATCTTTATCAAAAGCTGGAAGAAAATAGTGAACAATGACTCCATTTGGAAGATTTGTTCCAGCAGTTAATGATTTTCTTCCTCCTGCTCCAGGTATTCTATAGGAGTTTTTTGGCTTGTAAAGCTTTTCCTCATTAATTGAAGCTGATAACTGATGAATAACTGTCAAATCGTCAAGCATCCAAACACTTCTTCCTTGAGTTGCAACTATTAATGAATTATCTTTTATTGTAAGATCAGTTATAGGAACAATAGGTAAATTCTTTTGAAATTTATTCCAACTATTTCCCTTGTCATAAGATATATACATTCCAGTTTCAGTTCCAGTATATAAAATATTTTTATTTGCTTTATCAGACCTTAGAACTCTAGTAAAATGTTCTTCATTAATACCGTTTGTTATAAGTTTCCAACTCTTACCATAATCTTCTGTTAAGTATAAATAAGGTTTAAAATCTCCCAATTTATATCTAGTTCCGGCAATGTATGCTGTTCCTTTATCAAATGATGAAGCATCAATACTATTAATCATTAACCATTCAGGTATTTTCTTAGGAGTAACATTTTCCCATGTTTGTCCACCATCTTTGGTAAGATGAATTAGGCCATCATCACTTCCAACCCACATAAGGCCTTCTTGAATTGGAGATTCGTCAACTGCAAATATAGTTGCATAGTACTCAACTCCAGTATTATCTTGAGTGATTGGCCCTCCCGATGAAACAAGCATAGATTTATCATTTCTTGTTAGATCTGGACTAATTGTTTTCCAACTTTGTCCTTCATTAGTTGAAACATGAACTTGGTTTGAAAAAGTATAAAGCTTTGATGAATCATGTTTGCTAAAAGCAATTGGGAAATTCCATTGGAATCTATATTTCATAGCTTCAGCTCCTTCTCCTAAAGTTGTAATTGGCCAAACATTTATTGTTCTTGATGTTTGTTTTTCATGATTTCTTCTTTCAAGAAATCCTAGGTAACTTCCTCCGTATACAATATCATTATTTTTAGGATCTATTGCTAAATGGCCTGATTCTCCACCTGCTGTGCTTTCCCAGTCATTTTCCCCAATACTATAACCCAGGCTTCTATGTCTAACTCTTTGTGTAGAATTGTCTTGCTGAGCAACATAAATTCTATAAGGAAAAGAATTGTCAGTAGTAACTCTGTAATACTGAGCAGTAGGTTGATTATAATAAGTGCTCCATGTTTGACCTTTATCATAAGAAACTTGAGCACCTCCGTCATCTCCAATAATTAACCTATTATTGTCTTCAGGAGCTATCCATAAATCATGATGATCTCCATGAGGAGCATTACTTGATTTAAATGTCTTACCACCATCATCTGAGTAATGGTAAGCAACATTCATAACATAAACTCCATCAATATCTTGCGTGTCAGCATATATTTTTGAATAGTACCATGCTCTTTGTCTAAGTGATCTACTACTGTTGGTGTATGTCCAATTTTTTCCGCTATCATCTGATCTGTAAACTCCACCTTTTTCTTGATTTTCAACAATTACCCATACTCTTTCTGAATTAACAGGGGATACTGTAACTCCAATTACACCAAGTACTCCTGAAGGAAACCCTGAATTATCGCTAATTTTCTTCCAATTTTCTCCATTGTCTGTACTTTTCCAAAGAGTGGACCCATCTCCACCACTACTTAAGCTATAAGGTGTTCTTTGAACTCTCCAAGTTGAAGCATAAAGAACTCTAGGATTATTAGGATCTAATACAATTTCAAATGCACCAGATAGATTATTTACAAAAAGAACTTTTTTCCAAGAAGCACCTCCATCAATTGATTTATATACTCCTCTTTCATCAGTTGGTTTATAAATATTTCCAAGTACTGCAGCATATACTATATCATTATTATTAGGATCAATTACTATTCTTGGAATATGTCTTGAATTTGGTAAACCAGAATAATTCCATGTTTTACCTGCATCTACACTTTTAAATACTCCATAACCTGAGGACACATTACCTCTAAGTGTTACTTCTCCACCTCCAACATATATAACATTTGGATCATTTTTAGCAACAGCGATTGAACCAACGCTTCCTCCAAAAAAACCATCGGAAATATTATTATATGTATCACCTCCATTTTCCGTTTTCCATACACCACCACCGGTTGCGCCAAAATAAAATAGATTAGGATTGCCAGGAACACCAACAACAGCTGCAGATCTTCCTCCTCTAAAAGGACCTATTTCTCTGTATTCGATAGATTCATGAAGAACTTTATCAAATGAAACAGAATTCTTTTTTAATTTTTTTTGTGAATATAGATTTGTATTAGTCATTAAAATAGCAAATCCAACAATTGTAAAGAGATTAAATATTTTTTTTATTTTCATAATTAATATATTTATGAAACCAAAGTAAAATAAAATATTTGAATATCATAAAGTGTAATTGCAATTATCTAATTAAACAAACTATATGGACACATACGCTAACATATTATTGATTACAATACCTATTTTTTCAGTTTTAATTATAGTTGAAGTTTTATACGGGGTTTGGAAAAAAGATCAAAAGCATTCATATATGGATACTATTTCTAGTTTAAGCTCAGGGTTTACAAATTTGATGGTAGATATTTTAGGTTTAGGTATAATTATATTTTCTTATCCTTTTTTTTATGAAAGATTAAAAATTATAGAATTGGAGGAAAGTGTATTATTTTACTTCATTGCTTTTGTTTGTGTTGACTTTGCTAGTTATTGTCATCACAGATTAAAACATTCAATTAACATTTTTTGGAACATGCATGTAATTCATCATAGTAGCGAAGAGTTTAATCTTGCATGTGCATTAAGACAGAGCATGACAAACAATCTTGGCCTAGGAATTTTATTTTTAATTCCTGCAGCATTATTAGGTGTTCCGCCTAAAATGATAAGTATTTTAGCACCTTTGCATCTTTTTGGACAATTCTGGTATCATACTAGGCATATTGGAAAATTAGGTTGGCTTGAATATATATTAGTTACACCTTCACAACACAGAGTTCACCATGCTATAAACAAAGAATACATAGATAAAAATTTAGCAGCAATTTTCTGTATTTGGGATAGAGCTTTTGGAACATTTCAAGAAGAGTTAGATGATGTGCCATGTGTATATGGAACTCTTAAGCCTGTGAACACATGGAACCCTATACTAATTAATTTTCAACATCTATGGTACTTAATTCAAGACGCTTCGCACACTAATAATTTAGGAGATAAACTTAAATTATGGTTTATGCCTACAGGCTGGAGACCCAAGGATGTTCAGGGGAGATTTCCAAGAAATACAGTTGAAGATGTATATAGCCAAGAAAAATACAAACCCAATTACAATCTTTTACATAAAATATTTATAGGATTTCACTTCTTAGTTTTAGAAGTTATTTTATTTACTTTTTTAAGTTCTTTTGCTGATCTAACAATATTTGATAAATCAGCTTATTTAATTTTTATTTTTTCTACAATTTTTAGCTTTTCATCAATAATGGATGGCTTCAAATGGTCAACTTCATTTGAGTATGTGAGAATAGTAATTGGAATAGCAGTTATAGCATTTCAAGGAGACTTACAATTAACTAATAATCCATCAATTTCAATATTCTTAATTAGCTACCTTGTAATCTCTTTTATTTTAAATTTATTAGTGCAAAAATCTGTTCCAGCTCGTATTTTTCAAGAAATTTCATAAATATATTTTTTAGAATTAAAAATAAATTAAATTTGCAGCTAATTGGCCTATGGTGTAACTGGTAACACGTCTGGTTTTGGTCCAGAAGAGTCTAGGTTCGAGCCCTAGTAGGCCAACAATTTTATTATATCAATAATTTATAATAAATTTGCCCAGCATTTGGATATTTGAGAGGCGACATTTTGTCCCTCTTTTTTTTTAAATAAAGTTAAGTAAATGGAAAATATATCACTATTAGACTCTTTTTCTGAATTCAAAGATGAAAAGTTAATTGACAGAGTAACCTTAATGGTTATACTTGAAGAAGTATTTAGAAATACTCTTACAAGAAAATTTGGTACGGATGAAAATTTCGACATTATTATTAATCCTGATAAAGGTGATCTTGAAATATGGCGAAATAGAATCGTTGTTAAAGATGGAGAAGTAGAAGACCCTAATGCGGAAATCGAATTAAAAGAAGCAGTAAAAATTGAACCTGACTTTGAGGTAGGAGAAGAAGTCTCAGAAGAGTTTAAATTACTTGATTTAGGAAGAAGATCTATACAGTCACTTAGGCAGAATCTTGTAGCCAAAGTTTTTGAGCATGATAGTAATAATACATTTAACCAGTTTAAAGATAGAGTAGGAGAAATATTTACTGCAGAAGTTCATCACGTTAGAGCAAGAGAGGTTATACTTCTGGACGATGATGGAAACGAATTAATTATGCCAAAGGACAAGCAAATTCCAAAAGATTTCTTTAGAAAAGGTGATAATGTAAGAGGTGTGATTGAAAATGTTGAGTTAAGAGGAAACAAACCTAGAATTATCTTCTCAAGAACCTCTCCTTTATTCTTAGAAAAATTATTTGAACAAGAAATTCCTGAAGTTTTTGATGGTTTAATTAGCATTAAAAAAGCTGTTAGAATTCCTGGTGAAAAAGCAAAAGTTGCTGTTGATTCTTATGATGATAGAATAGATCCAGTTGGAGCTTGTGTTGGAATGAAGGGTTCAAGGATTCATGGAATAGTAAGAGAGTTGGGTAATGAAAACATTGATGTTATAAATTACACAAATAATACTCAATTATTTATTACAAGAGCACTTAGTCCTGCAAAAGTGAATTCTTTAAATATCGACGAAGAGAAAAAAACTGTTCAAGTTTATCTTAATCCTGATGAAGTATCAAGAGCTATAGGTAAAGGAGGACACAATATAAGATTAGCTGGGAGGTTAACAGGTTATGAAATCGATGTTTACAGAGAAGGAGCAGAAGAAGATGTTGAGCTTACTGAATTTAAGGATGAAATTGATGCGTGGGTGATTGAAGAGTTTAGAAAAGTTGGATTAGATACAGCAAAGAGTGTTTTAGAACTTAGTGCAGAGGATTTAGTTAAAAGGACTGACCTTGAGGAAGAAACTGTATCTGATGTTCTAAAGGTTTTAAAAGAAGAATTTGAAGACTAAAAAATATATATGCCATCACCAATAAGGTTAAATAAAGTACTTAAAGAACTTAATATATCTCTAGATAGAGCTGTTGAATTTCTTAGTTCAAAAAAAATTGAAATTGAGCCAAGGCCAACCTCAAAAATTGATCAAAATACTTACGACCTTCTTCTTGATGAATTTCAAACTGATAAATCTGATAAGGATAAACTTGAAGAGATTAATACAAAAAAGAGAAAAGAGCTTGAAGCTAAACTAGCTGAAGAAATCAAGGAAGAAGAGTTGAAATCTCAACAAGCAATT
>JABGTW010000023.1 GCA_018646865.1 Cryomorphaceae bacterium | reverse complement strand
GTTTACTTAGTTACAAAAAAAAAGGCACCTAAAAAGGTGCCTTAATTTATCTTTAGATTATTCTAATTAAAATCAGAATCTGAAGTTTTAATATTAAGATTAATAGTGCCAAACTTAATAGTTATACCCCCAGGAATTGGCATACCTGGTGTTACTAGATTAATCTCACTAGGAATTAAAATACCATCAACTTCTTCATACTCATTTATTGTAGTTTCAACAGACATCTGATTTCCTTCAACTTCGGAAGTTTCAACTTCTTTAACTTTAAGTCCGGATTCGATAGAATAATATTCAGTCTTATTATCAGTAACCTTAACCTCATAGGCCTTTTCTTCATTTACAATAGAAGTTCCAACTAATTCCATTGTAGAATAGTCATAATTTAATTCTGTAAATAATGCTGAATTAATTATAGCCTGCTCAAGCTCAGTATCAGTAATAGGCATTTTTTGTCCATTAACTTCATTATAGCCTTGATATTTATTAAATACACTTTTTTGTACAACCATACCTCCAGCAGTTACAGTTGCTAAAGATTGATTTTGGTTGTTTTTTAAAGAATAAAATTCTAATACAAGGCTTTGACCTTGCATGTTTAAATTAGCATTACCTTTTATTTCGATGGATTTAACTTCTTCAAGTTTATCTTTACCACCAATTAAATCAAGGTAGTTGTTAATTATACTTTCAGTAGTAACATCATCAGAGACAGAGTAATCAGGTCTTTGAGTTATATTACCAAATTCGTCATGATAAATAACATCTATCTTGTTATTATCTAAATATATATTCTCTAGGTTTTCAATTATATCATTTATCTTACCAGTAACCACTATTTGTGCATTATCTATAAGGAAAAACTTTTTAGATGAATCCATTACATCATCTTTAGAAACTTTATTTAAATTACTTAGAAAAGTTTTATAAAAATCTGTAGGTAAATTTTCTGATCTTATGGATAGGGCTTGATTAGCTATAGTTGAAGACTCCTCCATAGACATTGCAAAAGAACCAAAATAACCCGATTTAACATTAGATAATTCTTCATCTGTTATAGGATCATCTCTCATTATTTTAAGTTGATTGTGCATTTCTACAATAGCACTATCAGCGACTTCTGTTCTAACAGTTGTCCTAGCTTGAAATTTTGTCTTACTTTTTGAACTAGTTGGAAGTCCTGAATATGCTCCATATGCGTACCCTTTTTCCTCTCTTATTACACTAAATAATCTGGATTCTGGACCTGCACCTAAAACTCTATTAGCCACTGTTCCTGAAAAATAATCAGCATCAGAGGTTTTTCTATCAATTATATTTTGAAAACTTATTTCAACGTTTGCTGAATTTGGAACATCTACAACATGTATTGTAGTTTTTTCTGAAATTTCAGGATCTACAAAATCATTAACGGAACCTTCACCAAACATCTTATCTAATTCGTTAGAATACTGCCAGCCTTCAAATAGTTCTTTTGACAGAGATATAGTTTTGTCCATATTTACATCTCCAATCACAACAAGGTATGCATTGTTTGGCTTAAAATAGCTTTTATAGAAATTATCAATATCTGTCATTTCTATACTTGCTACTGAAGCTTCAGTAACATATTCTGACCTAGGGTGTCCTTTCTTATAGGCAACTATATTTTCAACTCTTCTTGCAATTGAAGCAGCATTTTTTTCATCAATTTTTAGTGCCTCAGTTAGCTTGGTTTTTTCCTTTACAAACTCTTCATCAGAGAAGATAGGGTATAATGCTCCTTGAGCAAACATAGTCATTGTTCTCTCAAAGTATCTTGATAGAGATGAAAATGAACCACCACTGGAATTATAACTTATAAACGATCCCATAAAATCTTTTTCCTCTATGAATTCATCTTTACTTTGAAATTTATTACCCTTACCCATATTAGAAGTAACTAGACTTTTCATACCAGATTTATCACTTTCTAGAATAGGAGGATTATCAATAATTAATGTAGCAGAAGCTGTGGGCAACTTATCATTTACGACAATCATTAATGTAAGATTGTTAGACAATTTAGTTGTAAAAGGCTCCTTAAATTCAATCACTGGAGCAGGCCCAGCTTCAGGTATACTTCTATCAACTTGTCCACTTAAAGAGGAGGATAGGGCTAGAATGAATAAAACGACAACTTTTTTATACAACCCAATCATAACTAATTTGTTTAATTTATTTTTCATTTTTTTATTCTTTAGTTTCAGGAAGATATTCCATTATTAATCTCTGGTTCTTATTTAAATACTTATTTGCAGCAGTTTTAATTTCTTCTCTGGAAATTGATCTAAAAATTTCTGAGATTTTATTTATCATCGATGCATCTCCATGAACATTATGATAGCTGGCTAAACTTTGACTAATTCCGCTAACGGAACCTAAAGAAGAAACATATGCGTTCTCTAGATTATTTTGAATTTTTTGATAATCTTTTTCAGATATAATTTCGTTTTGAATTTTGTCTATTTCAACTTCAATTTCGCTTATCAAATCCTCAAAACTAGTCTCTCCCTGTGGAAGAATCAATACTGCAAACATACTATAGTCCTCTTGTTCGATGTTGAAAGATTGAACAGCTAAAGCCATCTCTTTTTCGTCAACTAATTTTTTATAAAGTACTGAGCTTTCACCTCCACTTAGGTAAGTAGATATATAATTAAGTGTTGAAGAATCTCTGTCTGTTTCAGCAGGTGTTCTAAATGCATAAAAAAGAGCAGGAATTTGAATGTTTGGATCATATTCTTTAACTCGTACTTCTTTAAACAGCTCCTCTGATGGATAATCTTTTATTGGTTTGTCACCTTTGTTAGGAATTTCGTTAAAATACTCAGCAACAAGTTTTTTAGTCTCATCAATATCAATGTCTCCGGCAATAACAAACACAGCATTACTAGGTGCATAAAACTTTTCTTTAAAGTTTAAGAAGTCTTCTAGTGATGAGTTGTCTAAATCTTCTATAAAACCGATTAAAGGATAATTATAGGGGTGTTCACTGAATAAGTATTCCTTAAGATACTGATAAAACCTGCTGTATGGTTGATTATCTCTCTGTCTCTTTTCTTCTTTAACGGCTTCTCTTTGAACATCAATTGTTTTTTGATCAATTACTGGATGCAACATTATTTCTGAATATCTCCATAAAGCAAGTTCAAGACTATTTGATGGAAGAGTAACATAATACGAAGTTAAATCAACACTCGTTGATGCATTACCATTTCCACCTCTTGATCGATAAATCTTAAACCAATCACCAGAATTCATGTTTTTGGTTTCTTGACCGAGCATATGTTCAAATAAATGAGCAAATCCCTTGATTCCTTCATCTTCATCTTTAGAACCTACATGATATTGCAAAACTGTTGATATTACAGGTGCAGAATTATCTTGATGAAGTATTATATGAAGTCCGTTATCAAGATCATACTCAACGATATTTATTTCTTGTGCATTTGAAGCGTAAAAAGTTAGCGCTAGAATTATTGTAGCTAGTATTTTTTTCATTAAAATTATATTAAATTGAGCTCAAAGATAATCATTGTTTACTAACTTTACATAATGATGTCTATGCTTATTAAGG
>JABGTW010000038.1 GCA_018646865.1 Cryomorphaceae bacterium | reverse complement strand
GAACTAGTCGATATTAAATAGATTTAGATGAAATTGAGGTTGTTTATTGCACTTGCATTAATACCTCAGATTCTTATTGTAAATTTTTTAAAGAATAACCCATCAGTAATTGACACCTATTACGTTGGTTCTTTTTATAATAGTGTTTTTAAAATTAATTCTTTTATTTTTTCAAACATAAATTTTCCAATAGGAGAAGTCCTATACATTGCTATTTTTATATCATTTATTTATCTAGTCTTTAAAACCTTGTCATTTAAATTCAAAAACTTTTTAAACTTAATTTCATTTATTTCTATTATCTATTTTTTCTTTTATTCATTTTGGGGTTTAAATTACTTTAGGACTTCAATATCTGAAAGATTGAATATTAAATCAAATTATGAGTTTGTTGAATTAGACTTTACAATTGAAAAGATAATCAGTCTTATTGAAAAGGAAATTCCCATTATAAAAAAAGAAAAACAAATTTCAAACATTTTCGAATTAATTGATACAAAAAAATCTAACATAAAAGAGTCTATTATACCAGATCTTTTTCTTTATCAAAGAGTGTCAGGTCATTTCATTCCTTTTACATCTGAGGCAGTTGTAGTCAAAGAGATTCCATTAGTTGATATACCTGTTGTAATTCTTCATGAACAAGCACATCAGATGGGTTATGCAGATGAGGGAGAGGCTAGTTTTATTGCATTCACAAATGCAATAAAGCATAAAGATCCATCCGTAAGATATTCAGGTTATTTCAATGCATTAATAAATCTATTAAATGAAGTAGTAAAAAATCATCCAGAAAAATTAGAATTTTACAAGAACAGACTTGATGAAAAAGTATTATCAGACATAAGTTCTGTTCAAAATTTCTGGGGCAAATACTCCAATAATATTTTTGATAAAATCACAAATTTTATTTATGATTTTTATTTAAAATCAAATAATCAAGAGGCTGGAATTAAGTCTTATAATAAAGTTTCAAATTATATAATAAATTATTATCAAAGTGATCAATTAAGTAAAATATTCAATTGAATTACTATATTTAATAAACTTTCCTCTAAAAGAAATGTCTAATAAAAAAACCATTTAAATGAAAAGACTTATTCTCTTATCCATTATATTCTCAAGTGGACTGTACAGTCAAGACTATTTTATAGTAAATGATGGAGTTAAAACAAAAAACTATGAATACAATGTGTTTATTAATGCTAACATTTATTCTAGTGATGGTATAATTAATAATGCTTCATTAGTGGTAAAGGATGGAAAGATTCAAGAGATTGGACAAAATCTTAGCTATCCAGACAATAGTATTATTCATGATTTAAATGGACAATATATATATCCATCTTTTGTGGAAATACATTCTTCCTTAGGTGTAAAAAAGCCTCAAAGATCTTCTTTTGCAAGAAGTTCACAATACGAGCCTAAAAGAAATGGATATTACTGGAATGATCATATTTTAAGTGACTATAACAGTTTTAATGATTATAAATATGATCAAAGAGAAGCAAAAAGTCTTAGAGATATTGGTTTTGGAGTTGTAAATTCTCATAACAGTGATGGAGTTCATAGAGGAACAAGTTTTACAATAGGATTAATTGATGATCAAAATGAGTCATATCGAGTAATTTCAGAAAAAACTGCAGAACATTTTTCTTTCACAAGAAGTTTAAAATCTAATCAATCCTACCCTAGCTCAACAATGGGAGCAATTGCATTAATTAGACAGTTGTACTATGATACTGAGTGGTATTCTCAGGGGAATTCAGAGACTAAAGACCTTGCTATTGAGGCATTAATGGAGAATAAGGAACTTCCTAAATTATTTGATGCAAACGATAAGTTAAATGTTTACAGAGCTGCTAAGCTTTCAAGTGAATTTGATCTAAACTTTATAATTAAAGGGTCTGGAAAAGAGTATGAAAATGTAAGAGAATTAAAGCAATTTGACAATACCTTAATAATCCCAGTTAATTTTCCTAAAGCTTTTAATGTTTCTAACTCACAATTAAATGAAAAACTTAACATTAATCAGCTTAGATACTGGAGTCAAGCTCCAGCAAACTTGTCAATACTTGAAAAGAATGGTATTGACTTTACTATTACCTCCTCTGATTTAAAAAACAAAAGAGATTTCTTAAAAAATATTAGAAAAGCTATTAATTTCGGTCTTACAGAGAAAAAAGCCCTTGAAGCATTGACAATCATTCCTGCAAAATCAATTAATCTTGGAAATCAAATTGGTAAGCTAGATAAAGGATATTTAGCAAACTTTTTAATTACTTCTGGTCCATTATTTGATGATAAAACCGTGATAAATGAAAATTGGGTAAAGGGTCAAAGGCATCTTATTAAGAGAACAGATAAAATTAATTTTGATGGTCATTACAATATCAATATAAACGATAATAATTATAAAATTGAGGTTTCTAATAGTTTAGTTAAACCAAAAACTAAGATAAAAAGAGACTCTATAAATATTAAGTCTAAATCTTCTCTCGTTGATGATTGGTTTAATTTAACAATTTTTGACAGTATAGATAGTAACTTATCTCTTGCTCAAATTACATCTAAAATTATAACTAGTGATGAATTAAATGGATCTGGAATTAATTTTAATAATTCAAGATTTTCTTTTAGCTCAAAAAATGAAAAAAATGAAAAAGAAAAGCAAATCCAAAAAAATAGTTTTTCTAAGCCTAAAATATCAAAAGTTTCAAATGTAACATATCCAAATGTTGGGTTTGGATTTGATAATCTTCCAAATACTCAATCAATTCATTTCAAAAATGCAACACTATGGACTAATGAAAAAGAGGGTATTGTTAAAAATACTGATATAATTATTGATGATGGTAAAATAATTTCAATTGGCAAAAATCTTAATACTCCCGAAAACTTTAAAGTAATTGATGTTAACAAAAAACACATTACATCTGGTATAATTGATGAACATTCTCATATGGGAGCTTCCAGTATTAATGAAGGTGGTCATAACTCTTCAGCTGAAGTATCTATTATGGATGTAATAAACCCTGATGATATTAATATTTACAGAAACTTAGCAGGTGGGGTGACCACAGTTCAAGTTCTTCATGGTTCAGCAAATCCAATAGGAGGACAATCTGCAATTATTAAGCTTAGATGGGGATCTAAAATCGATGATATGTTTTTTAAAGGAGCAGATCCATTCATAAAATTTGCACTTGGAGAAAATGTAAAACAATCAAATTGGAGTGGATCAAGATTCCCACAAACTAGAATGGGTGTAGAACAAGTATTCATTGATCATTTTGATAGAGCAAAAGAATATGGAGATAAATGGACTAAATACAATTCTTTAAGCAAAAGACAGAAAAGTTCGACAAATAAACCAAGATTTGATGAAGAACTTGAAACCCTTTGGGAGATTTTAAGAGGAGATAGATTTGTATCAAGTCACTCTTATATTCAAAGTGAAATTAATATGCTTATGAAAGTAGCTGAGAGATTTAACTTTAGAATAAATACTTTTACTCATATTTTAGAAGGTTATAAAGTTGCTGACAAAATGAAAGAGCATGGTGTTGGTGCATCAACGTTTTCAGATTGGTGGGGTTATAAGTATGAAGTAAATGATGCTATTCCTTATAATGCTGCTATTATGCATAATGCTGGAGTAACTGTTGCATTAAATTCTGATAGTTCAGAACTTTCTAGAAGACTAAATCTCGAAGCTGCTAAAGCTGTAAAATATGGAGGTATATCAGAAGAGGAAGCATGGAAATTTGTAACCCTAAACCCTGCGAAACTATTACATTTAGATGATAAAGTAGGAAGCTTAAAGGTTGGTAAAGATGCTGACATTGTAATTTGGAGTGGACACCCAATGTCTCTATATACAAAAGTTGAGCAAACGTATATTGAAGGTGGTTTGTACTTTGATCAAGAAGAGCACAAAAATAAAATTGAAGAAATTCAAAAAGAGAAAACTGATTTAATAAAATTAATGTTTGAAGATGATACTCAAGGAGGGAGCTTAAATTATCCTAACCCTAGAGCTCAAACAGAGGTTAATTGTGAAACTACTGAATTTTAATATTATGAAAAAAATTATTTTACTAAATATCTTATTTATAAACCTTATTTTTTCTCAGCAAACTCCTGCACCTGCTCAAGAAAAATCTATTTTAATATTTGGTGCTACAACTCATGTTGGAAATGGAGAAGTATTAGAAAACAGTGTGATTGGATTCACCAATGGAAAAATTGATTTAGTTGCTTCTACTGACGGTATTTGGATTAATAAAACACTCAATATGTTTAGCGATTCAAACAATAAAAAATATGATACAATTATCAACGCTAAAGATCATCATATATATCCAGGGATAATTGCAATGAATTCTAATATTGGATTAGTTGAAGTTGAAGCTGTCAAAGCTTCTGTTGATGATGATGAATCAGGGACATACCTTCCAAATATAAGATCAATTATTGCTTATAATGCTGAATCAAAAGCCGTTGAAAGCATGAGACCGAATGGAGTTCTTCTTGCTCAAATAGCTCCAAATGGTGGAGTAATTTCTGGGAGTTCATCTATTGTTCAATTAGATGCATGGAATTGGGAGGATGCAGTAATAGAATATGATCAAGGTATTCATGTTAATTGGCCTAGCCCATATACATTTGGAAGATGGTGGCTAGGAGAAGATAGAGGATTGAAAGTCAACTCAGAGTATCCTAAACAGATTCAAAACTTAAAAGATTTTTTTGATAGGTCTAGAGCTAATTCTAATCTGACAAATTCAATGAATCTAAAAGCCAGATCTATGAAAGGAGTTTTTGAAGGATCAACAACAATTTATCTAAATGCTGATGATGAAAAAGAAATAGTAGATGGAATTACTTTCCTAAAAAAATACGGAATTAATAAAATTGTTATTGTTGGAGGAAAAGGGTCATTAAATCAAGCTAATTTTATTAAAGAAAATAACATTCCTGTAGTTGTAACTCAACCATATAGATTACCTCAATCAACTGATACAGATCCAAGAGAAACTTTTAAACTAGCAAAAAAATTATTAGATATTGGGATACTTGTAACTATTGACCCAACAGGAACCTCTCAAGACAGAGTTAGCACCAGAAATTTACCATTCTATGCTGGAAGTTTCTCTAG
>JABGTW010000010.1 GCA_018646865.1 Cryomorphaceae bacterium | reverse complement strand
ATCAAGATTATACTCTAAACAAAAATTCATCAATAATTGAAATTGACAAAAACACTTTCTATGATGATTTATTATTAAATATTTCTTACAATTCCGATACACTTGATTTAGGTAAAGAAAAAGATCCATTTAGATCTTCTGTAAGAGTAAAATTACCTCATAAGATAACTGATACCATGCGATTAAGACAGTCATTTATAGGTAAAATAATTAATGAGAGGATAAGTTATTTAAGCTCAAAGAAAAATGATTCATTTATATATACTAATACTTCTTCATTAGGAAAGTATATCATTTCAAGAGACACTTTAAAACCCGAAATCATACCAATTAATTTTAAAAGCAATTCAAATATTAAAGGAAAAAGAAGCTTAAGGTTAAGGCTTAAAGATGAACTTTCAGGAATTAAAAGTTATTCTAGTTATTTTAATGGAAATTGGGCATTGTTTGAATATGAGCCAAAATCCAACTTAATATTTCATAATTTATCAGATGGAGTAATTGAAAATGGTGAAAATGAATTAATAATTAAATATGAAGATGGTGTTGGAAATAAAGGGGTTTATAAATCTAAAATATATTATTAATTAAGAACTAATAAATTCTTTAAGGGTTTCAATTAAATAGTCAACTTCTTCTTTTTTATTATTATGTGAAAAAGAAAATCTTACGGATGGAAAAATTTTATGAGAATCATCCTGTATTTCGCTTAATACGTGAGAACCTTCAGAACTTCCTGATTGACATGCACTCCCTTTAGAACAAGCAATTCCTTTAAGATCTAGTTGAAAGTCAAGCATAGCTGCTTTATCATTAGAAATAGGAAAACATACATTTAAAACAGTGTAGGTGCTATTAGTCATATCTCCAGATTCTCCGTTAAAATGAATATTTGGGAATAAACCAATCAAATTTTCAATCATATACTTTTTTATTGTGCTAACATAATTAGTTTCTTTATCCATGTTTTTATTAGCAATCTCGAGTGCTTTAGTCATTCCAACTATATTATGAACAGACTCTGTACCAGCTCTTAAACCTCTTTCTTGAGGACCTCCACAAATGAAAGATTTAATTTTAGTTGATTTATTAATGTATGTGAATCCAACACCTTTTGGACCATGAAATTTATGCCCTGCCGATGAGAGAAAATCAATTTTTAAGGATTTTAAGTCAATCTGATAATGCCCAACAGCTTGAACTGCATCTGAATGAAAAAATGAATTATACTTTTGACATAATTCAGAAACACTCTTTATATCTAAAATATTTCCAATCTCATTATTTATGTACATTAGGGTGACTAACTTCGGTTCTTTAATCGAAGTCAACAGCTCTTCTAAATTTTTAAAATCAACTTGACCATTACTTTTTAGTTTAACATAATGAATTGAGACATCTTGAGTCTCAAGCTCTTCTAAAGTATGTGTAATTGCATGATGTTCAATCTTTGAGGAGATAATATGTTTTACCCCTAAGTCTTTGACAGCACACTTTAAAATTGAATTATCAGACTCAGTACCTCCAGAGTTAAATATAATTTCTCCAGGCTCACAGTTTAAAATTTTTGCAATAGATTTTCTTGAAGTTTCTATGTAAGACTTCGCAGATCTTCCAAAAGAGTGAGTAGAAGAAGGGTTTCCAAAACAATTCTTTAAAACTGAAGAAATTTCATCAATAACTTCATCTCTGACTTTAGTAGTTGCAGCATTATCAAAATATACTTTCATTTACTTTGTTTCAAATTCATTAATCGTAGAAGTGATAATTCTTATACAGTCGTAGAGCTGATCTTCTGTCATTACAAGAGGTGGAGCAAATCTTATCACATTACCCTGTGTTGGCTTTGCTAATAAACCATTGTCTCTTAAGCGTAAGCATATATTCCATGCAGTTTTACTATCTGGTGAATCGTTTATAACTATTGCGTTTAAAAGGCCCTTACCTCTGACTAAATTAACAATGTTACTAGTCTCTATAAATTTATTAATCTCTGCTCTAAATATCTCTCCAAGCTTTCTTGCATTCTGAGATAAATTTTCCTCAATAATTATTTCTAAAGCCTTTTTTGCAATACTTGCAGCAAAGGGATTTCCACCAAAAGTACTTCCATGTTGTCCTGGCTGGATGACTTCCATTATTTCAGAATCACATAAAACAGCTGAAATAGGATAAGTTCCACCACTTAGTGCTTTTGCAAGAATTAGAATGTCCGGTCTTACATATGATGATTTTTGCTCACATGAGTTACTACAATCACAATTACCACAAGAAGCTAGTAAAGAGCCAGTCCTTCCAAGTCCTGTCTGAATTTCATCAGCAATCATTAAGACATTGTATTTAGTACACAAAGCTCTAACATCTTTTAAATAATTTGAATCAGGGACATTGACGCCTGCTTCTCCTTGAATAGGTTCAACTAAAAATGAAACAATATTTTTATCCTTTTTGAATTCTTCTTCTAAAGAATCTACATCTCCATGAGGAATATGAATAAAACCAGGAGTGTGAGGACCAAAGAAATCCTTTGAACCTGGATCTGTAGAGAAAGAAATAACTGTTGTTGTTCTACCGTGAAAATTATTATTACACACAACAATTTTTGCTTTATTTTCTTCTACATTTTTCTTTAAATATCCCCATTTTCTTGAAAGTTTAATTGAAGTCTCAACACCTTCTGCACCAGTATTCATTGGAAGAAGTTGATCAAAACCAAATAAATTTGTAGCATACTCCATATATTCTCCAAGTTTATTATTGTGAAATGCACGAGACGTTAATGTAAGTGTCTCTGCTTGATTCTTAATTAAATTCACAAGCTTTGGATGACAGTGACCTTGATTAACCGCAGAATAAGCAGATAAGAAATCATAATATTTTTTTCCATTAACATCCCACATAAAAACTCCTTCTCCTTTTTCTAATACAACAGGGAGCGGATGGTAGTCATGTGCACCAAACTTTTTCTCTAAATCAAGGTGAAATTGGGCTAAATCTTTAGTGGTTTTTGTTTGCAAAATATAAGTGTTTAGTTTTATTATAAATATAGTAATTTTGAAGATATTTAAACTCATGATAAGAGGTCATCATTTTCTATTAATATCATTATTTATAATAAGCTGCGAAAAGGATGATATATGTATTGAAGGATCAGAGAACACTAATCGAATAACAATTGGTTTTTTAGATAATGAAACTAAAAATCCAACTGGCATTACATTGATTAATGTTAAATCTATTGAAAGCGATTCAATAATTCATGAAGAGTTTTCTGGAGGGTCAATAAAACTTCCTCTTAAGGTAAACTCAAATAAAACTCAGTTTTTATTTAATAATAAAGAAACCCTAGATACTTTGACAATTTATCATCAATCTATACATCAGTATCTTAACAGATCATGTGGATATATATCAAACTTTTTAATTAATAATCAAACAGAAATCATAAAATCAACTGGATGGATAAGAGAAATTACAGTTGAAAAAGATTCAATTTTTAATGAAGAAAAAACAAATATATTTATTCATTATTAGCATTTGGTTATCAACTAATATGCTAGTATCTCAAACAGAATTAAACTCAAGTGATAGTTTAGTTAAAAAAGATAAACTCTTGACTATAAATAAGTTAAGATTAGGTATCGATTTATTTAAACCAATCAAATCATCTTCTGAAGGAGATAATTTAAATTATGAATTTATTGGTGATTTACAGGTGACTGAAAATTTATATTTAGCAGGGGAATATGGATTGATTGATAGAAGAATTGAAGATGAAAATATAAATTTTAATTCTTCTGGACGTTTTCTTAGAATTGGGTTTAATTATAATATGTTCAAAAATTGGGTTGGAATGGATAATTCAATTTACCTAGGATTACGATATGCAACTTCAGATTTTTCTAATAAAATTATAGACTATACAGTTAGAAATCAAGATTCCTATTTTTCGAACTTAGTTGACAGTGAATACCAAACAATTGAGTATTCAGATCTTTCAGGAAATTGGATTGAGATAGTAGCTGGTCTAAAAGTTGAAACTTTTAACAATGTTTATCTAGGACTTAGTTTAAGATTAAATAAATTATTATCT
>JABGTW010000053.1 GCA_018646865.1 Cryomorphaceae bacterium | reverse complement strand
GAAATAAATGAGTCAGCATTATAAAAAACTAGGTTTTAAAACACCAGAAAACTATTTTCAAAAGTCAAAAAATCAAATTTTAGCGACTACAATTAATAATGAAAATAAAATAATTAAACAGCAGACTAATTCATACTTTCACCTATTAGTCGCTGCTATTTTCATCACCTCTTTACTTTATTTAAATTTTTCAAATTTAAATAATCAGATGAATGATTTCAACACTAATTCACCCATCATCTCAACTATTCTTTCAGATAAAGAAATAACAGATGAATACATTGTTGACTTTTTAACGGATATAGTAGTAATAAATGAATTCAAAATTCCTAAATAAACTTTTTCGATATTTTAATATCTAATTAAAAATGAATAAGACAAACAAAATATTAATTATACTATTTATAACCCTCTTTGCGATTAATTTGAATTATGGGCAAGAAAAAAGGGCCTACAAAAGAGGATATTCTAAAGAGCTAGCTCAAACTTTTTCAACATTTCAAAAAGATTTACTTTCTAAAGAAATGAAACTTTGGAAGAGACATCACGAAGCTCTAAAAACATCACTTTCTGATTCTCAAGAAGAGATTGTCAATGATAACTCAATGAGTAAAAGACAAAGACATGAAAAGATTATTATTTCATTGGATAAGAATCAAAAAGAAATGGTCAAAAAGTTTGAACAGAGGATTGATACAATAAGGAAAAAATTTTATGAATCATTAACAGAAGTACAAAAAACACTGATTAAAAAAAGAAGAAGAAAATCTAAAAAAAATGATTAGTTTTTTTTAACAAATCCTTGTGTTTTCTTTCAATTATTTAAAAATATATTTGCTCAACCAAACAAACTAACATGAACAAAACCTACTTATTTCTTACATTAATATTTACGACCTACTCGTTTGCACAACAACCTACTGGTAATTATCAGCAATATGCAAATCTAGAATTTACTGTATCTGGATCCGTTACCGATTCTGAAACTAATGTTCCTCTTGAGTACGCTACAGTCACATTAACTAGCAAAAGAGACTCAGAGACTATTTTAGGTGGAATCACCGGAGAGGATGGTAAATTTACTCTTGAAGCTAAACCTGGAATGTACAACCTAAAAATAGACTATATATCATTTGAACCATATTTAGATGAGAATTTTTTAGTTAAAGGAAATACAGATATTGGAAGTATAGCTTTAAATATAGATGTGTCAATGCTTGATGAAGTTGAAGTTAGAGCAGAAAGAACTCAAGTTGAAGTTAGATTAGATAAGAAAATATACAATGTAGGTCAAGATATAACAGTAAGAGGTGGAAACGTCTCAGATGTTTTAGCTAATATCCCTTCAATTGATGTAGATTTTGATGGTAATATATCGTTAAGAGGAAATAACAACGTTAAAATATTAATTAATGGTAAACCTTCTGGTTTAGTTGGTTTATCTGGACCTCAAGGGTTGAGGTCAATCCCTTCTGAATCAATAGAAAAAGTTGAAGTAGTTACATCACCGTCTGCTAGATATTCTGCAGAAGGAACCGCAGGTATTCTTAATATTATACTCAAAAAGCAGGACCTTTTAGGTTTTAATGGTAATGTAAATTTAAATATTGGTGAACCTAAAAATACTGGTGGTTCAGGAACATTTAACTTAAGAAACAACAAAATAAATATTTTTAGTACCACTTCAATTAAAGATTCTGAAAATAACGGAAGCTATCTCGGAAATACTGAATATTTCAATAGTAATTTGAAAATTGATAACAATACAACTAATAGTAGTAATAGAAAAAATACCTTCCTAAATTTAGGAGTTGAATATTACTTTGATGATGATACTTCACTATCTTTAAGTGGGTTTTACAGAAAAGGGGATGACTTAGGTTATTCAAAAAATATAGTTAACGATATAACCAACATCAATATTGTATCTTCAAATGAGAGAATAGCTAATGATGAAGAATTAGAAGAATCTTTTGAATATTCATTAGATTTTTATAAAGATTTTGACAAAGATGGTCACACCTTAAGCGCTAAGATATCATATGAAGAGAATGATGAAAACTCAGTTGACAAAATCGAAGATTACTCTACTATCCCTTTTGTATCAGAATCATCTTTTGAAAGAACTACTAATATTGATTTTCAAAATAGGTTACTAGCTCAAGTAGATTATGTTTATCCAATTGATGAAAATACTGAACTAGAATTTGGATACAGAGGTAGATTCTTAGATAGAGAAACTGATTTTGATGTTTCATTCCTTGACGGTGGATCTTATCAATCAGATCCTGGGTTATCTAATATATTTAATTACACTGAAAATATAAACTCCTTATATACACAATTTGGAAAGAAATTTAAATCACTATCTGTTCTCCTTGGTTTAAGGTATGAGGATTCTAAACAAGAAATAGATCAGAGAACTACAAATCAATTTGAAGTAAAAAAATATTCAGATTTATTTCCAACTGTTAATCTTGCATATGAATTTTCAGATTTAGAATCTTTAACATTAGGATACAGTAAAAGAGTAAGGCGACCAAGAGGTTGGGATATAAATCCTTTTCCAAGAAGAAATTCAATAACATCTTACAGAAGAGGTAATCCTTTTTTAGATCCAACATTCACCTCTGCTTATGAAGTTGATTACTTAAAAAGATTTAAAAAAGTTACCATTAATACTGCTTTATTTTTCAGACAATCTGACGGTAATGTTGAAAGAATCCAACAGGAAACTGGAGACTTAGTTAATTTAATTGTAGAATCAGGCACTAACAACCCTGTACTACAAGTTCCAGTACTTGAGTATTATCCAATTAATTTATCAACTAACAAAAGGTTTGGATCTGAACTAAGTATAACCTACACTCCATCTAAATCAGTTAGAATTAATGGAAGTTTTACATTAAACTCTACTAAAATTAGAGGTGACTTCGAAAATCAAAATTTTGATTCAGACGACACAAGCTGGAGTGCAAGATTTAATGGATTTATTAGGCTTCCAAAAGACTATAGTCTTCAATTTTTCGGATTCTTAAGAGGTCCTAGTGAAAATGCGTTTTCTAAAAGAAAGGCATTTGGATACACTACTGCTGCTATACAAAAAAGTATTCTAGATAAAAAAGGAAATATCTCACTTAGATACTCTGATTTATTTCACACAGGTAAGTGGAGGTCAACAACTACAAGAGAATCATTTAGATCTGAATCTGAGGGTCAATGGAGAGAACCATCTTTGATATTAACTTTCTCATATAGAATAAATGAAAATAAATCTAAAAGAAAGCAAAGAGCTCGAAATAATCAACAAGATTTTAGTGAAGGCGGAGATGGCGAAGGACCAATCTTTAATTAAGATTTCAATTTCTTAGTTATAAAATTCCTGATTTTTTGAAACACATAGGATGAAGCCCAATATGGGGCAACAAGGGCTAAGAAAATCATAAGCCAAAAGCCCATAGTGAAGATTGCTAAAAAAGCTAAAAATCCGAGGTATTGTTGAAACTCCATATATTTGTAATTGCTTAACAAAAGTAAAATTTTTTAAGTAAATTACAAAGACCATGGACTATAGAATTGAAAAAGATACATTAGGCGAAGTTAAAGTTCCTAAAGACTACCTATGGGGTGCTCAAACAGAAAGATCAAGAAAGAATTTTAAGATAGGTGATTCTGCTTCAATGCCTATTGAAATTATTCATGCTTATGCGATACTCAAAAAATCTGCGGCGCAAGCAAATGAAAATCTTGGTGTATTATCAAAAGAAAAGTCTAATCTAATTCAAAAAGTTTGTGATGAAATACTTGACAACAAGCATGATGATCAGTTTCCACTAGTTATTTGGCAAACTGGATCAGGCACTCAAACAAACATGAATATAAATGAGGTGATTTCTAATAGAGCTCATTTATTAGAGGGTAAAAAATTAGGGGAATCTGAAAAAACATTATCACCTAATGATGATGTTAATCTTTCCCAATCTTCAAATGATACTTTCCCAACAGCTATAAATATTGCTGGAATGAAATTGATTTCTGAGAACACTCTTGTAAATCTTAGAAAATTAAAAAATAGCTTAGCTAAAAAATCTAAAGAATTTAATAAGATTGTAAAAATTGGAAGAACTCATTTAATGGATGCGACTCCAATAACTCTTGGTCAAGAATTTTCTGGATATGTTTCACAAGTAGATCACGGAATTAATACAATTGAGAATGCTATAGATCATTTAAGCGAACTCCCAATTGGTGGAACTGCTGTTGGTACTGGATTAAATACACCAAAAGGATACTCAAGAAAAGTTGTTGAATATATTTCTAAAAACTCAGGTCTATCTTTTAAAGAATCTATAAATAAGTTTGAAGGTATTGCATCTCATGATTGTATAGTCGAAATGCATGGTGCTTTAAAGACAGTTGCTGCTTCAGTTTATAAAATATCTAATGATATAAGATTAATGGGGTCTGGACCTAGATCAGGAATTGGTGAATTAATACTTCCGGCAAATGAACCTGGAAGTTCTATTATGCCTGGAAAGGTAAACCCAACTCAATGTGAAGCAATTTCAATGGTTTGTGCTCAAATTATTGGAAATGATGTAGCTGTTAGTTTTGCTGGAGCCAATGGTCATTTTGAACTTAATGTTTTTAAACCACTTTTTGCTTTTAACATTATTGAATCTGCAAAAATATTGGGTGATGCTTCACTTAGTTTTACTGAAAACTGCATTGACGGTATAAAACCAAATAATAAGAAAATTCACAAATTCTTAAATGATTCTCTAATGCTGGTAACTGCATTAAATTCAAAAATAGGATACTACAAAGCTGCTGAGATAGCCAATAAAGCATATAAAGAGGAAAGCACTCTTAAAGAGGCGGCTGTTAAGCTTGCATATTTAACAGAAAATGAATTTGATCAATATGTCAATCCAGACAGAATGACAAATAATGAAGGTTAGTATAGTTCCATTCCAAGATCAGTATTCAAATTACTTCTATGAACTCAATTATGATTGGCTAAACGAATATTTCTACGTAGAAGAATATGATGAGATAGTACTCAAAAATTGTAAACAAGAGATAATCAATAAAGGAGGCTATATATTTTTTGCAGTTTATAACTCAGATGTCGTTGGAACAATGGCTTTAATTCCAAGGGAGAAAGGAGTTTATGAATTAAATAAAATGGCAGTAAAGAAAGATCTAAGAGGTAATGGTATTGGTCATCAACTAATCAATTTTACAATAGACTTTGCAAAAAAGAAAAATTATAATTCAGTAATATTATACTCTAATAAGGTTCTTAAAAACTCAATCCATTTGTACAATAAATTTGGATTTAAAGAAATAAAATCAGAAGAAAGCACTCCTTACAAGAGAAGTGATATAAAAATGGAGTTAATATTATCTGACTTTTGAAAACAGTTTCTCTTTCCAATTAGTCCAAGAATATTTTCTAGCAAAGATTGCTAAAAGTATAGGGTATATGATAAAAGGAGCTAACCAATCTGTTATACCAAGACTAGGCTCAGATATATCAATTAAAATAGACTCAGTCTGAAATACTGTCCAGTCTGCAGTTAAAAGAAGAGATGCTATAAGATTATTTGCAGCATGAAAGCCAATTGCTAGTTCAAGACCATCATCCATTAAAGTCATAATACCGAGCACGAACCCTACTGTGATATAAAGGAAAATAAATTCATACCCTAATGCTGTTAATTCAGGATTAGCTAAATGCATAGATCCAAATACAACTGAGGTGAGAAATAAAGCCATAAATCTGCTATTTAACCAATGACCAAAACCTTGCATTAAATACCCTCTAAAGACAATTTCTTCGACACTTGTTTGAATCGGGATAAATAATATTGCTATAACGGCTAAAATTAAAAATTCTTTAAGCTTAAAGTTAATTTCATAGCTTTCAGGGTTAAGAGAATATTCTAGAAAAACAAAAGCTGAAACTATAGATCCCCATAACATAAATGAAAACATAACTCTCTCAAGATCAATTTTTTTTCTACCTGATAAAATTGACATTATAGGAAGATCATGAAGTTTTTTTACAACCAACCATATCCCTGGAACAACAGCTACAAAACTAAGCAGTATAAGGAAAAATCTAAGATTAGAAGGAATGGATTTAAAAAGATCCATAGGGTTAGCATCCGGGCTTGGCAATTCTGTAGGCAAGAATGGGATCATCGGAAGTTGACCAATAAAACTGAAAAGAATCAGAATAAATGAACCTAGTATATAATACCAAAAATTCTTTAATCTATATGATTGATCAAATAGAAACATTATTGGAAGTTAGCTAAAATTATCATATAAATAAATGAAAATAACATATGAAAATAAATAGTATGAATATTATATTTTATAAGTTTTCTATTGTTGTAATATTTAAATAATCCGGAAATAAGATAAAATGAATATATAATAGTTATAGGTATCAATACATACAAAAATAGTGAATCTTGTGTCTCATTTACTATGTTTTCAACAGCCATATAATACAAAGATCCAGTTGCTAAAGCTAAATTAATAGCATAAATCCATCTTGATGCCTTTTTTCCAAATAGAACAACTAGATGATTTTTTCCAACTTTTTTATCCGAAGTATAATCAGGGAATTGATTAATAAAAAGAATATTGGTGGTAAGAAGTCCAATAGGAACTCCTAAAATCATTAAATTATAAAATTCATTTGAAAAAAGTTGAATAGTTTCCATTGAGATTGCAAATCCTGATCCAAGTGTAAGAAGAGGACCAAATGAAAGAAAAATTGCAATTTCCCCAAGCCCATAACGAGATGAAAGTTTTATAGGTTTAGCAGTATAGAAATACCCTATTAAAACTCCAATTAATGCTATAATTGCAGAATGATATGAATTACTAGTTGATCCTGTATTTAAATAACTTATATATAGAATTCCTGCAGCAGTTAAAAGACCAAACATAAACATAATATTAGCTAGAGTTTTTGTCCCCTTAAGAGTAATTAAACCTAACTCAACAGCTCTACTTCCACCTGAAAGTTGAGCTCCTTTAAGCATAGAAGAATTCATGCCAGCATTAAAATACTCAGTGTTTGCCTCATCTGTTCCATGAGTAACATCAAAATAATCATTATATAAGTTTGAAAATAAATGAATAAAAAGTATACCAAAAGTAGTTAACGCCAAAGATATAGGACTAAACAAGCTATCTCCAATTCCTGCATAATAACATCCAATAGCGAAAACAGGAAATAATGAAGCAGATGCAAAACCAACTCTTGTAATTGCAACACCCTTAATAATCTTTGTTGCTAAACTTATTTCAATATTTACATCTTCATTTATTTCTTCAGTTATACCACAATAACCTGTTTGTGGATTATCTTTTCCATCAGCAAAATTTGGTGTTATTTTAATTTTAGCATTAAATATAGAACCATCTTTTCTTACAAAATTTGTCTTGGTAACATGTTCACCTGTTTCATTAGCATCTTTTAACCATCCTAATACATTTTGTAAAACAATTTCACCCGGAGAAAAGATTGAGACTCTTTTAATTCCAACAAGGTCTTTAGGGTTATAACCGAACATATCAGCAGCACGGTCATTTAGGTTTGTAATTAAACCCTCCATATCACAAATAATAACACTTTTCATATAATAATTTTAGAGTATCAAATTTACATTCTGACATCCTTAAATAAAAATTTTTTAGTGTTTTATTTACTAATAGTTAATGTAGTCAATTTAGCAAAGGAAATATCTTTTTGATTTTCATCTTTAATAGATATTTTCCATAATTGCATAGTGCGTCCCATATGAATTGGCTCTGCTTTTGCATAAACAAAACCTTCACTTATACCCCTAACATGATTAATGGACAGCTCAATACCTCGAAGCAATTGATTTTCTTTTTTACAAAAAATAGCTGAGGCAGAACTCCCAACAGTTTCAGCAAGAGCAGCAGTGGCACCTCCATGAAGGACACCATCTGGTTGATGAAGATTAGGAGTAACTTCCATGCAAGCATTTAGTGAATGTTCTTTAAGGTTTATATCAGTAAAGACAATATTTAGAGTAGATACTAAAGTTCCTTTACAGCGAGAATTAACTTGATCTAGAATATGTTCTTTATCCATAGAAACTATTCTTCTTTTACCTCTTCAAAATCAACATCTTGAACATCATCACCTTTAGTATCTTTACCTGAAGGAGCTTCTCCAGTATCTTCTGGTTTAGCCTCACCCTCAGCCTGAGCTTTATACATTTCTTCTGATGCATTTTTCCATGCTTCATTTATAGTATTTAAAGTCTCATCAATCTTTTCTAGATCTTTAGATTCATGTGCTTTTTTTAAATCTTCTAATGCTGATTCAATAGGTTTCTTTTTATCATCAGATAATTTATCTCCAAAATCTTTAAGTTGTTTTTCAGTTTGGAATATCATCTGATCAGCACTATTTAATTTATCAACTTCTTCTTTTGCTTTTTGGTCAGCATCAGCATTAGCTTCAGCTTCTTTTTTCATTTTTTCAATTTCTTCCTCAGTTAAACCAGAAGAAGCCTCAATTCTTATATCTTGAGATTTATTTGTAGCCTTATCTAATGCACTTACATTAATTATACCGTTAGCATCAATATCAAATGTAACCTCAATTTGAGGGGTACCTCTTTGAGCTGGAGGAATACCATCTAAATGGAACCTTCCAATCGTTTTATTATCTTTTGCCATTGGTCTCTCTCCCTGTAAAACATGAATTTCTACAGAAGGTTGATTATCAGCCGCAGTAGAAAAGACTTGAGATTTTTTTGTAGGAATTGTTGTGTTTGACTCTATAAGCTTAGTCATAACATTACCCATTGTTTCTATACCAAGTGATAAAGGCGTCACATCTAGAAGAAGTACATCCTCTACATCCCCAGAAAGAACCCCACCTTGAATAGCTGCTCCAACCGCAACAACTTCATCAGGGTTAACTCCTTTAGAAGGTTTTTTTCCAAATAATGCTTCAACCTCTTTTTGAATTATAGGTATTCTAGTTGATCCTCCAACTAAAATTACCTCATCTATGTCATTTTTGGTTAAACTTGCATCTTTCAATGCTTTTTTAACAGGCTCCATAGATCTCTTTACTAAGGTATCAGATAGTTTTTCAAACTTTGCTCTTGTTAATGTAGTTACAAGATGTTTTGGTCCTGAAGATGTTGCTGTTACATATGGTAAATTAATTTCAGTTTGTGCTGATGAAGAAAGTTCAATTTTAGCTTTTTCAGCTGCTTCTTTTAGTCTCTGAAGAGCCATAGGGTCTTTTCTTAAATCAATTTGTTCACTGTTTTTAAATTCTTCTGCTAAAAAATCTATAATTACTTGATCAAAATCATCTCCACCTAAATGAGTATCTCCATTAGTTGATAAAACTTCGAAAACCCCATCACCTAATTCTAAAATTGATATATCGAATGTACCACCACCAAGATCATAAACTGCTATCTTTTTATCTTTACCACCTTTATCCATACCGTAAGCTAAAGCAGCAGCAGTAGGTTCATTAATTATCCTTTGAACTTTCAATCCTGAAATTTCACCTGCTTCTTTAGTAGCTTGTCTTTGCGAATCATTAAAATATGCAGGAACAGTAACTACAGCCTCAGTTACAGTTTGGCCTAAATAATCCTCGGCAGTTTTTTTCATTTTTTGAAGTACCATAGCAGATAACTCTTGAGGTGTATATAACCTTCCATCAATATCTACTCTAGGTGTATCATTGTCACCCTTGACGACTTTATATGCAACAGTTTTAACATCACTAGATGATTCACTAAACTTATTACCCATAAATCTTTTAATGGATGCAATTGTTTTTTCAGGATTAGTTACAGCCTGTCTTTTTGCAGGATCTCCAACTTTAATCTCGCCATCCTCAACAAATGCTATAACAGATGGTGTAGTTCTTTTGCCTTCAGCGTTAGGAATTACAACTGGCTCACTTCCTTCCATAACAGATACACATGAGTTGGTTGTACCTAAATCTATTCCAATAATTTTGCTCATAATTTATTTTTATTAAATAATGACAACCATTATGCCAATTTAATTTAAATGACATTATGTCATAATATTGATAAATTTATTTAGACTATTTTTGTTGAAAAGTAATAATGAATAACAATTCAAATCCAAGCAGAGTAACTATCAAGATCCTTGAGCAGATGAAGAATAAGGGTGAAAAAATCTCAATGCTTACTGCTTATGATTATAGTTTTGCTAAAATAATAGATGGAGCTGGGATAGATATAATTTTAGTTGGAGATTCTGCTTCAAATGTGATGGCAGGACATGAAACAACATTACCAATTACTTTAGATCAAATGATTTATCACGCTAGCTCAGTTATAAGAGCTGTAAAAAGAGCTTTAGTAGTCGTAGATCTTCCATTTGGTACATATCAATCGGATTCTAAAGAAGCATTAAAGTCTGCTATTAGAATAATGAAAGAGTCAGGTGCACATGCTGTAAAACTTGAAGGCGGTCATTTAGCTAAAGAGTCGATTGAAAGAATAATTCAAGCTGGAATACCTGTTATGGGCCATTTAGGGTTAACCCCTCAGTCTATATACAAGTTTGGGACCTATACTGTAAGAGCTAAAGATGATGATGAAGCTGAGACATTAATATCTGATTCTAAAATGTTAGAGAATATTGGCTGTTTTTCTATTGTTCTTGAAAAAATACCAAATGCCTTAGCTAAAAAAGTTGCATCAAATTTAAAACTACCTATAATTGGAATTGGCGCAGGCTCTGATGTTGATGGTCAGGTACTAGTATCTCATGATATGCTGGGGATGAATAAAGATTTTAGTCCTAGGTTTTTAAGAAGATACCTAGATTTAGATTCACTTGTAAGTGATGCGGTCAAAAAATATTCTTCTGATATAAAAAGCGGTAATTTTCCAAATAAGGAAGAGCAATATTAAATTGGTACTTCAAGATTCAGATATACTATTTGAAGATAATCATTTGATTATAGCAAATAAGCCCTGTAGTGTCCTTGTTCAAGGTGATAAGACTGGTGATATACCATTACTTGAAGTTATAAGAAATTATATAAAGAATAAATATGATAAAAAAGGCAATGTATTTTTAGGTCTGGTAAATAGAATTGATAGACCCACATCAGGAATTGTAATTTTTGCAAAAACAAGCAAGGCTCTTTCAAGAATGAATGAAAAATTAAAAAATAGAGAAATTAAAAAAATTTATTGGCTAATAATATCTAATACATTTGAATTCAAAGATGGTAAGCTTGAGGGCTGGTTTACAAAGAATAGTAAAAAGAATAAATCCTTTTTTTCTAATCATGAAAAGAATAATTCAAAATTTGGATCATTAACCTTTAAAAAAATTCAAATTCTTGATAAATATTGTAAAATTGCAGTAGACCTTATAACTGGAAGACATCATCAAATTAGATGTAATTTCTCTGAAATAGGATATCCAATTTTAGGTGATTTAAAATATGGATCTAAAAGATCAAATAAAGATGGGGGAATCTACTTACATTCGAGAGAAATAGATTTTATTCATCCTGTTACAAAGGAAAAAATCAATATTAAAGCTGAGCCACCAGCTACAGGATTATGGACTATCTCTCCTTCCTGTTAATAATAAGAGCTTTTTCCTTAATAATAACTTGAACAGGTTTATTACTTATTTTACTTTCAAGCCAAGATATGATGTCTAAATACAGAAAAGCTCTTTTTTCATATGGATCATTTTCATATTCTTTGAGCTCATTATATCCCTTTCTTAAAAATGCTTTTATTTCTCCTGGATATATATTTTCTAAACCATTTAGATATTTCAAAATTATTTTTTGTACTTCATGTAAATCATTCATTTTATCAAGATAATTATATGTATCCTTAATTATTTTATCAAGATTAAAATCAATTCCTGCCTCCCAGTGTGCAATAAGATTCAGAACTCTAGTAAAACACTGAAGATCCTCTCTCATTTTAATATTTTTATTTTTAATAATCTTACTTACATATTTTATGCAATTATCATAGTCATCTACTGTGAAGTACATACACGCAATTTTATAGTATAATAGCATTATATGATGATGATCAATAAAATTCTTATTAATCTCAATTCCATCTAAAACTTCAGGTACAATTTTTATAGAAGCTTTAAAATTACCTTCCAAAACATGAAGATTGAATAAATTATTATACTTATAAATAAAAATTAAAGCAGTTAAATTTTGATTTGTTGGGAATGAGGTACTTTCAACTGAATTTATTAAATCATTTAAACGATTTTTAAATTTTGAAGGATATCTAATTAACGCTAATGCCTCTAACAAAAAGTTATAACCCTTAAGGTAAAACACAGGATGTATTTTAATCATTTCAGGATTTTTATTAAAAGTATCTATCCACTTTGAAGCATATTTATAAGTAGATAGAAAATCTTGAACCAAAAGACTATACCATACCCAAATTTGATAATAAATAAGCTTCTCTCTAAATCCTAAATCTTCAACTTTAAAACTTTTAATTTTTTGACTAAAAAACTTTTGAATTTCTTTTGATTCAGTATCACTTTTTGCATATCCAGCCTTGATAAGTTTTTCATAAAGTTGAAGAGAGATATTTGATAGGTTACTATTTATATCATTTTGCTCCTTTAAATAATTAGTTTGAGAAACTAACTCATTTGTTCTATTACTTAAACTCCTTGTTACATATAAGGATTCAATAAGTTTTTCGAACTCAACTATTTCATAAGCAGAAGTATTTTCATCATATTTTAAAGCAAAAGATTTTGCCTTATCTAATATTTTTAAACTTTGTTTATATAAACCTTTTTGATATAAAATTGTAGCAAAATCAATTTGACTTCTAATGTGAAGCTTAACATTTTTATGTTGTGGATTTAATCTTAAACTAATTAAAATTTGTTTATATAAATGTGCTTTTAAATTTGAAAGCTGAAGCTTAGAAACAATTTTTTTTTTAATTATAACATCTTCTTTGTAAGAATTCATTTTATCAAGGTGATTAAATAATTTTAAAAACTTTGAATTTTCATTTGAATCCATTCTTCCTACATAAAGTTTAAATTGTCTCTTCTCAGACTTAGTAAGTGATTTTATTAGAACAAATAGATTATCTTTTAACTCATTAGTCATTGTATTAAATTTTTAATTAATATGTTAATTTACAGATATTTATAATAATAAAACATAAATCGGGTATTGTAAAATTAATATACTTTTTTTTAAGTATCAGCATTAAAGCAATAATTTAGTAATTGATGAAAAATCAGGTTAAAATATTTGACACCACATTGAGAGATGGCGAGCAAGTGCCAGGCTGTAAGCTTGATACTAAAAGTAAGTTAATCTTAGCTGAAAGAATTGATTTTCTTGGTGCAGATATTATAGAAGCTGGATTCCCAATATCAAGTCCTGGAGATTTTAAATCTGTAGTGGAAATTTCAAAAATTATTAAGAACGCTTCAGTTTGTGCACTTAGTAGAGCAAATGAAAAAGATATTGATGTTGCAGCAGAGTCACTTAAAAGTGCAATAAAACCTCGGATTCATACTGGTATAGGAACCTCTGAGATTCATATCAAACATAAATTTAATTCGAATAAAGAATCTATAATTGAATTAGCTAAAAAGTCAGTTTCTCATGCCAAAAAATATGTAGAAGATGTTGAATTTTATGCTGAAGATGCGGGTAGAACAGATAATGAATTTCTTGCTAGGGTTTGTGAAGAAGTAATTAAATCAGGTGCTACTGTTTTAAATATACCTGACACGACAGGTTATTGCCTTCCAGATGAATACGGAAATAAGATTAAATTTCTAATCGATAATGTTAAGGGTATTGAAAATGTTACTATTTCCTGCCATTGTCATAATGATTTGGGACTAGCTACCGCTAATTCAATTTATGGAGTAATAAATGGTGCAAGACAAATTGAATGTACTATTAACGGAATTGGTGAAAGAGCAGGAAACACATCCCTAGAAGAAGTTGTTATGGTATTAAAACAGCATTCTGAACTAGATTTATATACTAATATTAACTCAAAACTTCTTAATGATACAAGCCAAAAAGTTTCTGATTTAATGGGCATGCCTGTTCAACCCAACAAAGCAATTGTTGGTTCAAATGCTTTTGCTCATAGTTCAGGAATTCATCAAGATGGAGTGATTAAGAAAAGGGAGACTTATGAAATAATAGACCCTTTAGATGTAGGAGTTGATAAATCATCCATTGTTTTAACTGCAAGAAGCGGAAGAGCTGCTTTAGCTTTTAGAATGAAAGAATTTGGAGTAAATTTGAGTAAGAATGAACTAGACAATGTTTATAGTGAATTTTTAATTGTCGCAGATAAAAAGAAAGAAGTAACAGAATCCGATTTTCCTGTTATGCTTAAAAAGCAAAATATTAAATATGACTAAGACAATTTTTGATAAAGTCTGGGACTCCCATGTGATTGAAAAGATTGAAGATGGACCTGATGTATTATTTATTGATCGACATTTCATTCATGAAGTTACAAGTCCTGTAGCATTTGTAGGTCTTAAAAATAGGGGGCTTAAAGTAATGTATCCAGAAAGAACATTTGCAACTGCAGACCATAACACCCCTACAATAAATCAACATCTACCAATAAAAGATGAATTATCTGCCATTCAGGTTAAAACATTAGAAAAAAATTGTAACGAGCATGGAATTGATTTTTGGGGATTAGGGCACAAAAAGAATGGAATAGTTCATGTTGTTGGGCCCGAAAACGGTATTACTCAGCCTGGACTAACAATTGTTTGTGGTGATTCTCATACATCTACTCATGGAGCATTTGGCGCGATAGCATTTGGAATTGGAACTTCTGAAGTAGAAATGGTTTTAGCATGTCAATCTATTATGCAACAGAAACCAAAAAAAATGAGAATTAATGTTGATGGAGAACTTAAGTCTCATGTTACACCTAAAGATGTTGCAATATTTATAATTTCAAAGTTGTCTTCCTCTGGAGCTACTGGTTTTTTTGTAGAATACTCAGGTAAAGTATTTAAAGAAATGAGTATGGAAGGAAGAATGACCGTGTGTAACCTAAGTATTGAAATGGGTGCTAGAGGTGGAATGATTGCCCCTGATGAAAAAACATTTAAGTATATAAAGGGTAAAGAATACGCGCCAAAAGAAGAAGAATGGGATAAAGCTATAAGTTATTGGTCTAAATTAAAAACCGATAAGGGAGCTGTTTTTGATAAAGAATACAATTTTAAAGGAGAAGAGATAGAACCTATGATTACATATGGAACTAATCCTGGAATGGCTATACCTATTTCGAAATCAATTCCTACATCAAAAAAATCAGATTCAAAAGCATCATATCTAAAGGCTCTAGATTATATGGATTTTAAAGAAGGAGATCAAATGATTGGTAAAAAAATTGATTATGTCTTTTTAGGTAGTTGTACAAATGGTAGAATTGAAGATTTTAGAACTTTTGCTAGTATAATTAAAGGGAAAAGAAAATCTGATAATGTTGATGCTTGGCTTGTTCCAGGCTCACATAAAGTTCTGAAAAGTATAAAAGATGAAGGAATACTTGATATTTTAACCGATTCAGGATTTAAACTAAGAGAACCTGGCTGTTCAGCTTGTTTAGCAATGAATGATGATAAAATTCCAAAAGGAAAATATGCTGTTAGTACTACTAATAGAAATTTTGAGGGAAGGCAAGGTCCAGGAGCTAGAACACTTTTAGCTAGCCCACTGGTAGCTGCAGCAACAGCAATAACTGGAAAAATTACAGACCCAAGAGAAATAATCTAATTATATGGCTTACGATAAATTTAAAATACTAAATAGTACTGCGGTTCCATTAAATATTGATAATGTTGATACTGACCAAATAATTCCAGCAAGATTTTTAAAAGCAACAGAAAGAAAAGGTTTTGGGAATAATCTATTTAGAGACTGGAGATATAATTCTGATGACTCACCTGTTGAATCATTCCCTTTAAATAATATTAATTACAATGGTAAAATATTAATTGCTGGAAAAAATTTTGGATGTGGTTCATCAAGAGAGCATGCAGTTTGGGCTATATATGATTATGGGTTTAGAGTAGTAGTATCAAGTTTTTTTGCAGATATATTTAAAAATAATTGTCTTAATATTGGAGTCCTTCCGATTCAAGTTTCTGATCCTTTTTTAGCTGAAATTTTCTCTCAAATAGATGAAGACCCTAATAGTACCTTTGAAGTTAATCTGGAAAATCAAGAATTTAAAATCAAAAAATTAGATAAAAAAGAAAGGTTTAAAATCAGTGTCTATAAAAAGGATAACATGTCTAATGGATATGATGATATTGATTATTTATTAAATAAGAAAAAGGAAATTTCTAGCTTTGCAAACAAATTCATCTATTAATGAATCGCAATATAGAAATAATGGACACAACTCTAAGAGATGGTGAACAGACATCTGGAGTTTCATATTCCCCAAAAGAAAAACTAACAATTGCTAAACTACTTTTAGAAGAATTGAAGATTGATAGAATTGAAGTTGCATCTGCAAGAGTTTCTGAAGGTGAGCTTAATTCAGTTAAAGAAATAACTAATTGGGCAACAGAAAATAATCATATTGATAAAATTGAAGTCTTAACATTTCTTGATAATGGCAAATCAATAGAATGGTTATTAGAATCTGGATGTAAAGTTCAAAATTTACTTACAAAAGGATCTCTTAATCATCTAGAACATCAATTAAAAAAAACACCCAAAAATCACTATGATGATATTTCTAAAATAATAAATACAGCAGAAAAAAACTCAATTCAAACTAATGTATACCTAGAGGACTGGAGTAATGGAATGAAAAACAGCAAAGAATATGTTATTGAATTTTTAGGTTTTTTATATAATCAAAAAATAAAGAGAATATTATTACCTGACACACTTGGAATTTTGACTCATACTGAAACCTATGAATTTATTAAAGAAGTTAAATCAAAGTTTCCTAAATTTCATATTGATTTTCATGGTCACAATGACTATGATCTTAGTGTTGGAAACTCAATGGAGGCAATAAGGGCTGGATGTAATGGATTACATTTAACTATAAACGGAATGGGCGAAAGAGCTGGAAACACTCCCTTGTCAAGTGCTGTTGCGGCAATTAAAGATTTTTTACCAAATATTGAAATCAATGTTGATGAAAAGAGTTTATTTAAAGCGAGTAAACTAATTTCAACTTTTTCTGGTCAAACTGTATCTTCTAACAAACCAATTGTTGGAGAAAACGTTTTTACTCAGACAGCTGGAGTACACGCTGATGGGGATAACAAAAAGAATCTTTACTACAACAACTTAAATCCAAGTCGATTTGGAAGAAAAAGAAAATACGCACTTGGAAAAACATCAGGAAAAGCAAATATTAAGAAAAATTTAGACGAGTTAGGAATTAAACTAAACAATGAAGAGTTAGGAATTATTACATCTAAAGTTATTGAACTTGGTGATAAAAAAGAAAAGGTAACTATTGAAGACTTACCATACATTATAAGTGATGCGTTAGATTATCCTACTAAAAAGAAAAATATAGTTATTGAATCCTATGTATTAACACATGCAAAGACACTTAGACCATCTGCATCATTGTCTTTGTTAATTAATAATAAGCTTTATCAAGAAAGTTGTTCAGGAGATGGTCAATTTGATGCATTTATGAATGCTCTTAAAAAAATATATTCTAATCAAAAAAGACTTCTCCCTAAATTAATTGACTATGCGGTTAGAATTCCTCCAGGCAGCCATTCTGATGCATTTTGTGAAACAACAATTACTTGGGATACTGGTATAAAGAAATATAAAACAAGAGGATTAGATACTGATCAAACAGTAGCTGCAATTAAGGCAACAGAAAAAATGTTAAACACGGAAAAAATATGAAATTAAAGATAGCTGTACTTCCAGGAGATGGAATTGGGCCGGAGGTTACAAACGAGTCTATAAAAGTTCTTAATTGCCTAGCAAAAAAATTTAATCATGAGGTTGAAATGAATCATGGATTAGTTGGTGCTATTGCAATAGACCATTATAATGATCCTTATCCTGATGAAACTCATAAACTATGTCTAGAGTCTGATGCAGTTTTATTTGGAGCTATTGGAGACCCTAAATATGATAATGATCCAAAAGCTAAAGTAAGACCTGAACAAGGGTTACTTAAACTGAGAAAGAAGCTGGGTCTTTATGCAAATTTGAGACCCACCATAGTGTTTGATTCGCTTTTAGGTATGTCTCCTATTAAAGAAGATAGGATAACTGGGACTGATATACTTTTTGTGAGAGAGCTTACTGGTGGAATTTATTTTGGTGAAAGAGGAAGGAAAAATGATGATAATTATGCATTTGATACATGTCAATATTCAAGAGATGAGATTATCAGAATTGCAAAAATGGGATTCGAATATGCACAAAAAAGATCAAAAAAACTATGTTGTGTTGATAAAGCCAATATACTTGAAACTTCTAGACTTTGGAGAGAGACTGTTCAAAGTATGGAAAAAAATTATCCTGAAGTTAAAGTTTCATATGAATTTGTTGATGCTGTTGCAATGAGACTTATTCAGTGGCCTAGCTCATACGATGTATTAATAACATCAAACCTTTTTGGAGATATTCTAACTGATGAAGCTTCAGTAATATCAGGATCAATAGGTCTAATGCCTTCAGCCTCTGTAGGATCAAATAATGCTTTATATGAACCGATTCATGGTTCTTATCCAGAAGCTACTGGTAAAAAAATTGCTAACCCTATAGCTTCAATTTTATCACTTTCTATGATGCTAGATCATACTTTTAATCTTAAAAATGAAACAAACCTTATAAATAAAGCAGTTGAAAACTCACTATTAAAAGGAATTACTACTCCTGATTTAAGTAAAGATCATAAGAGTTATGCAACAGATGAAGTTGGAGACTATATAGTAGAGTTTATACTTAATAATTAAAGGATATAATCTGTTGAAATAAAATTAGAGTCATTTGAATCTAATAATTTTTTCAATATTCTGTTATTGTGAACGTTATCCTTTGAAGCTACAAAAGTTCTGATAGAGAAAGCTCTTAAGGCATCATGAACACTCAAAGTACTAACAGCAGAATTTTTTCTACCAGTAAAAGGATAAATATCTGGACCTCTTTGACAAGAGCTGTTTAGATTTACTCGACAGACTAGATTAGCTAATGTATCTATCAAAGGACCTATTTTTTTTGTATCACTTCCAAAAAGACTTACCTGTTGACCATAATCAGAATTAGCCATATCATCTAAAGGTTTATCAATATCTTTGAATGGAATAATAGGGACAACTGGACCAAATTGTTCCTCTTCAAATACTTTCATAGAATCATTGACTGGGAATAAAACTGCAGGAAAGCAATAATTATCTGTTATTTTTCCACCTTTTTTATTAATTACACTAGCACCTTTAAAAATAGCATCCTCAATTAGATCCTTAATGTATTGAGGTTTAGATGGTTCAGGAAGAGGAGTAAGAAAAGCATCTTTTTCCCAAGGCATGCCAAATTTTAGATTATCAACAGCTTCAGAAAATCTTTTATTAAATTCATTAGCTATTGATTCATGAACATACAATACTTTCAAAGCAGTACATCTTTGACCATTAAAAGATAAAGATCCTGAAACACATTCCTGGATAGTTAAATCCATATCAGCATCAGGTAAAATAATACCCGGATTTTTAGCTTCTAGTCCGAGAACTAATCTTAATCTATTCTTATTAGGGTGTTGATCTTGAAGTGCTACTGCGGAGGAACTATGACCTATTAATGCTAAAACATCTACATGACCAGTTTGCATAATTGGAGGACAAATTTTTCTACCTCTTCCAAAAAGTATATTTACTACTCCTGGAGGGAAGCACTCCTTAAACGCTTTTAATAAAGGTGAAATCAAAAGAACACCATGTTTAGCAGGTTTAAATATTGTTGTATTTCCCATTAAGATTGCAGGAATTAAAAGACAAAAAGTCTCGTTGAGAGGGTAGTTATATGGTCCCAAGCATAAGACTACTCCAAGAGGTCCTCTTCTTATGTGAGCATGAATTCCAGAATCCTTCTCAAACCTAGAAGATGATCTATCTATATTTTTATACTCATCAATTGTATCATAAATATATTTAACTGTACGATCAAATTCTTTTTCTGAATCAGACTGGTTCTTACCAATTTCCCACATTAAAAGATTAACTATTTGATCTCTATGTTCATTCATTTTATCAGCAAACCTTTTCATGGCCTTTAATCTATCTCTAACTTTCATTGTTGGCCATATACCTTGTCCTCGATTAAAAGCTTTCCTAGCTGATTCTAAAGCTTCGATAGCAGACTCCGAATCCATATCAGGTATAGATCCAAGTAAAGTTGGAGAATACGGAGTATCAGGATTTGAATCAATAGTTGAGAATACTTCAGATGTATCACCATCCCATCTCTTAAGTTCACCATCAACTAAATATTCCCTACAATGCAATTGATCAATTTTAAAGTTTGCTGCAGACATATTATTTATATTAAAAAACGTAAGGTTTCTGGTTTATCATTTAAATACTCGCTAAAGAAACCATTTTCTTTCATTTTTTTTGTTAAGTACAATAAATCTTTAGATAACTTTAACTCTATTCCAACAATAGCCGTTGTATATTCTCTATTGTTCTTTTTTACATATTCAAAAAATGTAATATCATCATTTTCTCCAAGCACATTATTGACGAATTCTTTTAAAGCACCTGATCTTTGAGGAAATTTTACAACAAAGTAGTGCTTAAGATTTGAATAAAGTAAAGCTCTTTCTTTAATTTCTGACATTCTGGTGATATCATTGTTACCCCCACAAATTAAAACACCTACATTTTTATTAGTAAACTTTTCATGGTACATTTCAAGAGCCGATATTCCTATTGCTCCAGCTGGCTCAGCCACTATACCATCTTTATTGTACAAATCTAGAATCGTTTGGCATACTTTACCTTCAGGAACAAGAAGCAAATCATCTAAATTATCTTTACAAATTTCAAAAGGTATATTTCCAATTTTTCTAATAGAAACTCCATCAACAAAATTATCTATTTTATTAAGTTCAATAATTTTATTTTGCATAATTGATTTAAACATTGCTGGAGCCCCTTTTGCTTCTACTCCAATTATTTTAGTTTTTGGTGATAACTCTTTAAAAACGGTTATTATTCCAGAAATTAATCCACCACCACCAATAGGTATAATTAAATAATCAAAATGTTTATCAATCTGATTTAAGAGTTCTAATGCAATAGTTCCTTGACCTTCAATAACATTATTATCATCAAAAGGATGAATAAAAATTGTATCATCATTGATCTTTTTTTGAGCTTCTTTTTGAGCATCATCAAAATTATCACCAATTAAAATAATTTTAATAAAGTCTCCTCCAAACATTTTAACTCTATCTACTTTTTGCTTAGGAGTAGTTTCAGGCATATAAACCGTTCCAAATATTTTTAGCTTTTTACATGAATATGCAAAGCCTTGAGCATGATTCCCTGCACTAGCACAAATTATTTGTTTGTCTTTTGAATTATCTAAATCAAGTGATTTAATCTTGTTGAAAGCACCTCTAATTTTAAATGATCTAACCTTTTGAAGGTCTTCTCTTTTTAAGAAAATTCTAGAATTAAACTTTTTAGATAGTCTCTCGTTTAGCAATAATGGAGTAACTATCGATACATCTTTAAGATTATCGGATGCGTTTTTTACACCATTTAAATTTGGTAATTGCATCTATCACAGTACTTTTTTCATTGAAGTCATATGTTGTCTTAATTCATCACCAATAATTTCAATAGAATGAAATCTGATTGAATCATTGACCTCTATTAGTTTTTTATTATCAATTGAATTTGAATTATTACTGATAGTATTAGATCCTATTACGTCACTATCAATACTTTTAAAGAAGTTTGATAATAAAGGAATCGCCTCATTATTAAATAAATAGCATCCATATTCTGCAGTATCTGAGATAATATTATTCATCTCATAAAGTTTTTTACGAGAAACTAAATTAGCGATTAAAGGAAGCTCATGAAGAGATTCATAATATGCGGACTCTTCCTTAATTCCAGCTTCAACCATTGTTTCATATGCTAATTCTACTCCAGCTTTCACAAAAGCAATCATTAAGATTCCATTATTAAAATAATCCTGTTCTTCAAATTCTTTAGAACTAGGGTCAGTTTTTTCAAAAGCTGTTTGACTAGTTTGTTCTCTCCAATTTAAAAGTTCTTTGTCATCATTTTCCCAATCTTTCATCATAGTCTCAGAAAAATTACCAGATAAAATGTTATCCATATGTTTAATAAATAAAGGCGAAAGAATTGACTTCAACTCTTCAGATAACTCATAAGCTTTTAATTTTGCTGGATTTGATAATCTATCCATCATATTAGTTATCCCCCCATGTTTCAATGCTTCAGTAATAGTTTCCCATCCATGTTGAATAAGTTTAGATGCAAATGCAGGATCTACTCCTAACTCAGTCATTCTATCAAAGCACAGAATTGATCCTGTTTGAAGCATTCCACATAAAATAGTTTGCTCTCCCATTAAATCTGATTTTACTTCAGCGACAAAAGAAGATTCAAGCACACCTGCTTTATGCGAACCTAATGAAACAGCATAGGCTTTTGCAGCATCAAATCCGATATCATTTATATCGTTTTCTGGATGAACAGCAATTAATGTTGGAACGCCAAAACCTCTTAGATATTCTTCTCTAACCTCTGAACCTGGAGATTTTGGAGCAACCATAATTACAGTAATATCCTCTCTAACCTTAATACCTTCTTCAACAATATTAAATCCGTGAGAGTAGGATAATATTGAATTTTTTTTCATCAATGGCATTAATTGATCAACAACTGGAGTATGATTTTTATCGGGAGTTAGATTAATTACTATATCTGCGTTTGGAATTATTTCTTCAAAATTACCAATACTAAAATCATTAGAAGATGCGTTTATAAATGATTGTCTTTTTGAATCTATAGATGATTGTCTTAATACAAAAGAGATATCTAGTCCTGAATCTCTCATGTTTAATCCCTGATGTAAACCTTGAGCGCCACAACCTACAATTGCAATTTTTTTATCCTTTAAAAACTCAACACCATTATTAAACTCTGATGAGTCCATAAATCTACATCTACCCAGTTGCATTAATTTATCTCTAAATGATAAGCTATTAAAATAATTTTTCATTCTTTTTATTTTTGATTTTTAAAAGTATTCAAAATTTCTGATATACCCATCTTTTCTTTTGAAACAGCAATTCTTCCAGATCTTGTAAATTGAAGAAGTCCGTATTCTTCCAAATTTTCATATAACTTATCTGTATCATCTCTAAATCCTGTTTTTTCTATAACAAAGAAATCGGGATTAACAGTTACAATTCTAGCATTAGATTCTTTAATAATATTTTGAATATGTTTCTCTTCAAAAAGTGATGATGATTTCATTTTATAAAGAGCTGTCTCTTGAAAAATTGTTTCATGATCAGTATGAAAATATACTTTTATAACTTCTACTTGCTTTTCAATCTGTTTAGCTATGTTTTCAACATCCTCTTTAGACATTATAACAACAATTATAAATCTAAAAACATCTTTGATTTCACACTCAGAGGTGGTAAAGCTTTCGATATTAATGTGACGCTTTAAAAATATTGCAGAAAGTCTATGCAGTAAACCTACATTGTTTTCTGTATAAACTGAGATGGTATAATTTATTTTCTTTTCCATTTTAATTTAATCTAACATCAGATACTGAAGCTCCAGAAGGTATCATAGGAAATACATTATTTTCTTTTTCTACACATATTTCTAAAACAAAAGGCTTCTTTGATTTAATCATTCTTTCAACAGCAGGCTTTAAGTTCTTTCTATCCTTAACTCTTTCAGAATCTAAATAATATCCTTTTGCGATTGCAACAAAGTCAGGATTTACCATTTCAGTAGATGCATATCTTTTATCAAAAAATAATTGTTGCCATTGACGAACCATTCCTAAGAAATCATTATTTAAAACAACAATCTTAACTGGTATTTGTTGTTGAAAAATTGTACCTAATTCTTGAATTGTCATTTGATAACCACCATCACCAATTACAGCAACAACCTCTCTGTTTAAAGCTCCCATTTTAGCACCCATAGCAGCAGGAAGGGCAAATCCCATTGTGCCCAAACCACCTGATGTAATATTACTTTTTGATTTGATAAAATTAGCATACCTACAAGCTACCATTTGATGTTGACCAACATCTGTTACTATAATGGCATCACCATTTGTGAATTCATTGATTGCAATGATTGATTCTCCCATAGTTATTCCATCTTTTTTTGGATTCAAATCAGAGTTAATCACTTTTTCAAACTCAATTTTCATTAAGTCATCAAATCTAGAAATCCATTTATCATATGATTTTTTTTGAATCTTATTTGTAATTAATTTAAGTGACTCTTTACAGTCTCCAATTACAGGAACATCTACCTTAATATTTTTATTTATCTCAGCTGGATCAATATCAAGGTGAATTATTTTAGCTTGTGATGCATAAGATTTTGGATCGCCAGTAACTCTATCATCAAACCTCATACCAATTGCAATAAGTAAATCACATTTATTCGTTAGAATATTAGGGCCGTAATTTCCATGCATCCCAACCATTCCAACATTTAGTTCATGAGAAGTTGGAAGCGCTGATAAACCAAGAATTGTCCATGCTGCTGGTATTCCACTTTTTTCAACAAAATCTTTAAACTCCTTTTCAGCGTTTCCTAGAATAACGCCTTGACCCCATACAATAAAAGGATTTTTTGCGTTATTAATTAACTCTACAGCATTATCAATTGAAGAATTACTGATAGTTGGTAATGGATTGTAACTTCTTATACCCTTACATTTTGAATATTTGTAATCAAATAATTCAAATTGAGCATCTTTTGTTATATCTATCAATACTGGGCCTGGTCTTCCTGATTTTGCAATGTAAAAAGCTTTAGCAAAAACTTCAGGTATTTCAGAAGCTTTGGTTATTTGATAGTTCCATTTAGTTACTGGCATTGAGATTCCAATTATATCTGTTTCTTGAAATGCATCAGAACCTAAAAGGTGAGAAGAAACTTGACCAGTTATACATACAATAGGAGTTGAATCTATTTGAGCATCTGCAATACCAGTAACAAGGTTAGTTGCACCTGGACCTGACGTAGCAATCGCTACACCAACTCTACCAGAAGATCTTGCATAACCTTGAGCTGCATGAATTGCTCCTTGTTCATGCCTAGCTAAAATATGTTTTAACTTATCTTGAAATTCATATAACTCATCATATACTGGCATAATTGCACCGCCTGGATAACCCCATATTAAATCAACATCCTCATTTAATAAAGAGTGAACTACAGCTTCCGCTCCACTTATTTTTTTATTCTTCATAGTATTTATTCATCCGTAACGCACCCACTTGATGCATTTGAAACTGATTTAACATATTTATATAAAATTCCTTTATTTATTTTGGGATCAGGTTTTTTCCATTTTTTAATTCTATTAATTATTTCGTTTTCTGAAATATCAACATTTATGATATTATTCTCAGAATCAATAGTAATTATATCTCCATCTTCAACAACTGCTAGTGTTCCTCCTTCATAAGCCTCTGGAACAATATGACCAACAACAAATCCATGAGTACCACCTGAAAATCTACCATCAGTAATCAATGCTACATCTTTACCAAGCCCAGCTCCCATTATTGCAGAAGTAGGTTTAAGCATTTCTGGCATTCCAGGTCCACCTTTAGGTCCCTCATATCTTATAACTACAACCTCACCTTTATTTACTTTAGAATCTTTTATAGCTAATAAACATTCAAATTCACTATCAAATACTTTGGCAGGTCCAGTAAATTTCAAACCTTCTTTTCCTGTTATTTTAGCAACACATCCCTGTTTTGCAAGATTTCCCTTAAGAATCTGAATATGACCTGTTTTCTTTATGGGGTTTGAAATAGGAAAAATAATATCATTAGATTCCATGTCTGGTGATTCAATTTCTGACAAATTCTCTTCAAGGGACTTACCTGTAACTGTTAAACAATCTCCGTGTAACATTTTATTTTCTAGCATGTATTTTAAAACTGAAGGCACTCCTCCTATTTTATGTAAATCTTTCATAAGATATTTACCACTTGGCTTTAGATTAGCAATAAAAGGAGTAGTATCACTTATTTCTTGAAAATAATCTATAGTTAAATTTAGATTAGCTGCTCTTGATATAGCTAAAAAATGAAGAACCGCATTTGTAGATCCTCCAAGAACTGTAATTAATCTTAAAGCATTTTCAAGAGATTTTTTTGTTACTATATCAGATGGCTTGATATCATTTTCTATGAGTAATTTCATAGCGGAACCAATTTGATTACACTCACTAATTTTATCTTTGCTTATAGCTGGATTAGATGAGTTATATGGAAGAGACATTCCTAAGGCTTCAATTGCAGATGCCATAGTATTAGCCGTATACATACCACCACAAGCACCAGCACCAGGACAAGCATTTTTAATTACATTTTTATATTCATTATCATCAATCTTTCCGGAAACTTTTTCACCCCAGGCTTCAAAAGCTGATACCACGTCTAACTCTTTATTGTTATAACAACCTGAATCTATAGTTCCACCATAAACTAATAAACTCGGCCTATCTAATCTAAGCATTGCCATTAGTGCACCAGGCATATTTTTATCACACCCAACTACAGTTACTAGACCATCGTAAGACATAGCTTGAACTACAGTTTCCATTGAGTCAGCTATAATATCTCTTGAAGGAAGAGAATATCTCATTCCAAAAGTTCCCATTGATATTCCATCACTTACTCCTATAGTATTAAATATTAACCCAACATAATTAGAGGCAACAATACTCTCTCTAATCTTTATAGATAAATCATTTAAATGCATATTACAAGGGTTACCCTCATAACCAGTACTAGCAACTCCAATAAAGGGTTTATCGAAATCATCATCAGTTAAACCAATAGCATGAAGCATTGCTTGGGCAGCAGGCTGAGAATCATCTTTTGTAACTACACGACTATATTTATTATACATAAAATATTAATCTTTATAATAAAATTATTATCATGATACTATATTTCTTAAAGAATCTGCAAAGTATAACTACGTTCAAATAAATAAATTTATATTTAAAATATTGATTATAAAGTACATATACTAAAAAATATATTATATCCAAACACTAAATATCATATCTGAATTTAAATAATTAAATTTGGATCGATATGGAACGTAAAGAAATTGATAAAATCATTAATTCACAAATAGAATTCAATAAAACTAATTCCAATTCTGTGAATTATAGAATTCAAATTTTAAATTCACTTTTAAATACAATTAACAAAAACGAAGACAAGATATATGATGCTTTAAAAAAAGATTTAAATAAACATGAATTTGAATCCTTTTTATCTGAAGTTCTTCTTGTTAAAAGAGAAATTAAATTATTTACAAGAAAATTAAAAAAGTGGTCAAAAAGAAAAAGAGTTAATGGTTCTATCTTTAATTTCCCCTCATCAAATTATCTTATCCCTGAACCTTATGGTAATATTCTTATTATCACTCCCTGGAACTATCCATTTCAATTATCGTTAACTCCATTAATTGGTGCAGTTGCAGCTGGTAATTCAGTTATAATAAAACCTTCTGAATTAGCTCCCAACACTTCTTTAGTACTAAAGGAATTGATTGAAAATGTTTTTCCTCAAAATTTAGTTTGTGTAATTGAAGGAGATGCTGAAACCGCTAAACATCTTCTTGATAAAAAGTGGGATTATATATTCTTTACCGGAAGTACAAAAATTGGAAAAATTATTGCTGAGAAAGCTGCAAAACACTTAACTCCAACCACATTAGAACTTGGAGGAAAAAGCCCGTGTGTAGTAGATAGTAATGTTGATATTGATAAAACTGCCAAGAGAATAGTATCTGGTAAGTTTGTCAATTGTGGTCAAACATGTATTGCTCCTGATTATATAATTGTGAATAATCACGTTAAAAGTGAATTGATCTCAATGATTAAGAAAAATATCATTTCAACTTTTGGAGATAGCCCTATTAAATCTGATAGCTATGGAAGAATTATTAATAAAAACAACTTAACTAGATTAAAAGAAAATCTTAGTAATCAGAATATAGAATTTGGAGGAAGAATTGATGAAAAAAGCCTTTATATCGAACCAACATTGGTAATTGATCCTAATATAAATTCTGAAATTATGAAAGAAGAAATATTTGGACCTATTTTACCAATATTATCATATGAAAATGAAAATGATTTAGAAAAAATTCTAAATGCAAATCCTTCACCACTGGCATTTTATATATTTTCAAATAATCAAAAATTTATTGACAAGTTAATTTATTCTAACAAGTTTGGAGGATGTGTAGTTAACGATACTCTGATACATTATGTAAATTCAAACTTACCATTTGGTGGAATTGGCGAAAGTGGAATGGGAGCTTACAGAGGTAAATTTAGCTTTGATACCTTCACTCATTATAAACCTGTACTTGAAAAAAAATTAATGATTGATATTCCATTTAGATATGGACCTTACCCTAATTCATTTAATTTAATAAAAAAAATACTAGAAAAACTTTAAAATGGAGAAGTCTGTTAGTGAGGCAATTAATTATAGAAGGTCTGTAAGAAAATTTGATCCTAGTAAAGAAATTAATGCAGATATTGTAAAAAAGTGCATTGAAAACGGAGTGTTAGCTCCCAATAGCAGCAATCTTCAATTATGGGAGTTTTATCATATTACTAATCAAGAATTACTAAGAAAAATTTCAAAAACATGTTTTAATCAATCTGCAGCTTCAACTGCTAAGCAAATCGTAATAACAGTTGTTAGAAAAGATTTATGGAAACTTAGAGCCAATAAGAATATTGATTTTATTCATTTGAAAAAGAAAAATCTTAGTACTAAACAATATGATTTAACTCAAAAATATTACAAAAGAGTAATTCCTTTTGTATATAAAGACTTTCTAGGTATACTTGGTTTTTTCAAATATATTATTTCTTATATATTTGGTTTTTTCAGAGTAATGTACAGGCAACTAAGAACGACTGACACTAGAATAATAGCTCATAAAAGTGCAGCATTAGCATCTCAAAACTTCATGATTAGTATGGCTGGGTTTGGCTATGATACATGTCCAATGGAAGGTTTTGATTCACTCAAATTAAAAGATTTACTAAACTTGAATAAAAAGTCTGAAATTAATATGATAATAGGATGCGGTATTAGACTAAAAGAAGGAGTATACGGTGATAGATTTAGAATTCCTTTTGATGAAGTTTATTTTCAAAAATAAATTACTTTGTTGACTCATTAATAGATGATTCAAGCCAATTTTTAAAATTTTCTTCCGATGAATATTGAATTGGTTCAGATAAAACCTTTCCTGAAGGTAGCATGGCTACATAATATGGTTGAGATGCATTATTAAAATTAACCTGCTGAAAAAGAGACCACCTCCTGCCTACATTATTAACATATTGAATATTACCTGATTGATTCAAATATTTAAAGGCCTGGTCTTGGGGAAGCTGTGATCTATCATCTACATACAAAGAGATAATTATAAAATTATTATCAAGTAAATTAAAAATTACTGGCTTCGACCAAACATTTTCTTCCATTCTTCGACAATTTGCACAAGCCCAACCCGTAAAATCTAAAAGAATAATCTTATCATTTTCAATAGCATATTTTTTTCCATCCTCAAAATCTTTAAAGCAATTTAAACCTAGTGGACAATCATTAGCCTTGTTTTCAATAGAGTAAAACTCTGGAGGTAAAATACCACTTAGAAATCTAACATTTTTACTACTTATAAGACCTGAGCTCAAATACATAGAAAAAATCAAAAATATCCAACCAAAGATATTCTTAAGGTTAATCTTTTTAGCTTGAGATTTAAAAAGATAAACTGAGAGTAATAAAAATATAATAACCCAAATAATTATAAATGTTTCTCTCTTAAGAATCCCCCACCCTTCAACTAAGTCTGCATTTGAAAGGAATTTAAATGCAAGAGCTAACTCTATAAAACCTAAAGAGACCTTTAGTTTTTTTAACCAAATTCCTGATTTAGGTATTACTGATAAGTATTTAGGGTAAAATGCTAAAAAAGTAAATGGAAGAGCAAGAGCTAGTCCAAAGCCAAACATTCCGGATGATAGCTGCATAGCACCAGATTGGGTTGATGATAATGAGCCTGCTAATAATGATCCTAATATTGGACCAGTACAAGAAAATGATACTAGTGCTAAAGTTAGAGACATAAAAAATATACCAACTACTCCACCTTTCTCAGACTTTTTCTCTGAACCAGATATTAAATTACTTGGTATTACTATGTCAAAATAACCAAAAAATGAAATTGCAAATAAGATGAATACTATAAAGAATGAAATATTTACATAAACATTTGTAGAAATAGTGTTAAGAATGTTGGGATTTAAACTGTCAAATAAATGAAATGGAACACTTAATAATATATATATTAATATTATAAATGAACCATATAAAGATGCTGAAATTAAACTATTATACTTAAGCTTGTTTTGATCTATGAAATATGATACAGTCAAAGGTATCATAGGGAAAATACAAGGAGTTAATAAAGCTAAAAAACCTGCAAGCAATCCAAAAATGAAAATTTCAAAATAGTTAGATGATTGAATTACATCAAAGCTATCATAACTGGTCTTATCCAAGTCTAATTCAAGTGAATTATATTTCTTAATATCATTTAAAGAAACAATATCATCTTGTATGATTTTCTTATTTTTATCTAGGACTATATTGAATGTCTCGTTTCGAAAAATACATAATTCTTCATCACATGAAGAATAATCAATTTCAATTTTAATTTGATTAAGGTCTTTATTCTTAAGCCTAAAAGATTGATTAAAACTTGCTTTATGCTCAAAATAAAATAAATCCATCTTGAATACATTATCATAACCTATTATGTAAGGATCTTCATTAAAAATTTCACTAGCATCATAACTGTTATCATTATTTAAAAATTTGAAACTAGTAGCTACAGATCCCTCCTCAGGTGAGAATTGAGAATATAGTTTCCAACCATCTATTATTTCTGCATCAAAAGAAATTTGATACTCTAGGTTGTTCACCTTAACTACTTCATATGACCAGGAAACAGGCTCTTTTTCCTGAGAATTGAGAGATAAGAGAGAAATGAACCCAAAGAATATATTCTTAATCATTTTTAGTGATTATTAAGTAGTTTTTATTTTTTGTCAATTTATGTGTGTTTGAATCAATATGCTTCCCTGAATCAGACTTAAATAATTTGATAATTTCTTTATAATCAAATTTATAATCAATGAATAGATGATGTACATAGTACTCCACTGGGATTAAATTTTTTAAATCATCAATTTTAACTTTGATGTGATCAGAATTATAATTGAAAATTTTATTCTTAGTTTCAACTAATACTTGATCTGCAAATATCTTAGTAGAGTTTAAGTTATCAATAGTTGTTTGAAACTTTAACATAACATTATCATCAAATTTTCTAAACTGAGGAATGATTGAATTTCTAATCATATTCCTGTAATAATCATTTTTAGAATTAGAAGAATCCTCTCTAAAATCAACCTTATTTGATTTAGCATATACTAAAATTTCATCTTTTAAAATTTTCAGAAAAGGCCTAAATATAGTGTCTCTTTTTTCAGGAATACCTAAAAGTCCACTTAAACCTGATCCTCTCATAGAATTTATTAAATATGTCTCAATTTGATCATCTAAATGATGGGCAGTTACTATGTAATCAAAATCATATAGTTCCTTAAGATCCTTAAACCATTTATATCTAAGATTTCGAGCACCTTCTTGAATTCCAATTTTATTTATTTTACAATAATCAGTAGTATTAAATCTAGAGATATAACACTTAATTCCTTTTTTTGCAGACCAATTAAAAATAAATTTTTCATCACCTTCACTTTCATTAGATCGTAGTCTGAAATTACAATGTGCTACTGAAAAATTTAAATTATTTTTAATAAATAAATTAGCAAGAACCATACTATCAACTCCACCACTTAAAGCAATTAAAAATTTAGATCGCTTTATAGATTCAGTTTTATCTTTAAAAATTTTATCAATTTTATCTTCCACACAGTAAAAATAACTAAAGTTTAATCAAATAAGTATCGTATTATATTTATGGTTAAGTTTTTTTTTCTAAACTTGTAGGATATAATTTATAGTTTGAAAAATTCTTCTAGTGTAAATTTACCGATTGGAATAGCACTACTTCCTATTATTTTTCTTGTTTTACTTCTTAGTATTAATGTTTTTATCTATGGAGACGATTCATTAAATGGAACTAATCAGTTTATTCTAATCTTATCTGGTCTGTTTGGAGCATCTTTAGGTTTTATTTACAAAGTCTCGTATAAGAAAATTCTAAAAAGTATTTCTAATAGTGTAAAATCAGTAACCGGAGCATTATTAATATTATTATTTGTGGGGGCTTTAGCTGGAACTTGGATGATAAGCGGTGTTATTCCTTCAATGGTTTATTATGGTCTCAAAATATTAGATCCTAATATTTTTCTTCCTGCATGTGTTATAATTTGCTCAATCATATCAGTAGCAACAGGAAGTAGTTGGACAACATCAGCAACAGTTGGTATTGCTTTAGTTGGTATTGGTAAAGCACTAGGTATTCCCCCTGGTATGGTTGGAGGAGCAGTAATTGCAGGGGCTTATTTTGGTGATAAACTTTCTCCTCTGAGCGATACAACTAATCTTGCTGCTGCTGTAACTAAAGTTGACTTATTTAAGCATATTAAATATTTAACCTATACTACAATCCCTAGCATATCAATTACTTTGATTGTTTTTATAATTCTTGGATTTCTTCAGGTTTCAAATGGATCTACTGATAATTCTTATTTACTTACCGCTATTACTGAAAAGTTTAATATCTCATTAGTGCTTTTTATTGTTCCAATCTTAGTTTTAATTATGATTATAAAAAAAACACCTCCATTAATTGCATTAGTAATTGGAACTTTAGTAGGTGCTTTATTTTCTATAATATTTCAACCACAAATTATAGCAGAACTTTCTGCTGATAGTAATTCTAAACTTATAAATACATATGTTGTAATTATGGACACAATTACTGGACCGGTAAGTATTGAAACTAATAATGCTATGTTGAATGATTTATTTTCAACGGGAGGAATGCTTGGTATGTTGAATACAATATTTTTAGTAATAGGAACAATGGTGTTTGGAGGCGTGATGGAAGCTATTGGAGCACTTAAAACTATTAGTAAAACGCTATTGGAATGGGCTGATACTTCTTTTAAATTATTTGCAAGTACTGTAGCTTCCTGTTTAGCATTAAATGTTAGTGCTTCAGATCAATATCTATCAATTGTAGTTTCAGGAAAAATGTTTGAAAAAGCTTTTAAAGATAAAAAACTTGCTCCTGAAAATTTAAGTAGGACACTTGAAGATTCTGCAACAGTTACGTCTGCTTTAATTCCATGGAATTCATGTGGAGCTTACCATTCATCAGTACTTGGAGTTGGTGTTGGAGAATATTTTATTTATGCAATTTTTAATTGGATTAGCCCTTTTATGACTTTAATCTATGCAGCATTTAGAATAAAAATTAGGACTTTAAGTGATAAAAATTAAAAATCTAAACTCATATTTGTATTTTTGTCTAATACTATTTTTATGAGTGGCAAGAAAAAAGCTGATGTAAACAATTTTAAAGTTATACTTGCCTACACTCTTCTATTTATTTCTGTAATACTTTTTACTTCATTTATATCTTACATGTTTAACTGGAGAGTAGATCAAAGTAATGTTGGAAGCTTACTTGATAGAAATATTGAAGTTGAAAATATCTTAGGTAAAATAGGCGCATCAATAAGTCATTTTTTTATATATGACTTATTTGGAATATCAAGCTTTATTTTTCCTTTAATTCTTTTGGTTTCTTCTTATTATTTACTGTTTAATAAAAAAATACTTGACTTAATTAAAAAAATAAATTGGTTGTTAATACTAATTATCTGGACTACTTTACTATCTGGGTATCTTGGTAATTATTTTCCAATTCAATCTGGGATTGTTGGGTTTGAAATAAATGCATTTCTGGAGACTTACATTGGAAGTATTGGAATATTGCTAATTATAACTTTCATTTTTATTTTATCTATTGCAATTTTATGGAATATAACTCCTAGTTCAATTTTAATTTTATTAAATAGTATTAAACCCTCAAAAAAATTAGAGGAAAAGCCCCTTAAAGGTATGCTTGAGGATAATATATTATATGAAGAAGATTTAAAAGTTACTGTAGATCCAAAATTAAATGAAGAAGATGAAGTTAAGTTAGAATCAACTATAAATGATGATAATGTTTCAATGGAAGTTAAGGAAATTAACTTTGAAGAAAAAAGCACAAAGAATATTAGTTTTAATAAAGTTGATCTTAAGAAATTTGATCCAACTCTAGATTTAAGTAATTTCAAAAATCCTAGTATTGATATTTTGAAAGATTATGGAGACGGAACTATTAAAATAGATCAGGATGAACTTGAAACAAACAAAAATAAAATAGTTGATACTCTTAAAAATTATAATATTGGTATAAAACAAATTAAAGCTACTATTGGTCCTACTGTAACACTTTATGAAATAATTCCCAATGCAGGAGTAAGAATTTCAAAAATAAAAAATCTTGAAGATGATATAGCTTTATCTCTTTCAGCTCTTGGCATAAGAATAATTGCTCCAATACCTGGAAAAGGAACTATAGGTATTGAAGTTCCTAATAAGAAAAAGTCTATTGTGTCAATGAAGTCCCTTCTATCATCAAAAAAATATATTGAATCTGAAATGGAGCTTCCAATTGCAATTGGAAAGACGATCAGTAATGAAACATTTATAGTTGATTTAACTAAGATGCCTCACCTTTTAATGGCTGGTGCAACTGGTCAAGGTAAATCTGTTGGGATTAATGCCATTATTACTTCTATACTCTATAAAAAGCATCCAGCTCAAGTAAAATTTGTTTTAGTTGATCCAAAAAAAATTGAACTTTCTATTTATAATAAAATAGAAAGACACTACCTAGCTAAACTTCCCGAATCAGAAGATGCAATAATTACAGATAATGATAAAGTAATTAATACACTTAATTCATTATGTATGGAAATGGATAAAAGATATGAATTGCTTAAGGATGCAATGACTAGGAATATAAAAGAATACAATACAAAATTTATATCCAGAAAATTAAATCCAGAAAATGGACATACTTTTTTACCATATATAGTCCTAGTGATAGATGAGTTTGCAGATTTAATAATGACAGCTGGAAAAGAAGTAGAGACTCCTTTAGCTAGATTAGCACAACTTTCAAGAGCTGTAGGAATTCATCTAATAATAGCTACACAAAGACCTTCTGTGAATGTAATCACTGGACTAATTAAAGCAAACTTCCCGGCTAGAATTGCATTTAGAGTTACCTCTAAAATTGATTCTAGAACAATTCTAGATACAGGCGGTGCAGAACAATTGATTGGAAGGGGTGATTTATTATATTCACAATCAAATGATTTAACTAGAATACAATGTGGATTTATTGATACCCCAGAAGTTGATAAGTTATCTGATTTTATAGGATCACAAATGGGCTATCCAACAGCATATGAACTTCCTGAGTACTCAAAAGAAGATGGTGGTCAGTCATCTGATATTTCGATAGAGGATAGAGATTTAATGTTTAATGATGCTGCTAGAGTTATTGTTTCAAACCAACAAGGTTCAGCTTCTTTACTCCAAAGAAAACTTAAACTTGGATATAATAGAGCAGGAAGATTAATTGACCAAATGGAAGATGCTGGTATTGTAGGTCCTTTTGAAGGTAGTAAACCTAGACAGGTACTCATATCAGATTTAAATTCATTAGAAACTCTTTTGAGTGGTGGACAAAAATAAATTATTCATAAAAGTCTTAGTATTTCTTTTAGGTTTTGCAAACCTATCTGCTCAAGAATCTGCGATTGATATTATTGAAAGAGTAAGAGAAAATGCATTAATGCTAAACAATGTCTACTATAAATTCAATGTTTCTTCTGAATTTGAAAATAACCTTTTACCAATTAATGGTGTTTTTTATATTAAAGGTGAAAAATATCTAATAGACACTCCTGAAATTGATCAGATATATGATGGTGAAAAATTTTATACAATTATTCATGAAAATAAAGAGATTATAATAAGTAATGAAAACAATTCATTTTTAAATTTCACACCTAGTCAAATATTTAATTTTTTCTTAAAAGGATTTGATTTAAAAAATCAAAATATAAATGAAAACTCTCATTTTATAACTGCAAAAAGCCCTGAAGAAAAAGATATTATTTATAACATATTTATTAATTCCTCTAATCTTTCTATTGAAAAAATTGAAATGATTGAAGAACAAAGTGGTACTGTGATCAATAGATTTTTAACATTAACTTATGATTATAATTTAAAGGTTCCATTGTCTTTATTTAAATTTGATATAAATGATTATGAAAATTATTTAACAGTTCTCGAAAATTGAAAATATTAGACAAATACATATTAAAGTCATACTTAACTAGATTCATTGGCGTTTTTGCTATATGTTTTTTGATATTTATTATTCAAACATTCTGGCTTTATATAGATGAGCTTGCTGGTAAAGGTTTAGACATTTTTACAATCGGTAAATTTTTTATGTATTTCTCACCAAAATTAGTTCCTCTCGTATTACCTCTATCAATACTTCTTGCATCATTAACTACTTATGGGACTCTATCTGAAAACTATGAGTTTATTGCCATGAAATCAAATGGAATATCTATTGTAAGAAGCATGGTAGCATTATTAATTTTTCATATTTTTCTTGGAATTGGATCCTTTTATTTTTCAGATAATGTGGTAACATATGGTGAATTGAAGTCCTATAATTTGAGAAAAAATTTAGCTAAACTAAAACCCACTTTAAGTATTCGTGAAGGAATTTTTAATGATATAGGAAATATGAATATTAAAGTTGCAAAAAAGTTTGGTGATAACGAGCAATTTCTAGAAGATATAATTCTTCACAGTATATCAGATGATGAAGTTAATAGACTTGTAATTAAAGCTGAAAATGGAGAAGTCAAAAATGAAAATGAGAATTATCTTCAACTAATTTTAAGAAATGGTTATAGATATGAAGATATACTTGCATCTACTACTGCTGAAAAACAAAAGTACCCACATACTAGAGCTTCCTTTGATGAATATATATTAAACATAGATATTTCAGAATTTAATAATGTTAATCTTGAAGAGGAGAACTATAAGTCAACTTATAGGATGCAAAAAGTTACCGAACTAAAAAAAAGCTCAGACACTTTAATCAATAAGTTTGAGAGTGATAAAAATAGGCACGGTATTACTTTTTTGTCTGGTCATACAATTAGAAAACTTCCTAATTTAAATACTAATCAAGCAGAATTAATTAAAGTTGAACTTAATAAATCATTTCTTTATCTTCTAGATAATCCTGAAGTATATGAGACTAATAGTATTTTAACTATGGCAGATGAAGAAGTTGATATGTATCTAAGACAATTATCTAATAAAAAAAAGACATTCTTCTTACAGGAAAAACTAATAAACCTTCACAAGCTTAGTATTAATGAAAGGTATAGTTTGATCTTTGCATGTATATTTTTATTTCTTATTGGAGCATCATTAGGTGCGATTATTAGAAAAGGTGGACTGGGACTTCCACTAGTTTTATCAATTGTGATATTTCTAACGTATCACTATATTGGAGTTTTTGGGAAAAATGCTGCTGAAGATAGCTCAATTAGCCCCTTTATAGGAAGCTGGATATCAACTTTTATAATAGCCCCTTTTGCTATTTATCTGACTAAAATTGTTTCAGCAGACAGGGGGATTAGTTTTACATTATATGATAAAGTAATTCAAGTAATCAATAAATTTAAATTAGGAAAATGAGTAAGATTAAATTAGATAAAATAGAAGATGCAATCTCTGCAATAAAAAATGGAGAAATTATTATTGTTGTTGATGATGAAAACAGAGAAAATGAAGGTGATTTTATTACTGCTGCTGAAACAATTGATTCTTCAAAAATTAATTTTATGGCAAAAAATGGTAGAGGATTAATCTGTGTTCCAATGTCAGAAAAATTATGTTCTAAACTAAGTCTTAAAAAAATGGTTCCTAATAATACTGATCCTCTTGAAACTGCATTTACTGTATCAGTTGATCTAAAAGGAAACGGAGTAACCTCAGGAATATCTGCATCAGATAGATCTAAAACAGTTAAAGCATTAGTAGATAAAAATACAAAACCGGAAGATCTTCAAAGACCTGGTCATGTTTTTCCTTTAATTGCTAAGAACGGAGGTGTTCTGAGAAGAACAGGTCATACTGAAGCTGCTATAGATTTTGCTCGACTTGCGGGTTTTAAATCCGCTGGAGTTATTGTTGAAATTATGAATGATGATGGATCTATGTCAAGATTACCTGAGTTATTTAAAGTAGCAGAAAAATTTAATTTAAAATTAGTTTCAATTGAGGATCTTGTAGCATATAGAATGAAGAATGATAGCTTAATTAGTAAAAGCTTTGATAAAGAAGTTAAAACTAACTTTGGAAATTATAGATTAAGAGCATACAAACAAACTAATAATGATCAAGTTCATATAGCATTAACTCTTGGTAAATGGAATAAAGATGAGGTTATTCTAACTAGAATAAATTCATCAGTTGTTGATAATGATGTTACTAAGATATTGTCAGGAACCAATGAAAAAAATTATGATAAAATCTTTGAGCAAATTAATAAAGAAGGAAAAGGTGCTGTAATCTTTATTAATCAAAATCAATCATCTGAAAATATATTGAAAAAACTCAACTCTATAAATGAGGATTCAGAAAAACCTAAAATTGATTTTAGAGATTTTGGAATTGGAGCTCAAATTTTGCATGATTTAGATATTTCTAAAGTTAATTTACTTAGTAACTCTGAACAGAAACATCGAGTAGGACTTTCTGGTTACGGATTAAGTATAGTTGATCACACTAGCTATTAAAAAGTGTCTAACCAAAGTTTTACTGCCATATAAGACACCATAATAAGAAGAGTTATTCTAATAACTTTGTCACCTTTCTTAACTGACCACCTGCTTGATAGCCATGCTCCTACTATTGAACCCAGAACCATCCATAGCCCAACCATCCATAATATTTTACCATCTAATGCAAAAATTGCAACTGCTGCAATTGAATAGAAAAATACAGAGAATGCTTTAACTGAGTTAGTTCTAAGTAAGTTCATTCTATTTAATTGAGTAAGCAAAAGCATTATTACTATCCCTACTCCGGCTTGAAGAAATCCTCCATAAATTCCAATAAAAAAGAAACCAACTAATCCTCCTATTAAATATTTACCAGTAAGTCTTTCTGGTAAATCTAAAGAAGCAATTGATTTAGATCTAAAAACTATTATAACACCAACAGTTATCATAATAATAGCTAAAAATCTCTTGAAAGTATCTCCATCTATATCTATAGCAATTCTGGCTCCAATGATAGCTCCAAAAGTAGCCACTATACCAAAATATAATCCGTATGGATGTGTTAGAATTTTTTTACTTCTATAACCGTAACTTGCGACTAGAGCTGCTGAAATTACCATAAGTCTATTTGTACCGTTTGCAGTTGCTTCATCTAGACCCAAGAATAGTATTAAAACTGGAAGAGTAACAAGTGATCCGCCACCTGCTAGTGTATTAACAACTCCTGCAAAAAGGCCAATTCCTAGAAGTATTAAAATTGAATTTATATCTAATAGCATGAGGCTAAAATTAAGATATTTATTTTTTGATTCACCTTAGTATCAAATTATTTTTTTATATCTAAAATCGTGTATATTTGCAACTGCATTTGGAGAAATGGCAGAGTGGTCGAATGCGGCAGTCTTGAAAACTGTTGAGGGTCATACCTCCGGGGGTTCGAATCCCTCTTTCTCCGCAAAAGCCCTTGATAATATTTAATATTTAAGGGCTTTTTTTGTGATTATTAAAACAAACTACTATTTAAAACAGCTGTAACACCAAAATATATTATTTTTAAATTTGAAAGATGAACATTACTCCAAAAAATATCGGCTTATTTTCGGGTCCATTAGCATTCATTTTCATTTTACTTTTTTTTCATCCTGAAGGATTGAATCCGCGAGCAAATGCTATTCTTGCATCTACTATATGGATTGCTATTTGGTGGATTACAGAAGCTATTCCAATAGCTGTAACAGCTTTACTACCTATTGTTTTATTCCCCTTAACTGGTGGACTAGGACTATCAGAGACAACTGCATCTTTTGGACACAAGTATGTTTTTTTATATATAGGTGGTTTTATAATTGCGATAGCTATCCAAAAATGGAACCTACATAAACGTATAGCATTAAATATTATCAATTTAATTGGAACTAATGTCGTAACTATTATTCTTGGTTTTATGATGGCCACTGCATTTATGTCAATGTGGATTTCAAATACAGCAACTGCAGTTATGATGTTACCTATTGCACTTGCAATAGTAACTCAATTAAAAGATGATCCTAATACAATTGAGAAAGAAAATTTAATTTTTGGAAAAGCTTTAATGTTAGGTATTGCTTATAGTGCTTCTATTGGAGGTTTAAGTACTCTGATTGGAACGCCTCCTAATTTAGTCTTAGCAGGTGTAGTTGAGGAAACCTTTGGCTATGAAATCACATTCGCACAATGGTTTAAATTTGGTTTTCCAATTTCAATTGTATTATTATTTATATGTTGGAAATATCTTACGAGCATTGCTTTTAAGTTTAAACAAAAAACTTTTCCTGGTGGAAGAGAGGAGATTAGCAAACAACTAAAGGCATTAGGTAAAATAAGCTATGAAGAAAAATTAGTAGGGCTCGTATTTGGTTTAACTGCATTTGCATGGTTTAGTAGATCTTTTTTATTAAAATCAATTATTCCATCTATTGATGATACTATTATTGCAATTATAGGAGCAATTATCATTTTCTTAATACCTACTAAAAACAAAGAAAGAAGACTTATAAATTGGGAAGAAGCTGTAAAATTACCCTGGGGAATTTTATTGTTATTTGGAGGAGGAATGGCTTTAGCTGCTGGTTTTAAGGATAGCGGCTTGGCTTTGTGGATAGGTTCTCAAATGACTTTATTGGATGGAGTTTCACTATTTTTATTGGTTATCGTTTTGATTGCTGCAGTTAATTTTCTAACAGAAATCACATCAAATCTAGCAACTACAGCTATGCTATTGCCTATTTTATATCCAATGGCAATAACGATTGATGTCCACCCATTCATTTTAATGGTTTCAGCAACTGTTGCAGCAACTTGTGCGTTTATGTTACCAGTCGCAACGCCTCCTAACGCAGTGGTTTTTGGATCAGGTTATTTACGCATACCTGATATGGTTCGTGTAGGTATATGGATGAACATAATTTCAATTATTATATTAACTCTTTTTGTATTCTTTTTACTTCCTAGTTTATGGAACTTTGACCCATTAGTTTTTATAATACCAGAATAATAGTCATTTTTTATTTAGCTTTAAATGTGAAATATTTTTTACCTATACTATTATTCTTAATAATTTCATCTTCTAATTTGATTGGTCAAGAGGGAACTAAAGTTGATTTAAGTAACGTTAATGTAGGAACAAAAAGACTTCCTACAGTATTTTTATTTGGAGAAGAATATACAGTTAGAGATAGAAATGAATTACTTAGAGGATTACTAAGATCACAATTCTATAGAGAAAGCTTAAAAATTGTTATAAATCTACAAGAGTTTATTTCAAAAAGAGAATTTAGCTTCAGGCATAACGGACCTGTAGAAATTAATTTAGATGGGAGAAAATTAAAAAATCAAAATTATTATAATGCTTATACTAGTAATCCTCAAACCTATCAAGTTAAAGATGATAGTAAATTAGTAAGATTATTGCTCAGAGTAAAAAATGTAAGAATTGATAGTAGTTTAACAGGAATAATAAAAAGAAAAGCAATTGGAAAACAAATTAAATTAACTGAAGAAAGTATTGAGGAACTTATAAATGAGATGAAATTAGAAGTTAAAGGAGATACAATAGTTCTTCCTGAAATTGATAAGGCAAATAAAAAGAAAGAAAGAGAATTAAATAAACTTTTTAGAATAAAGAAAAAACTAGATAAAGAATTTTCAGAAAACCCACTTATTGAAATAAAAATTTCTACTAATTAATTAATTTAAATTTTATTTTATCACCAATTTTTAATTGAGACAAATCATTCAAAGATTTCTCATTTAATTGAAGTATTCTCGAGTATCCACCTGTTGTTTGACAATCTCTATGAAGAATTATAATATTTCCTGAAGGAGTCATTTGAATAGTTCCTGGTAAAACCGGAGATGAAATAATTGATTTGGTTTTAGTTTGAATTTTTTCTGTTAAGTTATAAGCCATTCTGTTATTAATTCCTATTGTAAATTCTTTATTAAATAAGTTATCTACTGAATCTTTCTCAAGAAAATTAAATTCTGGCCCACTAAAAACATTTAAAAAACTAGTTAGTAAAAATTTTGATTTAGAGTCACTAATAAAATTAGATTTATTACTCTTATTTACTTTAATTTCATCTCCTCTTTTTAGAAAATAGGATGGTGTTATACTCTTATATGAAGATTTACTACCAAGATAGCTTTTAGAAGTAATACCTCCAGAAAAAGCTAGATAGCATCTAGCTCCATTAGATGTTTGATTGATTTTTAAAACATCTCCTAATTTAACTTCTATTGGTTTGTACATTTCAATTTTTTTATCATTTAACTGAGGAGTAAAATCTCCTCCTGTTATAGATAAAGTATAGTTATCATTAAAAAGCAATGTAGGTCCCATTAAAGTAATTTCTAAAAGAGATTCATTAACCTTATTCCCTATAATTTTGTTTGCTTCAATAGCACTATCTTGATCCATAAATCCTGAATACGGAACTCCAATATTTCTATATCCATATCTACCATTATCTTGAATGGTTGAGTAAAGACCAGGGTCGAGTACTTTTATCATTTAGATAAAATTAGGTTTAAGAGATTTATTTTTTATCATTGTTTCAAATTTAGATTTTGATATTTCAAAAAATTTTATTTTATCACCTGGACTTGCAAAACATGGAGGTTTTGATTTTAAATCAAAGAACTCTAAAGGGGATAACCCTATAATATGCCACCCTCCTGGACTATCCAGTGGATATATACATGTTTGATTCAAAGCAAGACCTATTGATCCCTTTCTTACTTTAAAAGAAGGTTTTACTTTTCTTTCACAGTGTAACTTAAAGTTAGTAGTTCCTAAATACATAAATCCAGGCAAAAAACCCATAGACATTACATCATATATTTTAGATTTATGTATTTGAACAACCTCATTCTTAGATATTTTTTTTGATTTTGAAAATTCCTCAAGATCAGAAGCATAAGTTGTGTCATAACACACAGGTATTTCCCATGTTTTACTCTTCTCTTTTTTGATAATTGTTTCAAGCTTTACACTCCTTACTTTAGTTAAGAAATCATATGTTGAAATTTTATTTCTTTCATAAACTATAAGTAATGAATTTATAGACTGAACAGTGTCAATCAAATATTCTTTAAAATCATTTTCTATTTTAGTTCTTAGAGAAGAAATAGTGTAAATAAATTCTGAATTTATTTCAGAATTGAATGTAATTAAGATTGAGTTTTCGTTGTAAATAAAATATTTCATAGTATTATCTATTCTTAAAAACTTTATTTATTTCTTTAAGAATCTGAATAGAATTATTTGTGTCAGAATGAATACATATGGTGTCAAATTTTATTTCACGAGTATCTCCTGAAATAGTTTTAACAGCATTTGACTCTATAATAGATGTTAGATGATTAATTACTTCTTTAGGATCATTGATAAGTGCATTCTCTTTTTCTCTTGAGACTAAACTTAAATTATCATTATAATTTCTATCACCAAATACTTCATAGATTATATCAAATCCTCTTTTTGAAGCTAACTTTTCAATCTCTGATTTATATGGGATATATATAGAATATTTTGATTTATACTCTTTAATTGTATCAAGATAAAAATCTGCAAGATCTATATCACTTATCATCTCGTTATACAGGGCTCCATGGGCTTTAATATGATGTAATTTTTTACCATATGAGCTAGCTATAGTCTCTAATGATTCAATCTGAGTAATTATGCTGTATGATAATTCAGGTTTTGAAATTTCCATTTTTTTTCTACCAAAATTTAATCTATCAGGATAGGATGGATGGGCTCCAATTTCAACATTACATCTAATTGATATTTCAACACATTCTATCATACTTTTAGTATTCCCAGCATGACCACCTGAGGCAATATTACATGAGTTAATCAATGGCATAATTAAATGTTCATTATTTAACCCTTCTCCTAAATCACAATTAATATTTAACATTATAAAAGAGAAATTAAACCTTTAACTCCAAGTATAAGAGAAATAATTACTATAAAAATACCAAGAACATTTTGATACCTATAATTGTATTCACTACTAATTATGTTCTTGTTATTAATTAACCATAAGAGTATTATAGCAATTATTGGAAGCAAAAGACTATTTGAAAACTGAGCAAACTTTATTATTTCGATAGGATTAATATTTACCATAGATGCCGACACACCAATAATTAATATAAAAATCCAAACCATTCTAAATCTTTTACTCTTAAGTGAATCATTCCATCCAAAACAACTTTTAGCAACGTATGCTGCTGCTAAAGGAGCTGTAATAGATGATGTTATTCCTGAGGCAAACAACCCAATACCAAGGAAGTATATAGCAAATTTTCCATAAAGTGGTTCTAAACCTTTTGCTAAATCAATTACACCAGTAATATTTTGGTTAGTTACTGAAGCAGCAGTTATTATTATTGATAATGATATTAAACCACCTAGAAGAATTGAAATAAAACTTTCTAATCTAGCTACTCTAAGTTTATGAATTGAATTCCATTTCTCAGAAACTAATGATGAGTGTAGAAAAATATTATATGGAACTACTGTTGTGCCAATAAGACCTAATATAATTAACAAGTTATCTGAGTTTACTTTTGGTTTAAAAATACCATTTAACATATTAGTTATGTCTGGTTTAGTCATAATAGCTGTAATAAAGAAAGATATACTCATCAGTAATACAAGTGATATAAGAGACCTTTCTAGTATCTTATAATTTCCTTGATAAAGTATTATAAAGGCAATCAATCCAATTAAAATAGGAAAGTAATTAACTGATTGATTATTTATAATTGCTGAAATACCTAAGGATGCACCTGTAATATTTCCTGCTTCATAAGCTGCATTTCCAATTAAAATAGAAGAAATAATAAGTAATATTATAAATCTATTTAGTAAAACAGATTTTATTGAGGTTCTTATAACTTCAGCTAAGTTCATCCTTGTAACTAAGCCTATTCTAAGTGACATTTCTTGAAGTACAATTGTAGAAAATGTTGATAAAATAATTGCCCAGATTAATGAGTATCCAAAAGAAGCGCCAGCAATTGTACAAAGAGTAACAGTTCCAGGTCCTATAAATGCAGCAGCAATTAAAACACCTGGCCCAATATCTCTAAACCATTTCATTATGGAACTTGAATCTTATCTCCAAGCAATATTGCATTTAGAAATAGTCTATTTGTCCCATACCATGAACCTCTAAAATTAGGATTATCAGAAAACATTACTGCTCTTCCGTCTCCAATTTTAGATACTAATAAAGAAATTGTAGAATTAAGTTTCTCAGCATTATTGTCTGTTATAAATCCATCTATCAAAGGGTTGTTAGTATACCTTAAAACTGAGGAATATTCATTATCTGATGGTTGAATCCATACATTATTATTTCTGTAAACTGGAATATTAGAATCCTCATAACCAAATCCAATAGGATGTGTCAGATCGACTTGAGCATTTAAGATAATACCACCAATTCTTTCTTTTCCTCTATTATCTCGTGCATCAATGTATGGTTGATAATCTTTTCTATCCTCATCTTTGTCTGACTTAAGTAATTTTTCATTTACAATTCCATTATCAATAAGAAATTTTGAACCAGAACCAATTGAAATAATTGTGTTTCCAGAACTAGCCCAGTCTTTTATTTTTTTTAATTGATCTTCATTAAAGTCATAACTACCTGATACAATTACCATAGTTGTATACTTTTCTATTGAAACTCTATCAAAATTTCTAATAGGAATTTTAGATATTGGCATTCCTACTCTTTGATCTAATAAATGCCATATCTCCCCAGCTTCATATGATCTTACTCCAGTACCAACAAACATCATTGCTTTTTGTTTTTTTATTGGAGATACATATCCACTCCCAAGATCAATTCCACCAGAGCTTAAACCAGAAGGAGCTGAATAAATATCTACTTGATACTCTTTCTGAATAGTATTTAGTATTTCAAATAACTCATTTGAGGTTACTTTTTGAAGACTTAAAGGTATGACAAGAGAGCCATAATCAAATGATTTTAGACCACTAGAAGTGTTAATTTTAATAGGCTTAAATGCTGTTGAAACAAGAATATCATGATTAATTAGAGTGTTTATAACAGCTGGAATATTATAATCAACAGAATTAATAATATATGCATACTCAGACTTATCTATTTTATTAACATTAAATAAATTATCTAGATTGTCAAGTTCAATACCTTCAAGATTTTTCGATGAAGGACTATAATCAATATCATAAAAATTTGCAATTGACCAAGCTGAAGCATCATAAAAAACGCTATCTCTAAATTCAGTATTAGTTTCAAAAATAGACCTTACAGTTCTGTAATTTTTTTGTTTAGTTGGAACAAAAAAATCATTATTATCTTTTAAAACTCTTATATCATGTATCATTAATTTGTCAAGAAATGCCTTAGTCTTATTTCTATCTTTCCCCATTTTAAAAGAATAACCCTTTACTCTTTTTTTATCAGCATCTGTTAATGCTGAAGCAAAAAATCTTTGTTGATACTCTTTTAACTCATCTTTCATTTCAACTGAAGCTTTAACAGTATTCATACCAGACACATAATGATTTCTTATTGTGAAAGGAAATGTGATTTCTCCAAATTGATTTACTTGTTTATGTCCTCTAGAACTTGCTTGTTCAAATAACATTCCTATTCCACCAAGTAAATCAGCATATGAAGAGTGATATCCAGGATATGTTTTATCAAATGCTTCTTTTGAAAAATAGAGAGATCCTATCTCATCAAGACCCTTAGCAAAAAAGGTTCCAAATAATGTTTCAAAGTATTCATAATTTTCTTGAGGTATTACAGGATCCTTTGCAGCATGAGCTTTCCATGGAACAAAAAAATATGTGCTATTTGAACCCATTTCATGGAAATCCATTGTAACATTTGGAAACCAATTATGATGAAAATTAATTTTACCCCTAGTCTCTGGGTGTATCCCTAGCAATACATCTCTATTTAAATCAAACCAATAATGATTTGTTCTTCCACCAGGCCAATATTCATTATGTTCAGCATCCTGAGGATCATCAACAAGCGGAGAACCTTTATAACTATTTACCCATTGAGTATGCCTATCTCTTCCATCTGGATTGATTGTAGGGTCAATTAACACAATTGAATTTTCTAGATAATCTTCAACTTCTTTAGATTTAGAGCTAATTAATGTATATGCAGTAAGCATTGCTGCCTCTGAACTAGAAGGTTCATTTCCATGAACATTATAGCCTAGATTTACAATTACAGGAAAATTATTAGGTATTGAAGTTTCAGTGTAATTTTCATAATCTGGATTTATATATGAAATATGTGTTTTCCTAATTGATTCAATATTTTTTATTTTTTCGGGACTACTTACTATTAAGTATATTAATTTTCTTCCCTCATATGAAGTTGCATATTTAAACATGTCTGCTTTATCTGACACATTAGATAAATATGTCATATACGACACAATCAAATCATGTCTTGTATGCATATCACCAATTGGATAGCCTAAAAATTCCTCTGGAGACTTTATATCAGAATCAAAAGGAGCGTATTTTTCAAAATAATAATCTTGTGAATAAAGTGAACCTAAAAATATAAGGTTAAGTAGTAAAAATTTTCTCATAATATTTATTTTTTAATGCCTGGTAATGAATCCGGTTTGTTTTGTTGCCAATCAAAGTTTGAATATTTTTTCTTTAAAGGATAAATTTCGTTTAAATTATTTCCATCATATATTCTACCATTTTTCATTATCATATCTACGGAATTTGTATTCCTAATGTTTTCAAGAGGATCTTTATTTAATATAACTAGATCTGCTAATTTACCCTTCTCAATTGACCCTAATTCTTTATCAAGTCCAATTGCATATGCTCCTTTAATAGTAGCTACTTTAAGCATATCATGATTTTTAATACCTCCTGCAGCCATACTCCATAGTTCCCAATGATATCCTAGACCTTGAAGTTGACCATGAGATCCAACACCTGAAATACCTCCTGCCTCAACTAGATCTTTTACAAATTCTGCTAGTTCTGGAAAAGTATATTCTTCATCCATAAACCATCCGACATTTCTCCTTCTAGATTTTGAATCAACCTCTTCTTTTGGAGTAAAGAAATTTAATTTTTCATCTCCATGAAGATCTTCAGTAGCATAATAATAATTCTCTGCCCAAGGCCCACCATAAGTTACTAGAAGAGTTGGAGTATAAGCTCTTTTTGAAAAAGCTGTTAATCCAATATAATCTTTAAAAACAGGATAAATTGGATGGTTGTGTTCTTGGCCTGGATAACCATCAATAGTTGAAGCCATATTTAGTCTAAGATTAAGACTTCCCTCAGTAGTTGGCATTATTTTTTGTTCTTTAGCTGCCATTAATATCCACTGTCTTTGTTGTCTATTTCCTGCAACGTACATTTTAATTGATTTTGTGTTATAATATTTAGAATATTGCTTTAATACATCCCTAGCCTCATCTAGACTTTTGACATTATAACCCCAATATCCAACACCAGGACCTGTTGAGTATATTCTTGGTCCTAATATTTTACCAGTATCAACCATATCACTATATGTAAGGACATCTGTTGTTGCAGTCTGTGGATCTCTAGTCGTAGTTACTCCATATGCTAAATTTGCAGCATATGAAAATGGTTGAAGTTTATGAAGATTCCAACTTGGCCACATATGAGCATGAGTATCTATAAAACCTGGCAAGATTACTTTTCCACTCATATCCATTACAGTTATATCTTCATTATCAATTCTAATTTCACTAGCACTAACATCAACAATTCTATTATTTTTAATAAGAATATTACCTTTTTCAATAATCTCATTCCCGTTCATTGTAATAATCTTAGCATTTTGAAGAAGTATTGTTCCAGAGGGAATATCTCTTTCTAGAGTGACTATAATGTCTATCTCTTCAGGCTTATATTTATCATCTTTTTCATCTGATAACTCACCTGCCAATTCTGGATTAACTTTAGCAATTTGTTCTGCTATTTCTTCTTTCTTCTTTTCTTCATCACTCTTTTCTTTTTCTTTAGATTTTTGGATCTCTTCAAACTCATTTGCCTCAGTAAGACTGTAGGTTAAGAATGATTTACCAATAGACCAATAAATAAATTCAGAATCATTGCTCCAAGAAGGAAACTCCCCTCCAATCTCAGTTAATCTCCTTGCTGGAAAAGATGAAAATTTAGGATTAGATAAAGAAATTTTTAGAGACTCTATTCCTGAATATGGAATTGTAAAACTATATATATTATTAACAACTTTTGCTAAACCTGTCTTTCCATCAGGGGAAATTAAAATTATACTCGCTCCTGAAGGTGTTTTAGTATCTCCTGCACCATATGGAGTAGATCCAGTTACTTTTAATATTTTTTTCTGATCTGTTCCATCCCATTTAATAGAGACTAAACCATCACTATAATGAAATAAATATATCCTATCCTTTCCTTTTACAAAGTGTGGATATTCTCTTCCCTTTGAATCATCAATAAAATTAAGTTTTCCTCCATTTGAAGAGACCCACATAATTTTTTCATTTGACTGAAAAGCACTTGGAGCATAGCTTTCTTTATAGCTTCTTTGATCACCAATTAGAAAAACTATTTTATCTCCTTCAAAATTCCATTTAGGATTCATGAAAACCCCTGAACTTCTTCCAGCATCATCAGCAGTTAAAAGTATTGGATTCCTTTTACCATCTGCTCTTATTTTATAAATATAACCTCCATTATTATTATCCCATGTAACAAATGCAATATCCTTTCCATTTGGGCTCCATGCGGGCATAGCTTCTATTACTTTATCACCAAAGTTTGTAAGTCTTATTATTTTATCAGTTATAAGATTCTTTACATATAATTTATTTAATGCTGTAAATGCAATATGTGTTTTGTCAGGAGAAACAGCTGCATCTCTTATTTGAGTTGCATCCATTTCATTTGAATCAGAAATTAGATAATCAAACTTCAATTCAGGACCTACAGCAATCTTTTCGTTTACCTCAAATGGAATAATTGATGAGGCACCTCCACTTAAAGGTATTTTATTTATTTTTCCTCCATAAGAAGCCACTAAATTCTTGCTATCTGGAGTAAAAGCCATGCCTGGTAATACTCCCATTGTAGCCTGTGACTCTTGATCATCCTTTTGAATTGGATATGCAAGCCATCTTTCATCTCCAGTTTTTAGGTTTCTAATTCTTAGAGCAGTTTTATCCTCATATCTTGTTCCATAAACAAGCCATTTTCCATCAGGGGATAATGTTGGAGTGAAAGCTGAGCCAAATCTTGAAGTTTCTCTTTTAATTTCTCCTGTTTCTCTATCAAATTTAGAAATCTGATATTGTGGAAACCTTGCATTATACTGCCAAGAACTTGTTCTATGAGCATACCAAATATAACGATCCTCACTTCCAACTATTGGTTGAGTAATCTTAATTGATGAAGGTTTGTCTATTAATTTTACACCAGATCCACCATCTTTGTGATACATATGAAGCTTTAGATTTCTTCTACCTTTTGCTGCTATAATATAATCTCCATCTTTAGTCCAATCAGCGAATGCAGTTTGTAAGTCTTTTTCTTTAGTAATTTGAGTAGAATCATTTGCTTCTAAATCTCTAATCCATATGTTGTTACCTCCACTAGCATCACTTGTGTATACTAGGGATTTTCCATCTGGAGAAAATCTTGGGTTAGTATCAAAAGCCATTCCCTTTGTAATTCTTGTTGCTTTACCACCTGAGATAGGTATCATATACAAGTCTCCTAATAAATCAAAGACAATCTTTTGACCATCTGGACTTACATCAAGTGACATCCATGTTCCAGTATCAGTATTCAGGTCATAAAACCTATCTGGCTTTATAGGTAAGTTTTTGTTAGTTTTCTCTTTTTTCTCATCCTTCTCCTCAATTTTTTCTTGAGCAAACATAATATTTGAAGAAATCATGATGAATAGAAGTGAATAAATAATTTTTTTCATAAGTATGGTCTTTTAAATATAATTGATTTAGAATTCTTTTAACACTTGTAATTTAAGTATTTAGTTATATTTGAAGCAATAAATCTAAAAAAATGAAAAAAATTATATCTATTCTAATTACTGCCTTATTTTTTAATTTTTCTTTTTCACAAAACAAACTTCAAACAATAAATAAGATAGTAAGTGAGGCTAATAATAATTCTAAACTAGAAAATTTAGCTCATGAATTAATGGATCAGATAGGACCAAGACTTACCGGTACAAGTCAAATGTTACAGGCTCATGATTGGGTTATTAAAAAATACAATAGTTGGGGGATTAATTCTAAAAATGAACAATTTGGTCAATGGAGAGCATGGGAAAGAGGAATTAGTCATATAGACATGATGTCTCCTTGGGTAAAATCTCTAGAAGGCCAACAATTATCATGGAGTGCTAGCACAAAAAAGAATGGTGAATTAGGAGAGGTTGTTAATATTCCTTATGAGTCTAAAGAAAAATTTGAATCTTGGTTAAAAACCATCAAAGGTAAACATGTTCTTCTCGGAGAACCTGATATTTCCGGTAGACCTGATTATGATATCGAAAGATGGGCTAAAGAAAAAACATTAGAAGAAATCAGAAAGTTTAGACTAACAAAAAGAAGTAGACAAGCTAGGAATATAAGAAAAACAGGTTATGCCTATAGTGATATGATTAAAGCAATAGAAGATGCCAAACCTGCAGCCATAATTACCAGTAATTGGCAAGGTGGATTTGGTACAAATACAATTTTTAGCCCTGGTTCTTTTGGTATAAGTTCTGATACTCCTACAGTTGATGTTAGTATGGAAGATTTCGGATTACTATTTAGACTTGCTGAAAGTGGTCAAAAACCTACTGTTAATATTAATATACAGTCCAAAGAACTTGGAAAAGTTCCTACATACAATTCGATTGGAAGAATTGAAGGTGTTGAAAAACCAAATGAATATATAATTCTTTCAGCTCATCTTGATACTACTGGAGGAGGAACGGGAGCTACTGATAACGGAACAGGAACTATTGTAATGATGGAAGCTATGAGAATTTTGAAAAAGATTTATCCTAACCCTAAAAGAACAATTATCGCTGGTCATTGGGGTGCAGAAGAACAAGGTTTAAATGGATCTAGTGCATTTGTGGAAGACAATCCAGAAATAGTAAAAAACCTTCAAGCTCTTTTCAATCAAGATAATGGTACAGGTAGAACAGTTCAAATAAGTGGTCATGGATTTACTGAAGCTTACAGATTTATGGGTGATTGGTTAAAATATGTTCCATCTGAAATAAGTGATGAAATTGAAACTGATTTCCCTGGTGTTCCTATACCTTTATTTCAGAAGGAATCTAATGGTGTAATGGTTAGGGCTGGAGGATCATCAGATTGGAGAAATTTTGTTTCTTCAGGCGTACCAGGTTTTAACTTAACATCTCTTGATTTTTCTTACGGTGGTAAAAGTAAATACTTTTACACTTGGCATACAAATAGAGATACCTATGATAAAATAATTTTTGATGATGTAAGAGATAATGCAATTCTTGTTGCTATTCTTACATATCTAGCTAGTGAAGAAGATGAATTAATGCCGAGAGATAGAAGAGTTCTTCCAATAAATCCAATGACAGGTGAAAGAGGTAAATGGCCTAGTTTAAGAGTTCCTAACCGAGACGGTTCTGAAGATAATTAATATGGAAAACCTATTATTACTGTTTGAGAATATTTCTTCTGTTAACAGAGGATTAATAATGGTTTCTGGTATTACTTTATTTTGGATAATCGAAGGCATAGTTCCTTTTAAACTTCTTGATTACAAGAAATGGAAACATTCCATTCCAAATTTTCTTTTAACTATAACTTCTATTATTATAAATTTTTTTCTAGCCTTCTTGCTATTATCTGCTTCAGATTGGACTAATGAAAACAATTTTGGTATAATACATTTTTTAAACTCATCTCCCTTACTAAGCATTATAGTTGGAATATTAATACTTGATTTAGTTGGTGCTTACCTTCCTCATTTAGTTCAACATAAAGTAAAACTATTATGGTATATTCATATTGTTCATCATACAGATCAAAAAGTAGATACAACTACAGCAAATAGACATCACCCATTTGAAAGCATTATTAGGTTTACATTTACACTTATAGGAATATTTATTTCAGGTGCACCTATTGGATTAGTTTTAATGTATCAATCACTATCAGTTATACTTTCTCAATTTAATCATGCTAATATTCAAATTTCAGAAAAAGTTGATAAAGCTTTGAGTTATATAATAGTATCACCTAATATGCATAAAGTGCACCATCACTTTGAATTACCATACACTGATTCTAATTATGGAAATATTTTTTCTTTATGGGATAGACTTTTTGGAACTTATATGGAATTAAGTAAAAATGAGATTATTTATGGGATAGACACAGATGTAGATGAGATTCAAAATTCAAAATTCATTAGTTTGATTGAAAGACCATTCAAAAAATGGTTTAATCACTTTAACTAAGCTTTTCTAACTCGGAAACAATATTATTTAAATCAAAAGAGGATTCTTTACCACTTGACATATCTTTTAATTTAAAAATATTTTTATTTAACTCCTCTTCACCAATCAATACAACATAGTCAATTCCTCTTTGGTTAGCATAATCCATCTGTTTTTTTATTTTATTATCAGAAGGATATAGCTCGCATCTAATATTTTTTTCTCTTAATTCATCAATAAAAACTAGAAGATTGTGTGTTTTTTCTATACCAAAATTCAGAAATAAAAAGGATTTTGAGGAATCTAATTCACTAGGAAATAAGTTTAATTCATCTAGTATTAAAGATATTCTATCAAAGCCAAAAGATATCCCAAAACCACTTAATCTTGGATTGTTTTTTTGAATTAAATTATCATATCTACCACCACCTCCTATGGATCCAATATTAAATTCTTCCGGAGATGAAACTTCAATAATAGTTCCTGTATAGTAACTAAGACCTCTTGCAAGAGACAAATCAAAGATTAATTCAACATTATTTAAATTAAATTTTTGGGAAGTGTTAATTATTTTTTCTAGTAAATCAATTCCATCAGTTGAAATTTTATTTAAACTAAATTTATTTCTTAAGTTTTTTATTTTTTCCTCATTAGACCCATTAAGATCAAGGAAAAAGATTAATTGATCAATAGCACTATCTGGAAGGTTTCTTTTTTTTAATTCATTTATCACTCCTTCAACACCTATTTTATCACTCTTATCAAGAACAGATGAAATTTGGTTAACACTATCTAAATTCATTAATTGAGATATTCCCTCTAAGATTTGTCTATTATTTATCCTAAGATTAACTTTTGGCATACGTAATCTTTTAAAGACAGTGTCATATACTTTTATACACTCTACCTCATCTAAAAAATTAGATTCACCTATTATATCTACATCACACTGAAGAAACTCCCTATATCTGCCTCGTTGTGGTCTCTCAGCTCGCCATACTAATTGAGTTTGAAACCTTTTAAAAGGGAATGATAAATTATTTAAATTTTGAGAAACAAACCTGGATAACGGAACAGTTAAATCATACCTTAAAGCCTTGTCAGATAATGAATTTGAAAATTTTGTAAGTTTATTTTCTTTAAGTGACTCAGTGTCAGCCTTTTTAATTTTATCACCAGAAGAAAGGATTTTAAATATTAAGTTATCTTCTTCATCACCATACTTACCAGTAAGAGTTGTTAAATTTTCAAATGAAGGTGTCTGAATTTCTTCAAAATTAAATGTTTTAAAACAGTTTTTTAAAATATTTAATAGATAGTCTCTTTTTTTTAATTCAAAAGAAGAAAAATCCCTTGTACCCTTAGGTGTGTTAAGTTTTTGAGACATCAAAAATTTATTTGATAATCAGAGTGAACAATAAAGTTATGAAATTATTTCTTTTCAGCCTGAAGCTCAAAATTTAATTGAGTAGAAACTTCTCTATGTAATCTTATACTGGCTTGATATTTACCAATTCTTTTAATTGATTTACCTGGAATAGAAATATTTTCTTTTCCAACTTCAATTTTCTTTGTAAGAAGACTCTTAGCAACATCTGTATTAGAAATTGAACCAAAAAGTTTACCGTCAGGACCAACTTTAGCAAGTATTTGAAGTTCTAATTTAGATATTTTAGAAGCTAGTTTTTCAGCTTCATCTATTATTGATTTTTCTTTAAAAGCTTTTTGTTTAAGATTTTCAGCTAAAACTTTTTTTGCAGATTCAGTAGCAAGAATTGCTTTACCAGAAGGAATTAAAAAGTTTCTACCGTATCCAGCTTTTACTGAAACTACTTCATCTTTGAAGCCTACATTAGCTACGTTTTCTTTTAGTATAATATCCATAATTATTTTAATAAGTCTCCAACATATGGAAGTAATCCAAGATGCCTTGCTCTTTTAACAGCTACAGCAACTTTTCTTTGATATTTTAATGATGTACCTGTTAATCTTCTTGGTAAAATTTTACCTTGCTCATTGATAAATCTGCCTAAAAAATCTGGATCTTTATAATCTACATATTTGATTCCTGACCTTCTAAACATACAATACTTCTTAGCCTTTGAAGTATTAATATCTAAAGGGGATAGATATCTAATCTCACCTTCATTTTTAATTTTCGATTGTTCTTCAATACCTGCCATAATTAACTAGCTTTTTTTGCACTTGATTTTTTTGTACTTGATTTTTTTACACCTCTATTTCTTCTTTTTTCTGCCCATGCAATAGCGTGTTTGTCAAGAGTTACAGTTAAGTATCTCATTATAGTTTCATCTCTAGTAAAATCAAGTTCTATAGATGAAACAACATCAGCAGGAGCTGTATATTCTAAAAGATTATAAAATCCACTATTTTTATTTTCAATAGTGTAGGCTAACTTTTTTAAACCCCAGATTTCTTTACTGATTATTTTAGCTCCGTTAGACTTTAAATATTTTTCATATTTGTCAACAGACTTTTGAACTTGCTCTTCAGATAGAGCTGGGTTTAAAATAAATACCGTTTCGTAGTTTTTCATCTTAAAATCTTAGGCCGCAAAATTAGGTTATTAAATATAATCTGCCAAATTTATTTTAAGTAAAGTAAAAGCTATATTGGGTCAACATCTACAGTGATTCTTACACTCCTGTATTTAGATATTGAATCAAAGCTTTTTAAAATTGATTGAAATATATTTCTAAAGTTATTAAGCTCGCTTAAATCTCTCAATTTTATTAGAAATTCCTTATGATATTTATTCTTAATTCTAGATATTTCAGGATATACAGGACCAAGCACTATTCCACTATAATTATCTCTAATTACTTTGTTTAGCCAATCAGATGAACTATTTAACTTTTCGTAACTCTTATCTTTTAAAGTGATCCTAATCAATCTAACAAAAGGAGGATAATTGTAATCTTTTCTTTCAATAAGTTGATTATTATACATTTTATTGTAATCATTATTGATTACATTTTTAATTATTGGATGATCTGGTTGGTATGTTTGTAGAAATACTTTACCTCTTTCTCCAGATCTTCCAGATCTACCTGCAACCTGGGTTAAAACTTGAAAAGCTTTTTCATGAGCTCTAAAATCAGGGAAATTCAAAAAGTGATCTGTATTTAAAACTCCCACTAGATTAACATTTTTAAAATCAAGTCCCTTAGTTATCATCTGGGTACCAATTAGTATATCTACTTCATGATTTGCAAAAGAATTAATTATATTATCAAATGACCATTTGCCTCTAGTAGAGTCCCAATCCATTCTTTTGCTTCTTACATCTGGAAATATTTCTTTTATTATTTCCTCAATTTGTTGAGTTCCATCTCCCTTATATATCATTGAGTCAAATCCACAAGTAGAACATTTTTTTTCTGCTTTTGACGAAAATCCACAATAATGACATTTTAAAATATTTGAGGATAGATGATAGGTTAAACTAACATCACAATTATCACACATTACATTTTGTCCACATGAATTACAAAGCCACTGAGGTGAATATCCTCTTCTATTTCTAAATAAAATTACCTGCTTTCCCTCTTTAATTGTTTTATCTATTTCATCAACTAATTTTAAAGAAAAAATCGAACTAAATTCATGCTTTAATTCATTCTTCATATCAATCGTGAAGATATTTGGCATTTCAATATTACCATATCTTTCATTTAATTTTACATATCCATACTTATCCTTTTTTGCATTAAAAGATGACTCTATAGATGGTGTTGCTGATCCTAAAATAACTTTAGAATTATTTAGTTTAGAAAGGTATATGGCTGAATCTCTTGCATTGTATCTTGGAGAAGGTTCTTGTTGTTTATATGAAATCTCATGTTCTTCATCAACAATTATTAATCCTAGATTTTTAAAAGGGAGAAAAATAGATGATCTTGCTCCTACAACTAGTCTTGACTTCTTTTTATTTTTTTTAATATTCTCCCATACTTCTGTTCTTTCATTTAATGAATATCTAGAGTGGAAAACGGAGATTTTATTTCCAAAATGTATTTTTAGTTTTTGTATTATTTGAGTAGTTAATGATATTTCAGGCAACAGATATAGAACTTGCAGATCCTTTTCAAGATAATATTCAATAATTTTAATATATATTTCAGTTTTTCCAGAGGAAGTAACACCTTCAAGCAATATGACATCTTTATCATCAAGCTGACTCTTAACTTTGTTTAATGCATTTGTTTGAGATTGTGATAATTTATTTGTTTTTAAATAATCTTCTTCTTTACTGTCATTTCTATCAACTTTAATCTTTCTAATAGTTATGAATCCTTTTTGCTCTAAACTTTTTAATGTGCTATCTGAAAATTTAATCATATTTTTTAAATCTTTATGAATTAAATATTCTTGCGATTTAATATGACTTATAATCTGAATTATAACTTCTTTTTGTTTTGGAGATCTATTTAAAAGTTCAAGAGAATTTTTAATTTTTTTATTATTTAATAACTCTTTATTCAGGTAAATAACATTCAAAAGTTTTGGTTTATACTTTTCATTAATTTCAAAATTTAATTCTATGAAACCTTTCAAAATCATTTTTTGAATAACAGAATATGTGTGTTTTTTATCAATAACATCTGAAACTTCATTAATTTCTAGATTCTTGAAATCAAGAGCTTCATATATTAGATATTCATCATCTGTCATCTCATCAATTTCACTTCTATCAATTTCTTTTTTAATGATGATGGTATCACTTTCTAAAAGAAATGTTGAAGGGACAGCAGCTTTCAAAACATCACCAAGTGGAGTAAAATAATACTTTGACACCCAACTCCAAAAATCAATTTGTAATTCTGAAACAAGTTCATCTTTATCATATATGAATTCTATTGACTTGGTTTCATATAGTTTTGGCTTTTTATTATGGATCTCTTTAATTACTCCTGTATAGACTTTTCTTTTACCAAAACTAACAGCTATTCTATGTCCAATTCTTAATATATCATATTGTTTTTTAGTTAATTCATATGTGAATGTTCCCTGAAGAGGAAGAGGAAGTATTACATCTGCATAGTAATTCATGGTTAATTATAATATATTCTTTCTAATTTAGCAATCAGCCTGATGAAAAAGATAATAATATTTATCACATTAACCATTTCAACTTTAACTTTCTCTCAAGAACAGACTGAAACTGTTAAAGGAAAAATTCAAAGCGAGACTAGTAAGTCTATTCTTCAGAATGTCCATGTTCTTAATCTGACTAAAGTAAAAGGAACTATTAGTAATAGTAAAGGTGAGTTTGAAGTTAAGGCAAATGTAAATGACACATTATATTTTTCATATATAGGATATAAATCACTGAAAGTTATTGTCACAAATGATTTAATTAGGTTTGATGACAACACAATTGAAATTACTGAACTTGCATTTGCTTTAGAAGAAATTATAGTTAAACCATACCAACTAACTGGCTATCTAGAAATAGATGTTAAAAATGCACCTGTGAACACTTCTGCCAGATATAAAATTGTAGGCCTACCAAATCTTGGTTATGAAGCAGGCAGAAGATCAAGATCTGGAATATCTAAAATAATTGGTGCAATCTTCAATCCTGCTGATTTTCTTAATAATCTCTTCAAGAAAAAATCTGCAAGAATGGATAAACTAAGATTGATGCGAGAAGATGAAGAGATTAAAAATTTATTATCAATAAAATTTGATCGAGAAGTTCTAGTTCAGCTT
>JABGTW010000011.1 GCA_018646865.1 Cryomorphaceae bacterium | reverse complement strand
GATTAATTTCTTTTTATTTAAAACAACATCTTTTATTAATATATGAATACACATAATAAGAAACGGTTTATAATCATTTTATTGCTAATGCTTTTTTATCACGGATTTTCTCAACAAAAAATTAAGGATGAAATAAAAATTGATGGGATAATGACCCCTAATGAATGGAAGGGTGCTAAAATATTTGATTTAAAATATGAAGTTGATCCAGGGGACAATACTAATGCTCCATTTAAAACTACTGCTTTTGTATTATACTCAGAAACAAAATTATATATAGCATTCGATGCAAAAATAAGTGATATCACACTTCTAAGAGCTACAATAAAAGAAAGAGATACTGCTTGGGATGATGATTGGGTTTCTATAGCTGTAGATACCTATGATGACAATAGAAATCTTATTATTGTAGGATCTAATGCATATGGGAGTCAGATTGATTTTAAGTTTTCTTCAGGAGAAGATAATGGAGATGCTGGATTTGATTTAAATTATGATTCAAGTGGGTCCATAAATAATGAGGGTTATATTGTTGAAATGGCCATTCCTTTTTCAGAATTTCAATACAAAAAGAAAGATATTTTAAATTGGAAAATAGGGTTTTATAGAGAGGCATGGCTTAAAAGTAAAATTGGAATTTCAAGTAGTAAATTTGTAAAAGGAGATAATTGTCTTTCTTGTCAGTTTGACACTTATATTGAGTTGAAAGGAATTAACCCTAAAAAAAGATTAGATTTTTTACCTTTTATAAGTGGAAATTATACTGGTGATTTAGAAGGAGATAAATTAAAATTTAATAAACCTAGTATTAAAGTTGGCTTAAATACTAGATATGACCTATCTTCATCTACATCGCTAGATGTTACCATTAATCCTGATTTCTCACAAGTTGAATCAGATGTTACTAAAATAGATGTAAACTCTCAATTTGCAATAAACTATCAAGAGAAAAGACCTTTTTTTAATGAAGGAAAAGATATCTTATCATCTCTAGGTAATCTAGTATACTCTCGTTCAATAAATAATCCAATTTTTGCATCTAAAATTGTAAATCAAGGTGAGAAAAGTAGAATTTATTTTCTTACTTCATACGACATGGACACACCGTATTTAGTTCCTGGTGAAGATCGATCTTACATGGGGAAAGCAGAAGAGAGTTTTGGTAATATATTACGTTATCAAAGAATTTATCCAAATGGATCAAATATTGGACTACTAACAACTAACAGATTTTATAAAGGAGGTGGTATGGGTAACCTCATTGCTGGGGATGCAAATATTAGATTAAATAAAACTTATCAAGTTAATTTCGATTTTGCCCATAGTATGACAGAAGAACCTAATAATGATTGGATATCTACTGATGATATGGTAAATGGTAAATCAATTTCTTTAAATGGAGAAAAATTTAGTGGAAATAAAATAGGGATAGGATTAAATAGAAGTACTAAAAATTGGAGAAGCGAACTTTTATTGGATCAATATTCCCCACTCTTTAGAACGGACATGGGTTTTGTTACTAATAATAATTTTAAGCAAATTTCTTTTAATCAAACATATGTAAGTGAAAGAGATAAAAAAGTAACCAAATATGTAGCTCAAGTAAGATCTAAATTCAAGTATTCTTATAGCGGAAAATTAAAACAAACTAATATAATGCCTTTATATTCAATGCAATTTAAAAATGGGTTTCAATTTACCTATGGATATGCTATTATTCCCTTTGAGGAATATAAAGGAAAAGAATTTAATAATTATGGGTTAAACTTTATAAACTTAAAATATAGCCCATCTGAAAAAATCAATATATTTTCAAGACTTTTAATCGGAACTGACATCGCTTATAATATTGATGACCCTGTTATTGGAAAGAGAAGTACAATGACTTTAGAGTTTAATTATCAACCCATTAATAAATTCAATATAGGATTAATGTTAAGTACTGAATCAATGAAGTATAAAGTTACAAATGAAGAAATTTACAAGGGACATATTTTTAGAACAGATTCAAATTATCAATTTAATAGAGATTTTTCTTTAAAACTAGTAACTGAATACAATGATTTTAGTGAATCTTTATTTATTCAATCACTTTTAAAATGGAACCCAAATCCTTCGACAATTTTTTATTTAGGAGGAAATAATGACATGAAGAACAACATCAATTCTAACGAAAACTGGGTAAGTAATTCAGCACAATTGTTTTTTAAATTACAATATTTATTTAGTAGTAAAAATTAAAGATATGGAGTTTGATTTAAGTAATGATAAATGGCATTAAACCATAGGCATATCTACTTCTAAGACACTCAGAACCTTATTATTACACATACTTATACAAACACCTTCAGTCAAAAGAAAACCGATATTATTTGAG
>JABGTW010000012.1 GCA_018646865.1 Cryomorphaceae bacterium | reverse complement strand
GATCAAGATTATGAGGGAATGAGACAATATTTTGCTGATTCCGTTGTGGTTATGAGGCCTAATGGATTATCTACTAACACTTTTGATTCTTTTATTGAATCAATTAGTACTGGGGGGAATACTACTTGGACATATGATTATGCTTTTTCTGTTGATCTAGATCCATCAATCGGAGGTGAGCATGTTCAAGCTGGTTTCACTGTGATTTATCCAGCTACAGATGATAAAGAAGAATCTTCAACTCTACAACACGAAAGTTATTATATTGTTGATGGGAAGATTATTACCTTAAGTCAGTACAATATTAAAGATGACTCTCAATAGTTGTTGATATTTTGTAGATAACTATAATTTATTTAAACCTCTTTAATACCTATTAATCAATATATTACACTTGGTTAATAGTCATAAACTTATCATCATAAAAAAACCCTTAAGTAAAACTACTTAAGGGTTTTTATTAACCATAAACCAATTTATGTTAGCTGAAAGCCAACAGGTAAATCTATCAAGATTTTATAGTTATCACTACTATGAGATAAAATAATTATTAACAATTATTCATCAAAAGTGGTCATTAATCCACCAACATCTGCATATTCAGTAACCGTATGTACCTGTCCATCTTCATTAAAGTTTAACACCACGTAATGTTTAAATGTTGCTTCTTTTCCAGTAGTTGAGTTTGTTATATCCCATGTCCCATACATCCTTACGTTATTTGGGCCAGACATTGCATCAGATACTGGATAAGTGTTCCCACCCCAAAATCCAATATCTGTTCCTGGAAGACCACCCCCTTCAGTGAAAGAAATATTTTCAAAATTACCCATCCAAAAAGAAACATTTTCTTTTAAGATATCAATTCCTTCTTTCATTTCTGAATTAACTCCAGGTCCATACCATTTAATAGAATCAGCAAATACAGATACTACTTTGTCAAAATTTCCTTCTTCATAACCTTTAATAAAGTCATTCTTTAAAGTTTCTACATTTTTTTCAAATGTGTTTGAATCTGTTTCACTAACTCCAGTAGTTGGAGCTTCACATGAAGCAAATAAAATCATTAATACTAAAGCATATTTTTTCATAATTATTTTTTTATTAATCTCAAAAATAAAAAAACCCCTGTAAATCAGGGGTTTAATTGTATTAAAATATCAATATTATTTTATTGGATCTTCATCATAAGATTCAACAAATTTTGTTCTATCATAGTATCCACCTTGGAAACTCATTTTGTTATCATCGTTAAAGAAAATAACATTATGGTAAGGAATTGTTATAGAATTCATATCATTAGAGTATGTAGAAGCCCCCCAGCTTAAAAGAACTTTAAAATCCTCTCCAGCTTCATTTGTTCCCTCTAATGCCAAATAGTTTGTGTCATCACTATTTTCAATAGATGTCCAAATAGATGAAGTTGTTTGCATTAGGCTTGAAATTGCCTCTTTACCTTCAACTTGAACTCCATTAGGAAATGACCATACAGCATCATCAGAAAAGTATGACATTGCAAGATCAACATCTTGTGAATTTAATGCATCGTTAAATGCATTTGCTATTTCTTCATATTGACTAGAGTCAACTACTGAAGGAAATTCTGAGTTGGTTTGAGTTGGAGTTTCACAACTTAAAATTGCAAAACTTAGTAATAGTGTTAAAAATATTTTTTTCATTTGTTAATTGATTTAATGGTTAAGTACTAAATATAATATTTATTTAATAAATTGTTTATATGAAAAAAACTTACAGACTCTCAATTTTATTGTTGACCTTGTTTTTGACAAATTTCATTTATGGTCAAAGCAAGGTATTTGACAACCTTACTATGAATAGTGAAATTCTTAATATGGAAAGAAATTATGCAATATATCTTCCACCAGATTATGAAACCTCATCTAGAAGTTATCCTGTGCTTTATTTACTTCATGGACTTGGTGATGATCAAACTGGATGGATTCAATTTGGTGAGGTTAAAAAAATAGCAGATAACTCAATTATCAATGGAAAGGCAACACCCATGATTATTGTTATGCCAGATGCTAATACAGGTAGAGTAGGATACTTTAACATGCCATCTAAAGATTGGATGTATGAAGATTTCTTTTTTAATGAATTAATGCCACATGTTGAATCTAAATATAGAATTAAATCTGAAAAAAAATTTAGAGCAATATCAGGATTGTCAATGGGTGGAGGAGGAACTTTTACATATGCTCTTCATAGATTAGATCTTTTTTCCGCTGCGGCACCTTTAAGTGCGGCAACTGGCTCTTTAAATGTTGAAGAGTCTTTAGAAAGAATAAAAAGATATGGAATTGAATTTACTAGAGCTGAAATGGAATTTCTTTTAAAAACAAATCATCCCCTTGAATTAATTGATAATATACCTCTTAAAAAATTAAATTCTATTAGATGGTTCATTGATTGTGGTGATGATGATTATTTATATGAAGACAATAGCCTTATTCACATAGCCTTTAGCAAGAAAGGAATAAATCATGAATACCGTGTAAGAGATGGAGCTCATACATGGACTTATTGGAGAGAATCTCTTCCAAAAGTTCTAGAGTTTATATCAATGGGATTCCATCAATATTAGCGTTTTACAAAAATTAAGTCAAGCTCAACTAAAATTTCATCATCTACCTTTTGAAGCATTAGTGAAGGTCGCTTTATTTGAAAATCTGATAAATTAACAGCAAACATTCCTTCTATTTGAACTGAATTTTCTTTGTGGGTGAATGTCAAATCAACAAAAATATTTTTTTCAATTCCATGGAAATTTAAAACTCCTTCAATTGAAGGTGTATTTTCTTGATTATTAATTATTACAGATTTAAAAATTATGTTAGGAAACCTTAAGGCTTCTAAAACCCTATAAGAATTACTGTCTAAATTAGAGTTTCCACTTTCAAATTCTGAAACTTTGGCGACAACTCCAACATTTTCAATTGATCTATCATTAATCTTAATTACACCTGCAATTTTATTATTTTCAGCGCTCCAATTATGAAGAAAATGACTGCCTGAATACTTTATTTGTGAAGAATTTTGATCTATTTGCCATATTTCTTGTGAGTAAATATTGCTAATGAAAAAAAATAAAAGTATATATAAGTATCTCATTAGAAATTAAATGTAACCGCTATCATTGCTAGTGTATAGGAGCCAAAAGCACTATATGCAGACGCTCTATGAACTGATTTATCTCCCTCAGAAGTCAAATTAGTCATAATCATTGCAGAAGCATGAATGGTAGCTAAAATTTTATGAGCTTTCATATTATTAAATCCTTTAATTTCTCTTGAAACCAAAGGAGGTGGGGTAAAAAGGGATAATCCAGCACCAGTAAAATATGTAGTGTTTACAAACGCACCAATAGCTTCATGAGTATCCTCAAGAGAATAATCTCCATTGTATAGTTTTGACCCAACGATTCCTTGGGCAATCATCCCAGCAAAAGTAATATAACCAAGTATCTGGTGAGCTTTAAGTAATTTTTCTCTTAAGATTAATTCTTTTTCACGGTTTTCAAGAGTTAATTCAGAAATACCAGTTTTTCTAAGAAGACCTTTTTCTCCCCAAAGCCATTTTTGAGTAAAAATCATTTTTTCAGGAAGTAAATCAATATTTTCTTCTTCTATAAGTGAATCAAATTCATCTAAAAAGTCTTGGGAATAAGATTCTGAAAAGCTTAGAGTGAAAACAAACATTAAAGCAAATAAAAAAGAGTTAGCTCTTTTGTCAGATAATTTATTTAGTGTTAACATAGGATAAAAGTATTATTATAGAATAATAATAAAGATGATAATTATCATCCTTATTAAATCAGTTCTAAGTTATAAAATTATTTATGCCTTAGTAATTGTTAGTGTATCTCCTGCTAGTGACGATGTATATCTTTTTAGTCCACCTGAGGTTGATCCAGAATTACATTCTTTGGCATCATTTCCATCAATTGAAAAGCTATTACCATGTGTTGCGCACTGAAATTTCTCGTTAGAATAAGACCAGGCATTCTTTGAGCCATTGTGAGGACAACAGTTGTTAAAAGCTCTAAATTCAGAATTAGATATTTTTAGAACAAGTAAGTCCACAGATGTTAAATTAACAAAGTCCCCTGGACTCGTCAAATTACTAAAGTTAGAATTAGTTAAATCTAAAGTGATTGTATTTCCACTTACAGTTATTCCGTTGGTAGTTTGAGAATCATTTCCGTATGGATCATTTGAATTACCATTAGAATTTGAATCATAGGAAGAAGCTTCATCATCAGATTTGGAACAGGCTTGAACAAAAGAAAGTCCAAAAAAAGCAAATGTTACAGTTGGACAAGTATTTTGTAAAAATTTTCTTCTTTCCATAAAAATTGTTTTAATTTTCAATAAATCTAAGTTGTATAATTAATACTTAAGCTAAGTATGTTAGACTTTAATAAACTTTTAACTATACGAATGAAAAAAATTAAGGTTGAAAATAACATTAAAATTGCGGAAACTCTTCCATCAGAATTCTATAAATCTGATATACACTTTGATCAATTAAAAGAAAAGGTTTTCTATAGATCATGGCAATTAATTGAACATGAATCAATACTAACAATCAATACAAATGTTTATCCTTTTGACTTCATTAAAGACTATATAGATGAACCTTTAATATTAATTAAAGATGATAAAGATGATTATAAATGTTTAACTAATGTCTGTACTCATAGAGCTAACATAATTGTAAATAATAGGTGTAAACTCAATGATTTAAAATGTATGTATCATGGCAGAAAATTTAATTTAGATGGAAAATTTAAATCAATGCCAGAATTTGATGAAGCAGAGAATTTTCCTCGGGAATGTGATAATTTAAAAGAATTTCAAATTAAAAATTTAGGACCTTTTTTATTTGTAGGTTTAGAACCAAGCTTTGACATAGGATTAGTTTTTAATCAAATTTCAGAAAGAGTAAGTTTTATACCACTAGATAAACTTACTTTCAGAAGTGATTTAAGTAAAGACTATTTAGTTAATTCTCATTGGGCTCTGTATTGTGATAATTACCTTGAAGGTTTTCATATTCCCTTTGTTCATAATGACCTTAATAATATTTTAGACTATGGCAATTATGATACAGAAATTTTTGAAAATTATAATCTTCAAGTAGGTTATGCTAAAGATGGTGAAGAAGTCTTCGATATTCCAGAATCACATATTGATTTTGGAAAAAATGTTGCAGCATATTATTACTGGTTATACCCAAATATTATGCTTAATTTTTATCCTTGGGGACTGTCTATAAACATAGTAAAACCAATTAGTAATAAAAAAACAAAAGTTCAGTTTCTAACCTATGTTTTTGATGAATCAAAACTAGAAACAGGGGCTGGAGCATCTCTTGATAAAGTAGAACGTGAGGATGAATTTGTTGTTGAAGGAGTACAAAAAGGAATTAATTCAAGATTTTATAAAACGGGAAGGTTTTCTCCTACAAAGGAGAAAGGTGTTCATCATTTTCATAGTCTCTTAGCCAAATCAATAAATTCTTAAATTTAAACATGAAAAAAATATTTTTATTTATAGCACTAATCTCCTCTTTGTTTTCAATTGCACAGAAAAAAGCCTTAGTTGGAGGAACACTAATTGATGGATATGGAAATGTTCCTATCCATGATAGTGTTATTTTGATAGAAGATGAAACAATTATTGAAGTTGGAACAACAAATTCAATAGAGATTAGCAGTGATTATGAAATAATTAGTACTGAAGGAATGTCAGTAATGCCTGGTCTTTGGGATATGCATGTACATTTAATGATTAACGGTCACTCAGACTATGACTATTGGGATCGAACCTATCCAAAATTGTTTAAAGATGTAATTATGCCTTCTTCTGCTCACCAACTTCTTATGGCAGGTGTTACAAGTGCAAGAGATTTAGGAGGTCCACTTGAAGAGAGCTTAATTGTTAGAGATAAAATAAATTTAGGAGAGATCCCAGGTCCAACTATGTATGTAAGTGGTCCATTTATTCAGAAACAACCTTATCCTGGAACTGAACAGTTTAGATGGGGGGTAAATGGTGAGAGGGATGCTAGAAATAAAATTAGAACTCTTGCGAATGCTGGAGTAGATGTAATTAAGCTTATTGATCAAGATCAAATGACATTTGAAGAGTTATCTGCAATTGTAGATGAATCACATAAAAACAATCTTAAAGTAATTGCTCATTCTCATCGACCTGAAGAAATTAGATTGGGTCTAAAAGCAGGTATTGATAATTTTGAACACACAGGACTCTCTTCAGCTCCAAAATATCCGGATGATGTTATAGAGATGATTAATGAGAGGACAGGTCAAATGAATATTGGTCCGTTATTTTGGACACCAACAATTGAGGGATTGTATAATTATACAGATGTAATAAAAAGTAATGAGCATTTAGATAATAATTCATGGCATTTAGGTTTGCCAGATTCGATAATTATAGACATCAAGAACTCAATAAAAAAACCAGGAGAATTACCTTATTTTCAACTCACACCAATTAGAAAACCTACTTTAAAAACAAAGTTTAACCAACTAAGAAATTCTGGTGTAGTTATGATGATTGGTACCGACAGTGGAATACCAATGAAATTTCATTCTCAGAGTACATGGAATGAACTTGATGTTTGGGTTAATATTATGGAGGTTGATCCCCTTGATGCAATAAAATCAGCAACTTATTGGCCTTCTTTCTTCATGGGAGTTTCTGAAAATGTTGGTACAATATCTGTTGGAAAACAAGCAGACATAATAGCTGTAAAGGGAAATGTTTTGAAATATATCTCACTCCTTCAAAATGTTGATTTAGTTATGAAGAAGGGAAAAATATATAAAAATTCTAGTCTTTAATTATTTGAGATATAATTTTTTTTGAATGTTCACGAGAGTTTTCAATAAACCATTCGTTGGTCTTAAGCCCTCCACAGATAACTCCAGCTAAAAACACACCCTCTATATTTGTTTTCATTGTTTTTTCATTATAAGAAGGAGTTTTAAATTCATCATCTAGGATTTTTACATTTAGATTCTCTAATAAATTATAGTTTGGTTGGTATCCTGTCATTGCAAGCACAAAATCATTTTTTAACTCTAAACTTTTTTCTGGAGTTTTAACGGTTATGTTTCTCTCTTTTATCTCAGTAATTTCTGAATTAAAATAAGCTTGTATTTCTTTGTTGTTTATTCTATTCATAATGTCAGGTTTGACCCAATACTTTATATTTTCTCCGACTTCATTTTCTCGTATAACCATAGTAACGCTTTTTGCACCTTTTCTATATGTGTCAAGAGCAACATCTACAGCAGAATTACCAGCACCAACAATTGCTATATCCATTTGATAATAAGGATGTGATTCATTATAATAATGCAGAACTTTATCTAGATTTTCTCCAGGAATATTTAATAAATATGGAATATCATAGAACCCTGTACAAATAACAATATTTCTTGATTCAAACTTTCCGTTTTGAGTAGTTATTGAAAAATAATCATTTTCATTTTTAATTTTTAATACTTCATTATAGAGGCTTAAGTTTAATTTCCAACTATTAGAGACTCTTCTATAGTATTCCAAAGCTTCAGTTCTTGTTGGTTTTACATTATGAGAAATAAAAGGGATATCTCCAATCTCAAGTTTATCAGAAGTCGAAAAGAAAGTTGTATTGGTTGGATAATTAAAAATAGAATTTACAAGCATTCCTTTATCTATAATAAGATATTCAAGATTATTTTTTTTTGCTTCAATCCCACAGGATAATCCAATTGGTCCTGCACCAATAATTATTAAATCTTTCATAATTTAAATATGAGCAAATTTATTTAATTTTACCGACTAATTTTAACTTCTAGCATTGAATAATTTAGTAATTATAGTTCATCCAGATAAAAAATCTTTTGCCACAATGGTATCTTCAAAACAATTATAGATATTTATAGGTATATTTAAATGTGAAAAAAATAATATGCCTTTTACTATTCTTTCCAATTTTATCATGTAACAATCAAGAATATCGTGATTTAAACAAAAATGGAAAACTTGATGTTTATGAAGATAAAACTCAATCTATTGATGATAGAGTTAGTGATTTGATTTCTAAAATGACCCTAAGAGAAAAAGCTGGCTCGATGTTTATACATATTGCTTTTGTGGGAGAGAATGGAGAAATGGTTGAATCGCCTGTTGAAGGAAATTTTTTTAGTGCAGCTGTTCCAAAAATGTCAACAATGTTGAATGAATTAAATATGAATCATTTCAATATTTTTAATGTAGTTACAAAAGAGAATATGTTAAAATGGGGAAATATGATTCAAAAGGTTGGAGAAAATTCAAGATTAGGAATACCAATTACTATAGCTTCAGATCCAAGGCACGGTGTTCCAAATACAATAGGACCTTATGCTTTTACACCTTTTTTCTCTTCTTGGCCATCATCTCTTGGACTAGCTGCTACAAGAGACCTTTCTTTAGTAAAAGAATATGCTGAAATTGTAAGAAAGGAATATAGGGCAATAGGGGTTACTCTTGCACTTGGTCCAATGGCAGATGTTTCAACTGAACCAAGATGGGGAAGAATAAATGGTACTTTTGGAGAAGATTCTGAACTAGTCTCATCTTTAACTAAATCATATATAACAGGATTGCAAGGAGATATATTAAATGATGAATCTGTCGCATCAATGGTCAAACATTTCCCTGGAAGTGGTGCACTTGACGGTGGAAAGGATAGTCATTTTCCACCAGGGATTCAATCCTATAGAGGAGGAAATTTTGAATATCATATTAAGCCTTTTGAAGAAGCAATAGAAATAGGAGTATCGTCAATTATGACATATTACAGTCTTCCAATTGGAATCACAAAAGAAGAAGTTGGAGCAGGTTATAATAGTGAATTATTACTTGGATTACTTAGAGGTAAATATGCATTTGATGGAATAATATGTACAGATTGGGCTATTATTTCTGACATTATTTTACCAGACGGAAAAGTTGTTAAGCCAGCTAGTGCTTATGGAGTTGAAAATTTAAATATTTCCGAACGTTTAGAAAAAGTAGTAATGTCAGGAGTAGATTTAATAGGAGGCGAAAATTTAACAAATGAACTTGTAAAATTAATTGAATCAGGTCAGATAATGGAAAGTAGGATTGATGAGTCAGTTTCAAGAATCATGAAGCAAAAGTTTCAACTTGGATTATTTGATAATCCATTTCTAGATTCAAAGCAACTTGAAATATTTGACAATGAGATTAATAGAGCTAAAGGAATTGAAGCTCAAAAAAAATCTTTGACTTTACTGAAAAATCATGAAAACGTACTACCGTTAAGTGAAAGTTCAAAGGTTTTCTATCATGGATTCAATGAAGATTTTTTATCAAAAAATAATATACACAATTATGATGACGCAGATATAAATGTAATAAAGATTAATTCACCTAATGGAAGATTTGAATATGAATATATGTTTGAATTGCTTTTAGGTGGAGGACCATTAAATTTTACCAATAAAGAAATTGAAGAGTATATTTCAATAATGAAAGAAAAACCTTCAATAATAGTCATTAATCTAAGTAGACCTGCAATCTTGACTGAACTTGAGTCTCATGCTATTTCTATAATCGCAGATTTTGGTTCAAATGATACTATAATAAAAGATTTACTTTATGGAAAGTTCAAGCCTTCTGGTAAACTACCATTTGATTTACCCTCCTCTATGGAGACTGTCAATATTCAGTTAGAAGATTTACCTTTTGATTCCGCAAATCCATTATTTAAATTTGGACATGGTCTTAAGTATCAAAAATAATATCTTAAGAAAAGCCAAATTCAGTAAAGATAAAAAACATCGATATAAATTATCTAGACACTGGGATTTAAATAAACCTCAGATATTATACATAATGCTAAACCCTTCAATTGCTGATGAAAACATTGATGATCCTACAATAAGAAGATTATTAAGCTTTACAAGAGAATTTAATTATGGAGGTTTTTTTGTAGCAAACCTCTTCACCTATATAACGCCATATTCTAAAATACTTGACATGAGTATTGGTTTAACAAAGCAAAATTTAAATACATTGAAGGATTTAGCTATGAAAGTTGATGTGGTAGTTTATGCCTGGGGAAATTCAATAAAAGAGCCAGATGAATTAAAAATAATAATATCTAAACCTAAGTGTTTTGGTAAAAATTTTAATGGATCACCAAAACATCCTCTTTATCTTCCATCTAATTCTAAATTTATAAATTTTAGATAATTTAATTTATAAATTTTATCATTTCGTCTGCAATAACTTTATTCCCTTGGTCGTTTAAATGAACACCATCATAAGTTAAAATACCAGCAGCTTCGTTATTTGGATTATTATCTGAAATATAATTCATAAAAATTTCTCTTAAGTCAAGCAAACCAGTATTAAATTCGGAAGAGAGTTTCCTAACTACATCTGAAAAATCATTTAAGTCTGCATTCATCTTTTCCATTGTTTCAAAATCTTTGAATTGATTACCTAGAACAAACTCTCCAGAACTTTCACCTATAACAGTTGGTGTACATAAAACTATTTTAGCACCTTGATTTTTAATATCAGCAATAATTTTTTTCAACCCCCTCTCATATAGATCAATATCTGAACCAGTACCAAAATCATATTTATGCCATACATCGTTAATCCCAATATATATGAAAACAAGCTCAGGATTTAATTCTATAACATCTTCTTTATATCTAGTTAGTAGATCTGACACTTTATCACCGCTAATACCTTTTCCAATTAATTCCATGTTATCTCCAACATTTTCTTTTAGTAGAGTTATAAAACCAGTGTGTTGAGGATAAATTAAAGTATCACCCATGGGAATAGCAACTTCCTTATCATAAATACCAGCTTCAGTGATTGAATCCCCTAAAAAAACAACCTTTGTTGGATTAGTACAAGCTGACATTAGAATAAAAATTAATAGTAAGTATGTTTTTTTCATTTTTGATGAATTTATAAATAATATTTTTCTTAATTAAGCTGACAATACTGCAATTTTACTGCTTAATAGCATTAATGATTTATTTTTAACTCTTTTTTCCTGACATTATAAATTACATTTCTATCTTCCAAATATTTATTAACCTCATTGAAGTGCTCACCTAAAAATTCAGGTGGAGATACGCCCTTTTTGTCATACTTTCCTTCAATAACTAAATTAGCAACAGCAGTACAAGTAAACCCTGTTGTTCTAGCCATTGAAATTGTTTTATCTTGATACTTATCCAATAAATTATACGTGTAACAGACCTGCTTTCCGTTTTCATCACCTGAAATTTTAATTCTCATAACTGTATAATCCTGATCTCCTTCTTTCATTTCCCACATAGGAAACAATAGTTTTGATGTTAAATCAATTGGTCTAATTTTATTTCCATTTATTTCTACTGGTTTGTAAGAAAAATATCCGCAGGCTCTTAACACTTTTAAATACTCTACACATCCAGGATATCTTAGAGTTTTTTCAATCATATTAGGAACATGACTCATTGTTTTAATTAATGTTCTTAATCCATCAGAATTCCAGCTTTCTAATGTTCCTATATTTTTAAAGTCAACAAGTTCTGTCTCTGACAAAGCTTCTTTTATTACAAGCTTAGAGTTCTGTACATACCTTGCAGGTCGAATATATTCTTCTATAACATCTATCGGAGAAAAAACGGCTTGATATTCAAATGGCCATTCTCTTTTTTTAGGTAATCCACCAACTAGACACTCATAGTTAGTAATTTTCATTGTTTTGTTGTGATGACCAAAAATAATATTTCCCATTCCAGGCGCCACGCCGCAATCCATCACAGCAACAACATTATTTTCTTTCGCTATTTTGTCTAGCTTAAAAGGATCTTCAGGATAAAAAGAAATATCTACAATATTTTTTTTTGCTTCAATAACTCTTTTCATTATGTTATATCCCATAAAACCTGGAAGAGCTCCAATAACTAAATCAAAATCCTTAATTAAATTTTCTAAAACATCTTTATTTGAAACGTCTTTACAAAGTTTATCTATTTTTTTTGATTTTAATTTATCTAGATTTTGAGATGAAATATCTACAGATGTAACCTCGTAATTTTTTGCGAGATCATTAGCCATAACACTGCCTACAAGCCCCGATCCTAATACTATAATTTTTTTCATAATTTTAAAAATCTAATATATTATAATTAAACCAAAAAAGGAGATCATGTGACCCCCTTTTAAATTGAAAATAATATAAGATATTAGTTTATTAAGATGAAAAATATGCTTTTGTTCCGTGTTCTGCTAAATCTAAACCTTGTTCTTCTTCTTGTTCAGAAACTCTAAGACCAATAACTGATTTGACAATTAAGGTTATTATTAATGTACATATCACACAGAAAAGACCAACAATTCCCACACTTGCAAGTTGCACCATAAATTGACTAAAACCTGCAGAGGCACCAAAAATACCGACAGCCAATGTTCCCCAAATACCTGCAAATAAATGAACAGGAATAGCTCCAACAGGATCATCAAGTTTACACTTATCAAGAAAAGCAACACCAAGAACTACAATTACACCTCCAATTGAACCAATGATTATCGCCTCTGTTGGTCCCATTTGATCAGCACCTGCTGTAATTCCTACAAGACCACCCAAAATTCCATTCATAAACATTGTTATATCAAGATTTTTATATAGTAATGTTGATAATAATGAAGCACCTATTCCTCCAGCTGCAGCTGCAAGACAAGTAGTAACTAAGACCAAGGAAGTATTAGCTGGGTCAGCAGACAATACAGATCCACCATTAAAACCAAACCAACCTAACCAAAGAATAAGAACTCCAGCTGCAGATAAAGGAATATTTGAACCAGGAATTGCAACTGGGTTTCCAGAACTGTCAAACTTATCTTTTCTAGCCCCTAACAAAGAGATTATAATTAATGCTGCCCAGCCACCAACAGAATGAACTAAGGTTGAACCAGCAAAATCATAAAACCCAACTTTTTCAGTTAAAGTAGAAAGAAAACCTGATCCCCATTGCCACGATCCAACAATAGGGTAAACTATTGTTATATATATAAAGACAATTAACATAAAAGAATTTATTTTAATTCTTTCCGCAACTGCACCTGAGATTATTGTTCCAGCTGTAGCAGCAAACATTCCTTGAAATAAGAAATCTGTCCAGTAAGTGTATCCATTATTATATCCTAAGTCAGCTGCAGTAGCAGAATCTAATCCAGCTCCAGCAAACCCAAGAATACCATTTCCAATAATATTGAAATCTCCCGGATACATAAGATTAAAGCCAATTAAACAATAAGCGATTAAACCCATTGTGATTATAAAAAAGTTTTTAAATAATATATTAATTGTATTTTTTTGTCTAGTAAGTCCAATTTCTAAAAATGAAAATCCAAGATGCATAAAGAATACCAATGCTGCACATAGCATCATCCAAACGTTATTAGTTGTTAATAATTCCATGTTTTTTAATTAAATGATTTATTTCCTTTTTCTCCTGTTCTAATCCTGTAAGCTTCTTCACATGGCAAAACAAATATTTTACCATCTCCTACATTTCCGGTAGCTCCAGATTTTATTATGGCATCTATTGTAGCGTCAACAAATGAATCTGATACAATGATTGATAAATATCTTCGTTGAATATCTTTAGTGCTATATGAAATGCCCCTATAGACTTTTCCTATTTTTTCATTTCCAACTCCTGTAACATCCCAGTAGCTGAAAAAGTATACCTCTGCATCATGCAGAGCTTTAACCACTTCGTCAAATTTTGACTTTCTAATAATTGCTTCTATTTTTTTCATAATATTTAAATTTAAAAACTAATTCCAAAAACTAAAAATGCAGCTTCTTCCTCTGGATTTAAAATAAATGATCCAAAGAGGGGTAAAGAGTATGATTCAGAAATTGTTATTTCTTTTGAGCCACTAAATGATATGTTAACTAATCCTGATCTACCATTAGCATACCATGCGTCATCTTGATCATCACCATAACCAATTGCTATGTCAATTGGACCCGCTGCAAACCCAAGCTCAATATATAATGCTTTAACTTCAGTAAAATATCCAGCCATTAAGTCAACTCCTATAATAGATGTTGATCCACTTATTTCTGTATAATCACCTTGAAAAAATCCTTCTCCTTCAAAATACGAACCTCCTTCTCCAGGAAAAGTATAGTTTGTAACTGTTATTGCTAGTGGTCCAAAATCATAGCTTAAGTATGCGTCAAGTTCATTACCACCACCTCGAGCTGATGTTGGAAAACTACCCCATAGACCAGCTTCAAATTTCCCAGACTGAAGTGTCATATATGGTTGAATATGAGTGCCAGAACCAAATTGAGTTCCCCTCCAAACATAAGAACTAACTAAGTCTGCACCAAAATCTTGAGAATAACTAATATTGGAAGATATAAGAGCCGTAATAGAAAAAAGAACAACCCTTAAGTAAGTAGATACTTTTGATTTAAAATAATTCATAAATATAGATTTGTAATTGATTGGCTTCAAATCTATTACATAAGACTTTTTTAAAAATTAGTTTTTTAAAGAATTAATTGACTTTTATGAATATGATATTTTGAGGAAGATTATTTTTTGAAATAAATAAAAAGTTAAATACTATTTTTAGAAATTCTTAATCAGAATAGTTCACTTGAATTAAAATTTCATTTCTTCTATTGTAAAATTTTGTAGGAGCATCATAAGAGAGGACATAGTGATCACTTAGTATTTTAAGTTTACTCTCCTCAATTATTCTAATAAGTTGATTTTTATATCCTTTTTCTTTTCTATTATTTGAATAACCTGAGTATTTAATTGCAGCAAAATACTTTGGTTCTGATATGTAAGCTTCAACCTCACTATCATTTGGAACAGGAAGCTCATTAGAAATAAATTTTTTTGGTAGTACAAATTCCATAGTTCTATTTTCATTTGACATATAAACTGGAGTTGTCATCGCAATTTTTTCATCGTTTCCATTGTTGCCTGTTATATATCTAAATAATTTACCAAAATTATTATTTCTGCTCACATCTGCAGATACTTTAATCATGGGTGCGCTAGGATAATATCTAATTTCAACATTGTCAATTTGATTAACTATTTCATAATCTTGAGTCTCATATTTTTGTGACATAACTATTGAGGTATTTAATAATAAAAATATTAGTAAGGGGGTAAATTTATTCATTGTCATTATTATTTTGGTTTATCAAAAATTGATATACAAACTGTACTATTTCTTTATAATTTGAAATACTTATTCTTTCATTTATCCCATGAACACCACTTATGTTTTCACTGTTTGCTCTCATTGGATAAAATCTGTAAGCATTTTTTGATATCTTTTCATAATGCTTAGTATCAGTACCACCACCTATTAAACCAGGGGTTACAATTACTTTTGGAAAAATTTGTGATATTGTTTTCTGTATTAATTTAAATGAATCAGAATTATAGTCAGATACTGGAGATGGAAGATTGGCAGGATTTATTTCTTTAACTGATATTCTTTCATCATCTATTGTTTTTATTATGTGTTGTTTAATTTTATTAGAATCATCACCAGTCATAATTCTAAAATTGATAATTACCGATGCAGTTGTTGGAATGACATTATCTTTAATACCACCTGAAATTATCGTAGGTGCAATTGAAGTCTTTGCATTAAACCCCTCTAGAAGAAAGTTTTTAAATAACCAAGAGTTAGCAAAGAACATCTTACCCAAAAAAGACATTTCAGCTCCTAAAATATTAATTTGAGTTTTAATTAAAGGGGTCATTTTTAACTTAAACTGATTTGATTCAAGTTTTGTTATTGCTGTGGCAAGAGATCCAATTGTATTATTTCTTGGTGGTTGAGAAGAGTGACCACCTTTAGTTTTAATAGTTAGCTCATAGGATACATATCCTTTTTCTGCAACATTAATCATAGCTACAGGTTTATCAACTCCTGGAATTAAACCTTCCGAAATAAAACCACCTTCATCCAATACAAATTCGAGTTCAACGCCTTTTTTTTCTAAATAATTAGAGATAACACCAGCACCATTGTTTCCTCCAATCTCTTCATCGTGACCAAAAGCAAGGTAGATTGTTCTCTTTGGATTAAAACCGTTATTTATTAGATTTTCTACAGCTTCCAGGATTCCTAAAACTGAGACTTTATCATCAAGAGTTCCTCTTCCGAAGATAATACCATCCTTGACTATACCAGAAAAGGGTGGAGCTTCCCAATCATTTAGTGTAGTTTGATCAACTGGAACTACATCTAAGTGTGACATTAACATTATTGGATTTAATTCTTCATTTTCACCTTCCCACTTGAATAAAAGACTTTGATTAAAAGTTTGCTTTTTTAATGATGAGTAGACTAAAGGAAAACTTGTTTCTAGATAATCATGTAGTTTGTAAAACTCATCATCGTAATTTTCTTTTGTATTCCCAGAAGAAATAGTTTTAAATTTTAATGCACCAGTAAATCTATCTATAGCTCCATCAGGAACTTCAACCTTATCTACCTCCTCTACTAAAAACTTATCAGATTTAAGGGTTAAAGTGTTGAAAAGAATAACACACAAGAATAGTATTAATACAAGACTAGTGTATTTTAGTATCTTTTTCATAATTATTTATTTAGATAATCTTCCTTAAGTATTTTACGAATGTAAAAAATAAACTTGTCACAATTATCTTTATGAAATGTTAAAGGTGGTTTGATTTTTATAACATTATTTTTTGGACCATCTAGATTGGATAGTATACCAAATTTTTTAAGGCGATTGATTATATATTTAGTTTTCTTTTGAAGTGAATTCATTTTTTGATCAATTAACTCAATCCCAAGAAATAATCCTTGACCTCGAACATCACCAATTAAATCAAACTCATTCGTTAATTTTTTAAGTTCTTTTTTAAAATATTCTCCAACTATCTTAGCATTCTCTTGCAGATTCTGATTCTCTACTACCTTTAAAACTTGAGTTGCAATTGAACATGAAACTGGATTACCACCAAACGTATTAAAGAACTCCATTCCATTGGCAAAGCTTTCTGCTATCTCTTTAGTACACACCACAGCTCCTATAGGATGTCCATTTCCAAGAGGTTTGCCAATTGTAATAATATCAGGAACTACATCATGAAGCTGAAACCCCCAAAACGATTTACCTAATCTACCACAACCAACTTGTACCTCATCTGAAATGCAAATACCTCCATTTTTTCTAATTATCTCATATGATTTTTTTAGAAACCCTTTAGGTAATTCAACTTGGCCACCACAGCTTATGATGGGTTCAATTATAAACCCACCCAATTTTCTTTTTTTTGTTTTTATATTTTCAATACACTTCTCTATTTCACCAACATAATCATCAACACTATTTTCTCCTTGATACTTTCCATTAAATTTACTTGGCATAGGAATAACATGTGTATGTTCGGGAGCACCATTTCCTCCTTTACCATCAAATTTATAAGATGAAATATCAACACAAATATTTGTGTTTCCATGATATCCATGCTCTGAAACTATAATATCATTTTCCCCTGTATGAGATTTCATCATTCTAACAGCTAATTCGTTTGCTTCACTTCCAGAGTTTACAAAGTGAACGATACTTAGTTCCTTGGGAAGAGTTTTTAGTAATTCCTTAGTAAAATCATTTATATTCTTGTGTAAATATCTTGAGTTAGTATTTAGAATTGACATTTGATTTTGCCCCTCACTTACAACAGATTCATTTTCATGCCCAACATGTGCTACATTATTAACTGTATCAAGATATTTGCGACCATAGTAGTCAATCAAATATACTCCCTCACCTCGAACTATATGAATTGGTTTATCATAATGTAATTTTAAACTTTTACCAAGATTCTTATGTCTGTATTTTATAAGCTCTTCATCAGATTCATGTTTATCATTGTCTAGATCGATTGATTTAAAAAGCAGATTTGGGTCAGGACATAAATCTTTCCAGATTTCCATTTGATTAAAATAACATACTCCAGGATAATCTATTTTATAATTAAGCATTGATAATATAATTTGAAAATGTAGATGAGGTGCCCAATTTCCATTCTCTGGATAATTACCAATTTCTGCAATTACATCTCCTTTTTTAACTTTACTTCCCACTTTATTTTTTAGTACACTTTCAACAGTATTATGTCCATAAAGAGTATAAAATTCTAAATCTTGAATATTATGTTTGAGAATTAAAAGTCCTCCGTATTCTTTATGACCTTTATCATTAACTGCTACAACAATTTCTCCATCAAACATTGAATTTACTTTAGTGCCAGGAGGAAGCCAAAAATCTAACCCCAAATGTATAGTTCTGCTTTCATCTCCATAGTTTCCAATCTTTTCATATGAATTAGAAGAATAAATTGATCGTGGTTCAAGGTAGCCTCCAGTAATGATTTTATCAGGATATTTTTTTTGAAGCTTTTCAATTTTATATTGAAATAATTCTAAATCTTCAATTTCATTTCTTCCTCCAATCCATTTACTACCTACGCTAAGATCAATTTTATATAACTTGTTTTTTTTAATAGATGAGAATAAATCAGTAACTGAAAATCGATTTTCTAGTGCCCATTTATAAAAGTTGTTTTGTTCAGGATGAGCATTTAGATCACAAGCTTTTCTATAGGAGTAGTATGCAAATTCAGAATCAACTTCAACCCATTTTTTAAGTAATTCCCATGCGGGTTTTTCACTTACTAATAGATATTTATTATCAGGCTCTTTAAATCTATTGATTAAAGATTTTGTAACAGATATCACAAGCCGCATAGCTATCAAATTATATAATAATTTTAGCTCATTATCAGTTATACTGGAGATGTTGTTATATCCGCTAATTATTTCGCAACATGCAGCGAGGGGATCATTTACATTCATAATTCCATACGAACACGTAACTGCTAAGTCATTTATAGTTTGAGTGTAAACAGAGTCACCAAAATCGATAATTGATTTAACGGATGGATTTAATAAGTCATTTGAAACAATAATATTATTATCATTAATGTCATTATGAATAATTGACTTTGTTAAATCATTGTAAAGAGGTAGATTTTTTTTAAAATCTATTATAAACGTTTTAAGAATTTTTTTCTGATCAGTATCAAATTTATCTAGGTGATCCTCAACCCATAATGAATTAGAAATATCCCACTCTATTTCTCTTTTGGAAAAAGAATGTTTAAAATTAATCAGAGAATTTGAGAGTATAGCAGCTTTATACCCTAACTCCTTTCTTAAAGATTTATTTATTGGATTTACTGAACTCCAGAGCCTTCCTTCAACCCATGATAAAAGTCTAACACACCTATCTCTCCCTAAACCATCTTTTACAATACAAGACCTACTTCTTTCAATTGTTAGTTCACTTTTAGTTATTTCAATTTCACAATTTTTATTTAAATATTCTAATAGATTAATTTGAAAATCTATATAATCAGATTCAAAATTAGGTCCTGAAATTTTAAGTAAGTAATTTTTACCACATTTAGATTCAACTTTAAAATTATAGTCTACTTCACCAACAAGTTCTTTAATTGAACCTTTAACATCAAAGTTTAGTTCAAGAATTTTCAGTATCTCTTTTATTGATATTTTGGATCTTTCTAAGCTCATTATATTGATTTATTGAAACATGCTGTAAACACTAAATTTTGTAATTACCCTTTATGTTTGTAAATTAAAAAAATGGAATGGTATTTAAAAGTAATCAATTCTTATTTTGATTTTAATGGAAGGGCTAGAAGAAAAGAATATTGGATGTTTGTATTAATTAATTCAATTATTTCCATTATATCATTTTATCTGGATAATATTCTAGGAACAGCATTTGCAATAGGTTATGGTCCTATTTATATTGGATATGGACTAGCGGTTCTAATTCCGTCAATTGCAGTAGCAATTAGAAGGCTTCATGACGTCGGAAAAAGTGGATGGATGTATCTTATAGTAATACTACCAATAGTTGGACCAATTTGGTTAATTATACTATTTGTTAGAGAAGGAGAGCAATGCGAAAACCTATATGGTCCGGATCCAAAATTAGAATAATCTAAGGAGCTGGATTTGGGATTTTTTCACTAACTGAGTTGATTTCAGAAATAATTTCTTTGGACAGTTTAATATTTATACTATTTATATTTTCCTTTAGTTGATCCATTGAAGTTGCACCTATTATATTACTAGTAACAAACGGTCTATCATTGACAAATGCTAATGACATTTCAGCAAGACTTAAGTTATGTTTAGTAGCAATATTATAATAGAGTTCTGTTGCATCAAAACATTTTTCATTACTGAAACGAGCAAGATTTGAGAATAATTTCAATCTACTATTCTCAGGCATATTCCCATTTCTATATTTACCAGATAATACTCCAAAACCTAATGGAGAATATGCTAGAAGCCCAACATTTTCTCTTTTGCAAATTTCAGCACTTCCAACTTCAAACAATCTGTTTAAAAGAGAGTAAGGATTCTGAATTGTAATCATTTTTGGAAGTCCTGTCTTTGAATACTCTAGATATTTCATTATGCCCCATGAATTTTCATTTGACAGTCCTACATGTCTAACTTTTCCTGAATCGACTATTTTTTTTAGATTTTCTAAAATTTCATTAAAGTTGTCTTCCCAGCCATCATTTATATAATCAAAGCCTCTTTTTCCAAAAAAATTTGTCGCCCTCTCTGGCCAATGAAGTTGATATAGATCTAAATAATCAGTTTTTAATCTTTTCAGACTTCCATTAACACCTTCCTCAATTGAATTTCCAAGAAAACCTGTCTTTCTAATATGAGCTGTATAATCTCCTGGGCCAGCAATTTTTGAAGCCAAAATAATTTTATCCCTGGAAGCTCTAGACATAATCCAATTACCAATAATTTTTTCTGTATTTGCATATCTATCTGGGGTAGCCGGAACAGGGTATAGTTCTGCAGTGTCAAAAAAATTTACACCTTTATCAAGGCTATAATCCATTTGTTCAAATGCATCAGCTTCTGAATTTTGTCTTCCCCAAGTCATAGTTCCAAGACATATTTTACTCACTTCAATATCTGTTCCAGGCAGTTTATTGTATTCCATAATTTTTTATTAATTTATTTTGATGAGAAGCTGCAAAATATAAAATTTTGAGTTGTTTCAAAAGGAGTAATGTGATTTATATTTTTAACTTTTTTAATTGTCATTTTTCCTTCAAATAAATTACTCAAAAGGCTTTCATCATATTGAGTAATTTCTAGTCCACTACATTTTTTTGGACCTGAAGTTGAAAAAGTTCCAACAATAAAATTCTCAGTATTTAATTTAATATTTTCAACATATCTTTTAATTTCAATCTCGGAAGTCAAAAAATGAAAAACAGCTCTATCATGCCATAATGCATATTTTTGTTTGGGTTTAAAATTATTTATATCACATACTATCCAATCAACATTTTCAGATTTTTTACCAATTCTTTCTTTTGCCTTATTAATTGCATTTTCTGAAATATCAAGAACAGAAATATTTTGATATCCGTTTTCAAGAAGATAGTCAACAAACTTACTCTCACCACCTCCTACATCAATTATTGGAGATATCTTACTTAATTTAAAATCATTAAAAAATTCAATTGATGTTGTTGGAGTTTCTTGAGTCCAAGAAACTTCTTGGGGACTTTTTTCTGAATAAATTTTTTCCCAGTGAGATTTGGTCGACATATTTTAAATGTACAAAAGTTGTTCTAAATATTATGTATTTTACAACATTGTAAATTAAGATCATTGATTTAAAATAAACTATGTATTCAATAAAAGTAGATAAAGATATTGTTTTGGGAATCGAGGAAGTTGACATCAACTTGCTAATCCCTCATGAGAAAGTGGTATTGGATAAAAAAGAAATATTAAAAAACAACCTTAAGTATAAGGATGATGATTTAATAATATCAACTATATTAATTTGTAGTGAATCTAATTTGATAATTGATGGTCATCATCGATATACTGCACTAAAAGAACTTGGATATAGTAAGATTCCGGTTACATTAATAAATTATTTTTCTGATAAAATAATCACTGATATAGTAGATAGCTTTTCAAAAAAAGAAATCATTTTAAATTCACAGCAAAATAAACTTTACGAGCCAAAATCCACTAAGCATCTTATTTATTGTAATAGAAATAAAGATTGGTTCCCAATTACATTAATATCTTCACTTTATTTATTTAAGTCACAAAAGGGCTAATCATCATCATTTGTCAAGAACACTAAATAGTTAAAATGATCTTTTACTATATCATTATTGGATGATCTAGATTTTCGTTCTGATATTTTATTTATTTTTTGTTTCATTGACAAAGCTTTTGACTTAATACCATCCTTCAAATCTTCTTCAGTAATTAATTCACTAATTTTTTTTGCAAAACTTATTTGAAGATTTCTTTTTATTTGATCTGTTGGGCTAACCTTTTGAAAAATGGATTCAAATAAGTTATCAAATAATTCGTAATACTTAAGTCCATCTCCTTTTATAGAATTATCTGAAGATAACATTCTATTTAATCTTGTGTTTGATAATAAAGAATTTAATGCACGTTCATGCATAGCCTCAATTTTATATAGTCCGTCAGAGTTATTGAATTGTGATATAATATCTTTATTTAATAGCCAAGTGGGAGTATCCCATAATTCTTTATCAAGAAAGTCTAGGGCTTTTTTTTGCTCATGTTTATTTACATTTACATAAGCGTAAGAACCATCTTGATTTGTATTTATAAGGGTTTGATTTACACCTCCAATTACACCTATTACATGAAAAATGTACCTTCTATAAACTGCAAGTAATTCATCGTATAATTCTTCAAGATCACTGAAGTCTTTTCCAGGCTCATAAGTCCATTTAATTAAATTATCAGAAACAATTTTTAAATTTTTTAATCCGTAACTGCTTGCTTTTACAGGATCATTGCCAATATTTTCAGTTTGAGAATTTGGGTCACCCCATGATGATCCAAACATATAAGTTGGATCAAGACTTTTTTGATCAACAATTTTTGATAGAATTTCTTTTTCTTCTTCAACAGTTTTATCTGGATAATATCTGTAACCCCACTCAATTGAATAATCGTCATATGGTCCAAGTTGTCTCACAAATCTTATATTTTTATCTCCTGGTTGGGCAACATAATTATATCTAGCATAATCCATTATAGTAGTTGCAATACCCATTTTTTGGGTAAACTCAGCTGACCTTAACGATTCAACAGGGTAAGCGCTGCTTGCCTTCATGTTATGTGGCAATCCGAGTGCATGTCCAATTTCATGAGAGATAACTCTTCTCATCATTTCTCCGATTTCTTTCTCGGGTGTATCTAAAGTTCTTGCTGATGGATTAGCAGCTCCTGTTTCAAGTAAATAACGATTTCTATATGATCTTAAATGATTGTGATACCAAATAATATCACTCTCTAATATTTCACCTGTTCTTGGATCAGAAACACTAGGACCTGTTGCATTTCTAGTTTCAGAGGCTACATATCTAACTGTTGAGTATCTAATATCCTCAGGACTAAAATCTGGATCTTCTTCTTTAGTTGGTGGATTTTTTGCAACAATTGTATTTTTAAATCCAGCTTTTTCAAATACAGAGTTCCAATCTTCAATACCTTGAATGAAATAGGGTCTCCATTTTTTTGGAGTTGCAGGGTCTAGAAAATAAATTATTTGCTTTTTTGGTTCAACTAATTCCCCTCTAAGATATGCCTCTTTATCTTTTGGCTCAAGCCTCCATCTTCGTATCAATCTATAGGAGTCAGATTTTAAAGCATCAGAACTATAGTCGATTTTATTAACTGTAAACCATCCAACTCGATGATCATAATTTCTAATTTTCATTTTATCATCTGGTAATAGAATAAATGAGTGATTAACTTGAAAGCTAAAAGTTTTAGTTCTATTAGCCCTAGGAGGTTTACTGGTATTAAAGGTTAATGTGCTAAGTACTTCAATATTTTTTGGAAAACTTTTGACTGAATCAATACTACTTCTTTTTTTATCTACACTGCCGATTTTATAATTATCTTTTAGTCTTGGGTTTATAATATTAAATCCCGGAGAATCCTTTAAAAAATAATCAGAGACATCAATTAATAAAGAAGTTTCATCATCATTCTTAATTTCAAAACTTGCAAGTATTGGAGAGAAGTTATTTTCAGTTACGCTTTGATTAATTGGATCTTCTTCATTTGCTATATTATTAAAAGATAGTTGCTTTATATCTACTCGATTATTTTTTTTAAAAAAACTTATTACTTGTTCTGAAGTTTTAGATCCAGCATTTATATAAGGAGAATATCCAGATGGAACTTGGGCAAGTCTAGTTACAACTAATATTTCTTTATTTAAAAGATCAGTGGGGATCTCAAAAAATAATTTATTATTATCAGTAAATGAATTAATTATCCCTTTGGAAATAGTCATCTTCTTAGTCAAAGAATCAATATTTTTCTTTTGACTGTTTAAAGAGAATGAAATAAAAATAGAAACAAATATTAGTAGGGTCTTTTTCATATAGTAGTTTAGTTCTAATATATGAAAAAGACATTATTAATGTATAGATAAGTTTTAGTTGCCTATTTTAGTGAATAACCAAGCCTGATCAGAATTGGGTTTTTTAACCACTAGAGTTTCCTCGCCTAAAAAATACTCTAATGTATATTCCTCACCAGTGTCAGTTCTTAAGACACTAATATTGTTCTTGTCAATAACCAGTTCTCCTTGAGCAATAATATCAGATTTTGATCTTCGAGAAAAAGTATTATCTGTTAGAATTAGTAAAATTTCACTATCGGTATTTAACCAATACCCATAAATTTTTGGATTATTTTCATTTGCAGAAACTGTTAATGAACTAAGTAAAATTGTGAAAGAAAGTATTAAATTTTTCATGGTTTATAGTTTGGGTTTTTAAATTTTTTTGCAAAGATAATCTAATTACAAATAATTTTCATACGTGTCCATTAATAAATTGTAAAGAGATTGTTATTTTTTTAATGATTTTTTTGACCTAATGATTACAGAGGTAAAATATCCATTAAATAATAGACTCTTTAAACTAATATTTTTAATCATTATTTAATTTTTTGAAAAGTTAATCCTGCATTCGCTTGAAGTCTATCTAAAATTTTATCACCCATTGCAGTAGAAGGAGTAAGAAGTCCAAAAGTGCTATCTAAGCTATCCTTAGCTAGACACACAGCGCTTTCAGCTAACATCTTTGAAGTTGACCCATATCCTGGATCTCTATCTCCTGTAACCTTGAAAATTGAAGTATTAGAGTTTTCCTGAAAGACGAAAAATTTTGAACTAAAATATCCATTTTCTCTTTCTTTTTTATTTGGCCCTTCTCCTGGATTAGGTGTGAAAAAATTAAAAATTTTATTAAAGAAAGATCCAGGTTTTGCAGCAAGAAAAATTAATGGAATTGATATTAGCATTCCTCTAAGTTTACCCTTAAACCCATTACCGGTCATAATCGCCTCGTCATATTCAAAATCTTTACCATAATTATAATTACTCAATGCATTACTTCTTCTAACTATTCTAGTATTTATCCCCGCCATTATAAAAGGTGCTATCCAGCTTCTAATTTTTTTATCGTAAACAATAGTAGTCAAATCTCTTTTGTCAGGACCATTTTGTTCGCCTGAAGGATTTAATCCATATGGATTTGATAAGCTCTTTCTGATTTCTTTATTATTAGTTGCTTCTTCCATGATATTTTGCATACTAGCATAAGTCCCCCCACTTAGACCTCCTTTTGCGCCACTTACTCGCATACTTACTTTAAGATTCTTTTTTGAAATATTCTTATGTATAAAATAAATTCCTAAATCTGATGGTATTGAATCATAACCACAACTATTTACAATTTTCACTTCATTGTTTATTGCTTCTTCATGATATAGGTCAATCATTTTTCTAATCCATTGAGCCTCTCCAGCTAAATCACAATAATGAGTTCTAGATTTTACACAAGACTTTACAAGTAATGAACCATATTTTGAATATGGGCCAACAGTACTGCATATAACAGAAGACCTCTTAGCCATATTACTAAGACTTTTTTCATCAAAGCTGTCTGCAATAAGTATTGGTATACTATTGTCAAGAAAATCTTCTCTAATAGAAATAAGCTTGGACTCATCCCTTCCAGCAATAGCCCATTTTAAATCATTAGACTTATATTTTTTGAACAGGTACTCAGCTACCAGCCTTCCTGTAAATCCGGAGGCTCCCCATATAATAATATCAAATTCTCTTTTCATTTTTAAAATAATTTATTTGTTACGTGAATTTATACTTGCCTAAAATTAAAAGAATTTTTACCTTTTAAATGAAAAAGTTTAAAAAATGCATACAAAATTTTCTTTCTTCCTAGTTGTCTTTTTTTTGATTAGCTGTCAATCAGATTCTTATGACATAGTTATTGAAAATGGACTTGTTCATGATGGTTCCGGATCTGAGAGTAAATCTATAGATATAGCCATAATTGGAAACCAAATAGTTAAAGTAGGTAAAATTAATTCTGAAAATGCACTAAAAGTAATTGATGCTTCAGGTTTAATTGTTTCACCAGGCTTTATAGATACTCATGCTCATTTGGACCCTATGGATAATTTTATAAAACTTTCTAGTGGTGAAAGCATAGTGAGACAAGGTGTTACAACTAGTTTTGGTGGGCCAGATGGTAGAGGTGTACCTCTAAAATATGGATTCAAAGAATTCTTAGATTCAATTGAAAAAGTTGGTGTTGGAATGAATGTTGGTTTTCTGACAGGGCATAATAAAATCAGAAGAGTCGTTATGGATCTAGACAACAGAGAACCCACAGAAGAGGAATTAGAAAGAATGAAAAATTTAGCAAGTAAAGCAATGGATGAAGGTGCATTTGGAATATCAACAGGATTAAAATATTTGCCTGGAAATTTCTCAAAAGTTGATGAAGTGGTAGAAATTTCTAAAGAAATATCTAATAAGGGTGGAATTTACACATCTCATTTAAGAGATGAGGGATTAAAGATTATTGATGCTGTTAATGAGGCTATAATTATATCAAAAGAGGCTGACATAAATGTTGTTTTAACTCACCATAAGGTTATTGGTAAACCAATGTGGGGTAAAAGTGAAATCACTTTATCACTTATTGATTCAGCTAGACAAAAGGGAATAAAAATTATGGCTGATCAATACCCATATAGTGCAAGTTCTACTGGAATTAATGTTTTAATTCCAACATGGGCAAGAGCTGGAGGAAGTAAAGAATTCAAAAAGAGAGTTTCAGATAAATCTATTAGAAACAAAATTGAGAAAGAAATCATATTCAATATTTTAAATGATAGAGGGGGGAATGATCTCAGTCGAATTCAATTTTCAAGAGTAAGTTGGAAACCAGAATTAGAAGGCAAAACATTAAAAGACTGGGCTCTAATGAAAAAATTTGAACCATCATTAGAAAACGGAGCAAAATTAGTCATTGAGGCAGAACTAAATGGTGGAGCAGGCTGTATATTTCACGCTATGGATGAATCAGATGTTGAGAATATTATGAAGTATCCTCATACAATGATCGCTTCTGACGGAAGGATTTCAGAACCAGGCGATGGACATCCTCACCCAAGAGCTTACGGAACATTTCCTAGAGTACTAGGTAAGTATGTTAGAGAAAAACAAGTTCTGTCTTTAAGTGAAGCAATATATAAAATGACTTATTTACCAGCTAAAGCATTTGGTTTAAAAGATAGAGGTTTAATTAATGAAGGAATGAAAGCTGACATTACAATTTTTGATGCAAATAGTGTGATTGATAAATCAACTTTTGAATCACCACATCAATATCCAGAAGGAATAAAGTACGTGATTATTAATGGACAATTAGCTGTGGATGATTTTGAATTTAAAAAAATAAAAGCTGGAGAAGTTTTAAGAAAAAATTCTATTAATTAGGAGTCCACTCATAAAAATTTGATAGAACATTTTTCTTAAACCCAATATTTGGATAAAGACTATTTCCAATAGTGTTTGTTTTATCGGTTTCAAGCATCATTCCACATGCGTCTGTATTCAAAACAAGTTCTTTAGCTTTTTTAATCAATAGTTTTGAGTATCCTTTGCCTCTTTGTGAACTATCAACGAATAAGTCATTTAGCAACCAATATTTACTTACTCTAGTTGAAGAAAAAAGAGGATATAATTGGACAAATCCTGTTAAAATTTTATTAACCTCACAGACATATATTTTTGAATCACCTATATCAATTCTACATGAAATAAAATCTTTCGCAATATTTAGATTTGAGTCTTTTTTATAGAACACTCTATAAGAATTAAATAAAGTTGAAAGATTATCAATATCTGATATTTTTGCATCTCTTATAATCATTAGTATTATATTTATTATTCTTAAAATATGAAATATTTATGAGTAGATCTAAGTTTTATATAATAACAAGCTACGTCTTCGGAATATTATTTTTTTTGATTCATAATTTTAATTTTGAATTCTTTTTGCTGATTGACCCGTTAATACTTGTTATAATACTTAATATTCCATCTTTAATAATTGGTTCAATTTTTTATCTTTTTAATAAGAAATTATTTTGGATTTTTTATGGTATTATATTTTTTCTGATATGTGCAGTTTTAATATTTTGGACAAGTGTTGAAATTTATACTGGAGGTGATTGGGGAAAAATTCTTTAAACTAATCTAGAATTTCTTTAATCATAATATTTTTAAATTCAATTGGATGTCCTTCTGATTGAAGTGATATATATCCTTCTTTTGCTGGTTTTCCAATCATATCTAAAAAATTATCAGTTAAATATCCTCCTCCATATTTAAGATTTGAATATGAGATAACAGTGTCTTTCCCGATTACATGATGAACAATAGAATCAGAATAAACTATAAGATCAACACTAACCCAATCATCTTTATGATAAGTTTTTGATTTTGAGTTTACGCAATGAAGAGTAGCTTGTTTACCATTAATATCTACTTCAGTTCCAGGAGAACACATGTTTAACGTAGGTCTCTCACCCTCTCCAGATCCTCCAAGAAATTGGGCTTCAATACTAACTGGGAATCCTTGATCAATAAACATTTGACTTGGATGTTCGGAGTGTAACATTACACCGCTGTTTTTAAAAGACCAAGATTCATTTCTTATATGCTCTCCATAAAACTTGTAATCTAATTTAAGGTGATAGTTTTTAAACTTTCTTTTTGTATAAAAAATATGACCGAATTCTTTGTCAAAAGAATCATACAGATCATATGCAACTTTTATTGTCCCATTTCCAATACCAAAAGTATTTTTGTAGTTATTATTTAGTTCATAACCGGCTATTTTTATTTCCCATCCATCAAGACTCTCACCATCAAAAAGATTAATCCAATCATTTTCCTGACTTTCACAACTAATTAAAAACAAAAAAGATATGCTTAATACTTTAAATAAATTTTTCATGACTTTAATTTAACAATTATCAATTACAATACATCAAACTGATAACTGTATTTTACTGAAACACTTCTACTATTTATATAGTCAAACCAATCGGAGTCTCTTATAAAGTTCACAACTAAAAATAAACCAGAGTTTGCAGTTTGAAGCATTCCAAAACGAGTATTTACAGATGTAATGTTTGTTACGTTATTATATTGTATTAAACTCTGTAAATACATCTTAGGCGTAAAAGAGTAGCTTAATTTTAATCCAGTTATTAATGCATTAATATCTCCATTTTCAAGAGAAAGCTTTGTATAGTCAAGGTTAAGAGTCGAATTAAATTTATTTCCAATTCTGTAGTTTACATTATTTGAAAATAAAAACCTATCACCTCCATAATATCCACCGATAACAGTTCTGTTAGTGTAATTTAATGCTGTATTTCGATTTGATTGAATGTATAATTGAAACTCTTTATGAAAATATTCTCCTGTTGGAATTTCAACATCTGATATTTTAAACGAATCAAAGACTCCCTCTGATGTTATATTTACACCTGTATGAATTTCAAATCCTGAAGGCCATACCCAATGATTATCAATATGAGTCCAACTACTAACAAGTCTATCTTGAAAATCGAAATAACTTCTATGGGCAACATGTGGTCTGATTTCTAGTAAAGGACCAAAATCTTTTAACCTTATCTGTTTAAAAACTATAAATTCTGGTTTTTTAAATGCAGATCTCATCAAAAACCCTACTTCAGGATTAAAACCCTCACCAACTTCTGTATACCCTGCATTAATTCTCCAACCATTCCAATTATAATTAGCTATCAACTTAAATGAATGATCAGAAGAATCTATTCCCGGACTATCACTTTTTGAAAAAAAGCCAGTAATATCAGCTTTTTTACCAAGTGCTAACTTTCCATCAAGAGCATAAACTTTATTATACTCATTACTTGAATTGCCAATCTCATTTTTACCTATGTATATGATTCCCAATGAAGATCTTGAGTTATTAAAATCATGATTGACTCTTGCCACAGAAAAATTATTTTGATCAGAAATCCCATCAGTTACCATATTAAGTAAACCAACATTTGTTTGTCCAATTTTTCCAGAAATTCTTCCTCCTCCTTTTATTGGAACTAATTGACCTGCGTCTCCTATTCCAATACGTCTACTAAAAAAAAGATCAACTTCTCCAGGACTTCCAACTGAAAATTGACCTGCATTTTCAAGAAAAAATGCTCTCTTCTCAGGAAAAAAAAGATTAAAACGATTAAGATTTACCTGTTGTTCGTCTACCTCTACTTGTGCAAAATCGGTATTGTATGTTAGATCAAGAGTTAATCCAGGAGTTAAACTATATTTTATGTCAACACCAGAATCTAATTCAAGAGATACATCTTTATCATTCTCAAATTTCTGATATGAAGCATTACTAATTGAATAAGGAATAACTTTAAGGTTCTTAGGGTTTTTCAAGTCAAGACCTTTTAGTTTACCTGCTATTGAAACTCTTTTAATATCAAAACCAAGTGGTAAAGATGCCCAGAAAGAAGTTTCACTGTTCTTAGAAATATTTCTTTGAAAATTTAATCCCCAGGTTTTATTTTCTCCTGATAAAAACCTTAATGATCTTAATGGAATAGCAAATTCTGCACTCCATCCGAAGTCCCCTTTTGTAGTTTTAACTTCCCAGGAAGCATCCCAATTAACGTTTGTTCCTCCTAGTGTTCCTCCTTTTTGTCTAGCATTTTGATTAAAATTACCCACCCCTTCATTATCAATTTGTGCGTCAAACTGCATTCCATCAGCATTAGTCCCAAAAAGAAAACCATTTTGAAAATCATTATAAGTATCTAGTATAAATAAGAAACTATCTTCATCGTTTAAATCAGCATCTCTTCTTGAGTCAGAGACTACAATTTTTGAAGGATCATTATCAAATCCAATTACAGATATATAAAAAGTCTTATTTGTATAAGCTAATCGTATTTCTGTTTTTTCACTTGATGGCTCACCAAAATTTGGTGTTATTTGCGTCATTGAAGTTATTGGGAAGATGGAATTCCATACCTCATCATTAATTACTTCTCCATCAATTATAGGTTCATTATCTATGTAAGTTATATTTACTTCGGGTCTACCCTCTATAAACCCTTCTTGACTATATATTGTCGAGGTAGTAGCAAATAAAAAAAACAGGAGAACTGAGATTTTAAAATATTCTTTAATGTGTCTCATCAAACTAAGTTAATTAATTTTTAAACCTTTTTTCATAAATTGATAGTATGAAAAATTTTATAATTTTTTTATCGGCTTTGTTTTGTATAAGTACTTCATCTTTAGCATCTCAAAATGATAATAGGAAAACATTAGAAATATTATTCAGTGATTGGCGTGAATTTGAAAAGCCCCCCTTGCTAAATGGAGCCCCAGATTATACTTATCAATCATTTAACAATAGAATACCTGAATTTAGAGAACTTAGAGAGAGGTTAAATGAAATAGATAAATCTATGCTAGATACTCAGAGTAAAGTAGACTGGACTTTAATATGGGCTGAGATGAATGGTTTTGAATTTAACTTTAGAGTTCTTAAGCCATGGGAGAGGGATCCTGCATATTATAAATCAGTATGGATGAATAGAAGTGATGTGCCTGCACATGAAGGGCCAACTCACCACAAGGTTATAGAAATCTGGCAATATTCATTCCCATTAACAGATAATGAGTCAAAAAAATTAATAAATGAACTTAAAATCATTCCACCACTGAATGAACAAGCTAAACTAAATTTAATTGGAAATGCAAAAGATTTATGGATTGCAGGCATACGAGATATAGAGATACAAATTGATAATCTAAAGTCAATAATTAGTTTTCCAGATATAAGTAAAAATATGATTTTGATTGATGCTATAAATAATGCTATTGAATCAACTAAGAGTTTGTCACTTTGGTTAAAAAATGAATCTTCAAAAAAGAACGGACCTTCTGGAATAGGAAAAGAAAATTATACATGGTATCAGAATAATGTACACTTGGTTCCACTGTCATGGGATGATGAAGTGATGCTTTTGAAGCGAGAATTATCAAGAGCATGGGCTTCGTTAAAATTAGAAGAACATAAGAATAGAAGTTTGCCAAAACTTAACCCAGCATCATCCCCTGAAGAATATAATAAGCTTGCGAGTCAGGCTTCAAAAGACTTAATCAATTTCCTTGACAAAGAAGATATAATTGAAGTAAAGGATTTCTATAAAGAAGCACTTGACCAACATTTAGGGGGGTTTGTGGAAGAAGAAAAAAGGAATTTTTTTTGGATAACAGCTCATTTAGACCCAAAACCGTTATTTTCTCATTTTTTTCATTGGTTTGAGTTAGCTGAAATGGATAACAATCCTAATAAAAATATCATTCGAAAAGATCCTGTTTTGTATAATATTTTTGATAGCAGGAATGAGGGAGTTGCAACAGCAGTTGAAGAAATGTTTATGCAATTAGGGCTGTATGAAAATAATCCAAGATCTAAAGAAATTGTATATATTCTAATTGCTCAAAGAGCAGCTAGGGGATTAGGATCTCTTTATGCTCATGCAAATCTTATGACTATGGAAGATGCCGGAAAAATTCATTCTGAATTTACACCTCGAGGGTGGATGAAAACAGAAAAGGAATTATTAATATTTGAACAACATTTGTATTTAAGACAGCCTGGTTATGGAACTAGTTATATAACAGGTAAGTACTTATTTGAAAATGCACTTGCAGAGTATTCTAGATTAAATGAAAATATTATAACAGCAGATTTAAAAAATTTCTTTGCTGAATTAATAAAGATTGGAAACATTCCTATGACACTATTTCAATGGGAGATAAATAATGACTGGTCTATTTTAAAGGAAATAGTTCCGGGACTAAATTAAGTAGTTGAAAATTAACTAAAAAGATACTTAGAGTTCGCGAGTTGAACTAGTATGTAAACTTTAGCAAACATTACTATTAGAAAAATCACGAATAGAATTTCCGGATAATATTCTTTTGGTATTTTGTCTATTTTAAACACAAAACAAATGTAAATTTTACTTTAATATGAAATTCCAAAATTTATGTTAATTATAAAAGATGAACTAATTATATAAGTCAATATGAATATGTTTGTT
>JABGTW010000013.1 GCA_018646865.1 Cryomorphaceae bacterium | reverse complement strand
TTGAGGTTTATGGCAGAGCAAATGAGATGCTAGAGAAAGGCTATAATGTTTGTATTTTTCCTGAGACAAATTACCTTGATGACACTATCATTTTGGCAGACTTTAAAAGAGGAGCATTTAAGATAGCAATTGAAAACAACCTCCCAATAATACCACTTGTGTTTTACGACCTAAAATTAAAACACCCATGGTATCCTAAGTTTGGGTCACTTGGAAAACTGAGAGTAAAAGTTTTAGATAAAATAAATGTTGAAAACCTGACAGAAGAAGACATTCCATCTTTAACAATTAAGGCTTATAATAAGATAAAACATGAGCTAGAAAATGACCCAAAGCAAGCTGCAGTTAAAGCCACAAATAATTGGAAAAAAATAGTATCCTAGTCAGTATTAAGTTGTTCAAGAATTTTTTGTTCTAGTTCCTCCATTAATTCAGGGTTGTCCTTTAAAATAGCTTTTACAGAATCCCTACCCTGACCAAGCTTGCTTCCTCCATAGCTAAACCAAGATCCGCTTTTCTCAATTATGTCATGCTCCACTCCGATATCTAATATTTCACCAATTTTGGAAATACCCTCACCATACATTATATCAAATTCAGCAGTTTTAAATGGTGGCGCAACTTTGTTCTTTACAATTTTAACTCTCGTCTTGTTTCCGAGTACGCCCCCTTCAGAATTTTTTAATTGTGTAGATCTTCTAATATCAACCCTTACAGAAGCATAAAATTTAAGAGCGTTACCTCCAGTGGTTGTTTCTGGATTCCCAAACATTACTCCGATTTTTTCTCTTAATTGATTTATAAAAAAGACGGTGCAGTTTGTTTTGCTAATAGAGGCGGTTAATTTTCTTAAAGCTTGTGACATTAATCTTGCGTGCAAACCCATTTTTGAATCACCCATTTCACCTTCAATCTCACTTCTTGGAGTTAACGCAGCAACAGAATCTATCACTAAAGCATCTATAGCGCCAGACCGTATTAAATTGTCAGCTATCTCAAGTGCTTGCTCACCATTATCAGGCTGAGAGATAACAAGCTCCCCTAAATCTATACCCAGTTTTTGTGCATAAAATCTATCAAAAGCATGTTCTGCATCAATAAAGGCAGCTATTCCGCCTGCCTTCTGACATTCTGCAATTGCATGTAATGTTAATGTTGTTTTTCCAGACGATTCAGGACCATATATTTCGACTACCCTTCCTTTTGGATAACCACCGACCCCTAAAGCTATATCTAGTCCTATTGAACCCGAAGAAATAGATTCAATTTTTTCAATAGTTTGATCACCAAGCTTCATTACGGACCCCTTACCGTATGTTTTATCTAGTTTATCTAGTGTTAATTGTAACGCTTTAAGTTTAGAATCTTTTGGATCAGACATATTGAGACATTTATCACTAAAGTAATATTTTTTATATTTATATTTTACCAAACTATGAGAAAAATATTAATATTAATTACCGTGCTATTTGTTTCAAATTTTTATGCTCAAGATATCCTTCCTTTAAAGGAAAGAGCAGACTTTATTAATAAGCTCCAAAAGGAGAGATTCAATAATTTATTGCCTGAACTTATGGATAAAACAGGCATCGATATGTGGGTTTTAATTGCAAGAGAATATAATGAAGATCCTATAATCAAAACAATGCTTCCGCCAACCTGGCTAAACGCAAGAAGAACAACAATCCTTGTTTTTTCTTTAGATTCAGAAACTAAAGATTTCGAGTCTGTAGCAATTGCTAGGTATGCTTTTGGAGATAATATTCCGTCAATATGGAATAAAGAAAAACAACCCAATCAATGGGAAGCGCTAAGAGACTATATAGTTAGTAAAAATCCAGAAAAAATTGGCATTAACACATCTAGTTACGAGTCATTAGCAGACGGACTCAGCAAGTATCATTTTGATCAACTTTATAGTGTGCTTTCGCCAAAATTTAGAAAAAAAATTGTCTCAGCAGAGGATTTGGCAATTGCTTGGATTGAAACTAGAACAGATATAGAAATGACAGCTTTCTCACAATTAGTTGAAATTAGTAGCGCAATAATAAGGGAAGCGTTTTCAACAAATGTAATTACACCAGGAATTACAACTACTGATGATGTCGTGTGGTGGATGCGAGAAAAAGTGATAGAGCTCGGGCTGGACACATGGTTCCATCCTACGGTTGATGTTCAAAGAAAAGATGACAGTGATTTATATGCTTTTGACAATAATTCAAAGTTTGATACAATTTTGCCTGGAGATCTTTTACACTGTGATTTCGGCATTTCATATCTTACCCTTAACACAGACACCCAAGAATTAGGATATGTTTTGAAACCAGAAGAAACTAATGCTCCTGATTTTTTAATTAATGCATTAAAAGACGGAAATAGAGTTCAAGATATTTTCACTAATAATTTTAAGCAAGGCGCTACAGGAAATCAGATTTTGAAAAAGGCATTAGAGCAAAGTATGGCAGAAGACCTAAGGCCATCAATTTATACTCACCCACTTGGCACATATGGTCACTCAGCGGGAACAACACTTGGGATGTGGGATTCACAAGGAGGTGTTCCTTTTTCAGGAGACTATCCTCTTCAACATAATACTGCTTATGCAATTGAGTTAAACACAACCGTATATATTCCAGAGTGGAAAAAAGATATTAGAATTATGTTAGAGGTGCCAGGCTTTTATGGTAAAAACGGATTCAGATATATTAATGGTCGTCAAACTGAATTGCTTTTGGTTGGCCCTAAACAAGACGGGCTTAATGACTGAAAATAAAATAACATTCACAAAATTTCAAGGGGCATTATCTATTGAGTGGGAATAAATAGAAAGAAAGGGTAGATAAAATGGAAACCCATGTAAGGTTATTAAAAAGTTGTAATTTTGCATTCTATATTAGTATAGCATGCAACTGTACAATAAACTTAGTGCTGAAGAGCGCGCCAAAATTATTGATGAAAATTCTCAAGAGAGAATAACGCTTTCTTTCTACAAGTATTTTAATCTAGGAAACCCCTCTTTGTTTAGAGACCATCTGTTTATTGCTTTCTCTAAACTAGATGTTCTAGGAAGAATTTATGTAGCAAACGAAGGAATAAATGCTCAACTTTCAGTTCCAAAAGAAAACATAGAGGTGTTTAAAAAATCGATTAGTGAAATCACACCTCTTAATAACATTAGGCTCAATATTGCCCTAGAACACTACAGTAAGTCTTTTTTAAAACTTACCATTAAAATTAGAGAGAAAATAGTTGCTGACGGACTCAATGAAAACACATTTGATGTTACGAATATAGGAGAACATTTAGACGCCCAAAGGTTTAATCAAATATTGGATGACAAAAACACGATCTGTATTGATATGAGAAATCATTACGAGAGTGAAATAGGTTTTTTTAAAGGTGCTATAAAACCTGATGTAGACACATTTAGAGAGTCACTTGAAATTATTGACATCGAGCTTGAAAAACACGGAAAACAAAAAAATTATCTAATGTATTGCACAGGTGGTATTAGGTGTGAAAAAGCCAGCGCATATTTAAAACATAAAGGAATAAAAAATGTTTTTCAACTAGAAGGCGGAATTATAGAATATACAAGACAAGTAAATGAAAATGATTTAAAGAACAATTTTCTTGGAAAAAACTTTGTTTTTGACGAAAGAAAAGGAGAAAGAATATCAGACGATATAGTTTCTAATTGTCATCAATGTGGAAAGCCATGTGATTCTCATATTAATTGTATTAACGAATCATGTCACCTTCTTTTTATTCAATGTGATGATTGCAGAGAAAAGATGAATAGTTGTTGTTCTAGTGAATGCATGCAGGTTGTTGAACTTTCTTATGAGGAACAGAAATCTCTTAGAAAAGGAAAGCATAATAGCAATAAAATATTTAAAAAAGGAAGATCGGCGAAATTAAAATTCAAGATAAACTAATATGAAAAAATTACTTACAATCAGGTTACTTTGGACCTCTGTGATTTTTGGTTTAATATCCTTTTTTGGGTTATTTATTCTTGCCGGCAACGGAACATTTGGAGAAATGCCAGAGTTTGAACAATTAGAAAACCCTAATACTAATCTTGCTACTCAAATAATATCATCAGACGGTGAGATATTGGGTAAGTTTTATTTTAACGACAATAGAACTCCTATAACTTTTAATGAGCTTCCAAAAAATTTAGTGGACGCATTAATTGCAACCGAAGATGAAAGGTTTTATGAGCACCCCGGAATTGATGTAAGATCAACGTTAAGGGCAATAGCTTTTTTAAACACAAGAGGAGGTGCAAGCACAATAAGTCAACAGCTCGCAAGACAGCTCTTTGTTGGGGTCAGATCTAGAAATATTTTTCAAGCTGTCCTTCAAAAAGCAAAGGAGTGGGTTTTAGCTATTCAAATAGAAAAAAGATATACAAAGAATGAGATTATTGCTATGTATTTGAATATATATGATTTTGGAAACACCGCAGATGGTGTAAGGTCAGCATCAAAAATATATTTCAATAAAACACCAGACTCTCT
>JABGTW010000019.1 GCA_018646865.1 Cryomorphaceae bacterium | reverse complement strand
GCAGAAGCATAAAGAGAAGTTGCAAGTGTAACTCTACTGCTGATTTCCCAATCCCAGTTAAGAGTTGCTAATGGTTTGTGATAATAGTTTCTTAAAACTGAAAACTCTTCACCTTTATAGTCACCATATAATTGATTAAACTTTCTATAATCATCACCTTGAGCAGGTCCATAATCTAAATAATCTTGAATTTGAGTACCATAATATGCTTGATGATGCCATTGTCCAGCACCAATAACTGATAGGTTAAATTCATGATCACCACCTCTTGGAGTATATCCTACAGAAAAAGCATAAGTTACACCCTCACCTTGCATACCATTTCTCCATCCATCGCCTTTCCAGAAACCAAGTAAATAACTTGATGACCAGCCTAACTCATTAACCCCAGTATTCATATATGCAGTTGTTTTTTGGTATCCATTGTCACCTAACATCAGTTTAAGACCTGATCCAGGTGTAGCTTCTGCAGCCCTTGTATTAACAGACACAGTTCCACCCGCAGAAGGAACAGCCAGAGAAGTTGATCCAAGTCCTCTTTGAAGCTGAACACTGGAAGCAATATCCATTAGTCCGGCCCAATTCGACCAATAGATTCTACCATTTTCCATGTCATTAACAGGCTGACCGTTTATAACATAGGCAGTATTAGTGAATCCAAATCCTCTAAGGTACATTTGGCCATCACCATAACCCCCATTGTCTTGGTTGGTGTATACACCAGGAGTTCTTTTAAGAGTTTCTACAAACTCAAGATTTCCTCCTTTTAGTTCTATTTCAGCACCAGTTACTGTACTAAATGCAATCGGTGTTTCACGCTCTTTGGCAACATCAACAACTTTTGATGTTACGGTTACTTCAGTAAGAGCAATTGAATCAAGCGCTGCATCTTGTGAATAAGCAGTTGCTGTAAATAAAGCAAATAAGATTAAGCTTAGTTTTTTCATTATATAATTATTTGTGTTGATTTATTTACAAAAGTAAAATATTCAAGAGTTTTTACCCTCTCTAAATATTAACATAATATTAATAAATACGGAGACTAATGTTACTAACTAACTCTTTAGTATTTCGCTAATCTTAATAGTAGATTTATCAAGATTATCTTGCTTTCCGTTAGAGATGTCTCTAGATATTGATTTTCCTAGCTCAACGCCCCACTGATCGTAGCTATAGATATTTAAAACAGAACCAATTGTAAAGATCTTATTTTCATACATTGAAATAAGCGCCCCAAGGCTTGAAGGTGTAAGCTTGTTAATAACTATTGAATTAGAGGGCTTGTTGCCTTCAATATTTTTATGAATCTCACTCCCAGTAGAATTTTTGCCCATCATTAATGCATTTGTTTGGGCTAAAAAATTTGAAATCAAAATATCATGTTGTTTTGAGTCACCATATAAAGATTTTTTAAAAGCAATGAAATCAGAAGGTATAATTTTAGTTCCTTGGTGCATTAGCTGAAAAAAAGCATGCTGAGCATTTGTTCCTGTGGAACCCCAGATAATAGACCCAGTTTCATAATTGACTTTATTACCACCCCGATCAATACTCTTTCCATTACTCTCCATGCTTGCTTGCTGTAAATAGTCGGGTAATTTTCCAAGAAACTGATTGTATGGAAGTACAGCTTCAGTTTCACATTTAAAAAAATTATTATACCATATACTAATTACTGCTAGAATTATTGGAATGTTTTTCTCAAAAGGAGAATTTCTAAAATGAAGATCCATAGATTCAGCACCCTTTAAGAATTCTTTGAAGTTTTTTGACCCAATAATGATAGAGATAATTAAACCAACAGAGCCCCAGAGTGAAAATCTTCCTCCTACCCATTCAGGAATAGAAAGAACATTGTCAGATGAAATACCAAATTTTTTTGGTGCTTCAGTATTATTGGACACAGCTATAAAATGATCCTTTATAGATTCTTCATTGGCATTTTCCACAAACCATTTTCTTATTTTTTTTGCATTTTCTAATGTTTCGATTGTTGTAAATGTTTTTGAAACAATAATGAAAACGGTAGTTTCAGGATTTAATTTTTCAAGTAGCTTTGATGTAAAATCAGGATCAATATTAGAGACAAAGTGAGGATTAATTCCAAGACTGTAAAATGATAATGCTTCAGTAACCATTTCTGGACCAAGGTGTGAGCCCCCAATTCCAATATTTACAATATCTGTAATTTTTTTACCTGTAAACCCTAGTTTTATTCCACTATTTATTTGATCTGAAATATTAGTGATTTTCTCTAACGCATCATCAACCTCTTGTTTTAAGTCAGGGTTTTTTATTTCGCTTGACCTCAACGCAGTATGAAGAACAGATCTTTTCTCGGTCTCATTAATTGCGGAACCATTAAAATATTTTTCAATGTTATTCCTTAAATTAGTTTCTGTACATAAATCAATTAATAACTCCAAAGAAGTTGAACTAAGCCTGTTTTTCGAGAAATCTAAATAAAAATCTTGCCAGCTTATTGTAAAGTTATCAAGTCGATTTTTTTCTTCAAAAAAACTAGAAATATGATCATTACACTCAACTTTAAATTGCTTATCAAGGCTTAGCCATGAGTTTAAAGTTGTAGGATTTTGTTTTGATAAGGCCATTAGATGGATGTGTTATTTTTAATTATTACTGAATCAAGTTGAGATTTGATTAAAACTATATCACTAAAGTACTTATTTTTTAAAGATTCATTAATTGGCTTAGCCTCAGGAAGTTTTTGCTTGAAAGGATCAACTTGAACTCCGTTTTTCCAGAATCTATAACATACATGTGGCCCAGAAGTATTTCCTGTCATTCCAACAAAACCTAGTACGTCTCCTTGTTCAACAAACTGTCCAACCTTAACATTACTTTTTCTCATATGAAGATATTGAGTCGAGTAAGTATTGTTATGTTTAACTTTCACATATCTTCCATTTGCTCTTGTATAGCTTGACTCAATTATAGTTCCATTTGCGGTTGATAAAATAGGAGTGCCGCTAGGAGCAGCAAAATCAGTTCCTTTATGTGGCCTAACTCTATTACCATAATATGCAATTCTTCTTCTTAAATTATATCTTGATGATATTCTGCCAAATTTAATAGGCGACTGCAAGAATGCCCTTCTTAAGTTTTTTGCATCTTGATCAAGATACTCAACAATACCTTTTATAGAATCTGTCTCGTATTCAAAGGCATATCTTTCAATGCCTCTATGAACAAAGTAAGCTGCTTTAATTTTTGTTATTCCAACGGGAATAGTGTCATCAACATATGCTTCGGTATAAATCACTTTAAACTTATCTCCTTTATCTAATCTAAAGAAATCAATTGTCCATGCATAAATGTCAGACAAATAATAAGTTAACAAAGGATCCTTGTTTTGTTCTTCTAAAGTTAGATATAATGAGTTATCAATAATCCCAGAGGCAGATAAATCTTTATATGTTCTGGTTTTTTTAAACGTATTTCCAAACACACTGTCTCTTAATTGAATAAAAGAATACCCCTCAATTGTTGGATGATAAACAAAGGCTTTTAATTTTTTGATAGAATCATTTAAGTATATTAATGTGTAGGGTTTCCCTATTTGAAGCTTTCTAAAATCTACATCATTTTTTGTTTTTTGAAGCGCTTGATATATTTCAGGATAATCAACACCTTGTCCTTCTAAAATATCGCCAAAAGTGTCTCCACTTCTGACTTTTCTTTCTTCAAACAAATATTTACTTTCATCATAACCGTACCTATACTTAATAGACTCTTCTTTTGCAGGTTCATTTATTTCAGAAGCACATGAGCTTAAGAATACTATGAAAAAATAAACTAATCCAAAAAAACAATAGTACTTTATTTTCTTATTCATCAGTTGTTAATTTGAATTTCAATAGGATTAGCAATTCCAGAAAATTTTTCTACATCAGCCTTAATAGATCCAACTAATAAATCTGCTTGAACCCTTATTGGAATTCTGTTTTTATCATTTGTTAACCAAATTGTAATACTACCCTCCCCTTTAAATATTCTACTTCTATTTGTCACGGGCATTAGCTTTATGCACTCTATTTTACCAAATTTTGTATTAATAATCTCCTTGCCTTCATATTTAAGCAAGAGCTCTCTATTTTTGGAATCATAAAACATATTTATTGTAAAAAAATCACCTATATCTATATTGTCTTCAGAAAAGTTTTTTCTAAGATAATATAAAGATGAGATAAGATCTTGAATGTTTTTCTCAGTTGAAATAGTTTCCACTGTTCCCTTTTTGATGTTGTTGACAATCGCTTTATTAGATTGTGAATCAAAATTGACTTCTAAGTTTTTAGTATAACCACCTTCATAAATATTACGTTTAAAAAAAACAGGCGTTACATTATTACTGTCAAAATAACTGCTGTAATAATCTTCAACTTTAAAAAACAACCTTGCTAGACCAATTGTTTTACCATATCCAGAGGCAAGTAAAAGCGTTTTTCCATCAAGCTCTTCACTCGATAGTTTAAGGGATGCAAAACTAGCATTGAAAATTCCATAGTGAACCCTGTATTCTAGAATTTCTCCAGCTTTAAATGGATCTATATTTTTAGCTGAGGATTGGCTGAAAACTATATTGACACTAAAAAGGAGAATCTGGAGATATAGGAAAATAACTTTCATCATTTGCAGTATCAAAATTACTTAAAATTAATTTCTTAATTGATTAAAAATAGATCTACCTCTAATCTTACCAAGAAATTTTATTAATTCTTCTTCATCAGCATTTTTCAATCTTTTGAACGATTTATACTTATTTAAAAGTTTGTCTTTAAGAATTGGCCCCACTCCTTTTAATCCATCTATGCCAGATTTTAGTGCGTCTTTACTTCTTAGATCCCTATGGAAGTTAATTGCAAACCTATGGGCCTCATTTCTTAATTGCTGAATTAATTTTAAAGTTTCAGACTTTTTATCAATATATAACGGGAGCTTATCATTAGGCTTGAAGATCTCTTCAAGTTTTTTAGCAATACCAATTATAGCAACTCTATTTTCTAAATTTAATTTTCTTAAGCTGTTAACTCCAGAAGACAACTGACCTTTTCCTCCGTCTACGACTATTAAATTAGGTAAAGCCTCATTTTCATCTAAAAGCCTTTTTAATCGCCTGTAAATAACCTGCTCCATAGAAGCAAAATCATTAGGGCCATCAATATTCTGAATTTTAAAATGTCTATAATCTTTTTTGGAGGGTTTACCATTCTTAAACACAACACAAGATGCAACTGGATTTGTTCCCATTAAATTTGAATTATCAAAACATTCGATTTGAATAGGTTTTTCTTTCAATTGTAAGTCCTTTTTTGCTTGCTCCATAATTCTGTTTCCATGAGCCTCTGGATCAATAATTTTAATTTGTTTTAGTTTATCAATTCTGTAAAATTTTGCATTTCTTTCAGATAACTCAATTAATTTTTTTTTATCACCTGTCTTAGGAACAGTTACTTTAATTGGCTGAGGAAGCTTTAGCTTAAATGGTAAAACCACTTCCTTACTGTGTGATTGAAATCTTTGTTTAAGTTCTATTACTGCTAAGCTTAAAATCTCCTTATCAGACTCATCTAGCTTCTTTTTAACCTCTAGCGTAAAAGATCTAATCACAGCTCCGTATGAAATTTGTAAATAATTTATATAGGCATAAGATTCGTCAGAGATTAATGCAAAAACATCTATATCACTTATTTTGGAGTTCACTATGGTTGACTTAGCTTGATAATTATATAAAATCTCTAGCTTTTCTTTTATGTCTTGAGCTTTTTCATATTTAAGATTTTTTGAAAATAATTTCATTTTCTCTTTTAGCTCATCAATGGATTTTCTAAAATGGCCTTTGATTAAATTTCGAATTGATTTTATGTTTTCCGAAAACTTAATTTTAATACTCTCTTCTGTCTCTTTTTTTATCAAGTGATTTAGTTCATGATTTAAAAATGGATAAATATCTTTAATTAGCTTAATAAGGAACCTTGCGCTATATACATTTGTAAAGGGGCCATAATATTCGCCTCTTCTTTTTTCAACTTTCCTTGTATAGAAGATGTCAGGGATAGGCTCTTTAACAATGCATATCCAGGGGTATGATTTATCATCTTTTAAAAGAATATTATATTTAGGTTGATATTTTTTAATTAGGTTATTTTCTAATAGAAGGGCATCCATTTCCGTATCAACTATAATTTTTTCAATTTTCCTTATGCTTTTTACGAGAAGTTTTGTTTTTTTATTATCGTGATTCTTAGTAAAATAAGATGAAACTCTTTTTTTTAAATTCTTTGCTTTACCTATATATATAATTTTTTTATCATCATAAAACTGATATACCCCAGGAAGCTCAGGAAGAGATTTAGATTGAATATGAAGTTCAGATTGTTTCACTAAAACAAAATTAAGCCTATTTTTTTTTTATATTAATGTTGATGATAAATAACAACAAACTTTTCCTAAGACAATTATTTAAAAAAGAAAGATCACTACTTAGCCCCAATCAGGTAAAAACTTCAAGTAAACTAATTTTTAAAAACTTAATGACTCTTAATATATGGGAAAAAAATTTTTATCATTCATACTTATCTAATGTTTTAAATAATGAGGTTGAAACTAACGAGATTATAAATCTGTTATTCAAAAAAAATAAAAGAGTTTTTGTTCCTAAAATTTTAGGAACAAACTTGATACATATTGAAATTAATAAGAATACAAGTTATTCAAAAAATCAACTAGGCATAAGAGAACCAGTAAATTCAAGCAAATCAAATCCAGATTTATTGGAAGTTATATTCGTCCCTCTTTTAGCTTTTGATAAACAAGGAGACAGAGTAGGTTATGGGGGCGGCTATTATGATAAATTTTTAGGGGATATTAAAAACAATGCTTTAAAAATAGGGCTTTCATTATTTGAACCTATTGATAAAATCCTGGATATTGAGGATCATGATATCAGCTTAGATTATATAATAACTCCAAAAAGGGTATATAACTTTAGCTAAGTTAAATGGACGCTTTTTTATTAAATATCAAAAGAAGAATTATTCCTGTGCTTATATAGGAGTCGGCAAAATTAAAAACGTATTCAAAAAAAGTATACTGTTTGCCCCCTATAATAGGCATCCAATCTGGCCAATTCCAAGTTGCTAATGGAAATTGTATCATATCTACGACACTTCCATAAAATAAAGAAGCGTAACCAACTTCAGGGAATAATGTAGCTACTTGACCAAAACTAGAGGAAAAGATTAAACCATAAAAAACTGAGTCAATCAGATTACCTACAGCACCAGCAAATATTAAACAAACACAGATTATTAATAATTGTGAGCCTTTATTTCGGATAATATTTTTCAACCAAAAGCCAAGACCTACACAAGCAAAAATTCTTATAAAAGTTAGTATTAGCTTTGCTGTAGTATCATCTAAAAAAGGTATTAAATTATTTAGTCTAGCTCCCATAGCCATTCCTTTATTTTCAATGAAAAGTAACTTGAAAAACCCAAGGTCAATTATAGGGGGTTCACCATAGGAGGTAACAGGATAATTTAATTTAATAAAGATCTTTACAAACTGATCTAAAAAGATTAATAATAAGATAAATATTACTGACTTTCTAGCATCAATATTTTTAAGCAAAGAGTTCAAAATCAATAAGATTTATTTTTGTATGTTTTTAGCTTCAATACTTAGGGTAGCATGAGGGACTATATTAAGTCTTTTTTTATCAATAAGCTTTCCAGTTACCCTACAGACTCCATAAGTTTTGTTTTCAATCCTAACAAGAGCATTTTTTAAATCTCTTATAAATTTCTCTTGTCTTAATGCTAATTGAGTGTTAGCTTCCTTTGACATAGTCTCAGACCCCTCTTCAACTGATTTAAAAGTTGGAGACGTATCTTCAGTTCCATTATTGCTATCATTCATGTATGCACTTTTTATAAGATCAAGATCATTTTTTGATTTCTCGATTTTCAAGTTGATTATTTTTCTAAAGTTCTCTAATTCTTTATCAGAGTATCTGTTTTTTGAATTTTTGCTCATTTTAAACTTTTTTTATAGTTATTGTAGTTTTAATATTATCAAACTCAACGATTTCACCTTCATCTAAATTTTTGCTAAAATATAATTTTATTGCTAGAGTTTCGCCCATAACATAATCTAAATTATCATTTATGGCTTTTTCAAGGTTGACAGAGTTTTTAATATTTATTTCGATTTTATCAGTCACCTCTAGTCCTTGACTTTTTCTAATATTCTGAATCCTGTTAACTACTTCTCTTGCAATTCCTTCATTTATAAGTTGGTCAGTAAGACTTAGGTCAAGTGCAATTGTTTGTCCATTTCCGCTTGCGACTGATAGACCCTCAATATCTTTATAATTAATTTCAACATCCTCTGGTGTAATTGAAGCTTCAGTGTCACCTATAATAAAATTAAGTTTGCCTAAGGTTTCTAGCTTTTCAATCTCACTATTTGTTAGAGATTTAATTTTTTTTGCTAGATCATTTATTATTTTACCATATTTTGGACCCAGCAGCTTAAAATTAGGTTTAAGTTCTTTTACAAGCAAAGAGTTTTTATCATCTAAAAACTCGATTGATTTGACATTAATTTCAGATAAGACTTGCGACTTTGCATCTTCAATTTCACTTTTTTCAATTTCACTTTTTACAGGAATAATAATTTTATTCAACGGCTGCCTTACTTTAATTTTTTCTTTTTTTCTAATGGAAAGAGCAAGGGAGCAAATATTTCTTACTTGATTAATTTTGTTTTCGAGATTATTGTCTATTAAATCTGAAAAAGAATCTGGAAATTTAGATAAATGAACAGATTCAAAATCTTCCTTATTTGTAACATTATTTAAAGATTGAAAGATATGTTCAGAGTAAAAGGGTGCAACAGGAGAGATAAGCTTACCAACGGTTAAAAGACACTCATAAAGAGTTTGATATGCAGAAATTTTGTCAGCATTATACTCTCCTTTCCAGAATCTTCTTCTACACAATCTCACATACCAATTACTAAGTTTTTCCTGAACAAAGTCATTTATGTCTCTTGCAGCAGGTGTTAAATCATAATTGTCAAGATCATGATCAACTTTCTTTATTAAGCTGTTAAGTTCAGATAAAATCCATCTATCTATTTCAGGCCTTTTACTAATTTCTATTTGAGCTTCTTTATATTCAAAACCATCTATGTTTGCATATAAACTAAAAAAACTATAAATATTTTGAAGAGTTCCAAAGAATTTTCTTTTAACCTCAGCGACCCCCTCTTGATCAAACTTTAAATTGTCCCATGGGTTTGAATTGGAAATCATATACCATCTAACAGCGTCAACGCCAAAACTATCTATCATATCAAAAGGATCTATAGCATTGCCTAATCTTTTCGACATTTTTTGACCATTTTTATCTAGTACAAGGCCGTTAGAAACTACGTTTTTGTATGAAATTGAATCAAACACAATTGTAGAAATTGCATGAAGAGTATAAAACCATCCTCTAGTTTGATCAACACCTTCTGCAATAAAATCTGCTGGAAAGTTAGATTTACCATCAATCAGATCTTTGTTCTCAAATGGATAATGTGTTTGAGCATAGGGCATTGAACCAGATTCAAACCAAACATCAATTATGTCTTTTTCTCTTTTCATTGGGAGACCTTTTTTTGAGCATAAAATTATATCATCAACAAAATCTTTATGAAGGTCAACTTCATTATAATTTTCATCAGACATATCCCCAATCTTAAATTTTGAATAAGGATTTGATTTCATAACCCCATTTTTTATGGAAACGTTGATCTCATTAATTAGTTCTTCAATAGACCCAATTACTTTATGTTCCGTAGCATCTTCATTCGACCATATTGGTAATGGCACTCCCCAAAATCTAGATCTTGAAAGGTTCCAATCATTCGCAGATTTAAGCCAATTTCCAAATCTTCCCTCTCCAGTTGATTTAGGTTTCCAGTTTATATTTTGATTTAGATTAAACATCCTTTCAGATAAGTCACTAATTTTAATGAACCAAGATTCCATAGGATAATAGAGCACAGGCTTGTCAGTTCTCCAACAGTGAGGATATGAATGAGAATATTTTTCAACCTTAAATGCTAGATTTTGTTCTTTAAGTTTAATTGCAATCTCAACATCAACAGACTTTTCTGGTATTGCCTCAGGCTCATAGTATTCATTTTTGACATACTTACCGCTAATTAATCCAATACCGTCAATGAATTTTCCTTTTAAATCAACTAGAGGAACCTTGTTTCCTTTTTCATCAATTATTTGAAGGGGAGGAACTTCTGGTACAGCAGATTTTGCAGCTTTGTAATCATCAGCTCCGAAAGTTGGAGCAGTATGAACTATTCCTGTTCCCTCTTCAGTAGTCACAAAATCACCAAGAATTATTCTAAAAGCATTTTCAGGATTATCAATAGGAAGAGGAGCTTCTTCCCATATCCTCTCATATTTGAGATTTTCAAGATCTACACCTTTACAAGACTCCAAAATAAAGTATGGAATTTTAGAATCAGTTTGTTTAAATGTATCAAGTTCATTCTCATTATCAACTTTATAAAAGTTTTTACTAAAAATTTTTTCAATTAAAACTTTTGATAATAAAACGGTTGTTTTCTTTTTAGTATACTGATTAAATGTTTTGATAAAGGAGTAATCAATTTTTGATCCTACAGTTAAAGCTGTATTCGAAGGCAAAGTCCACGGGGTAGTGGTCCAGGCTAAAAAATAAAATGGATAGAAATTTTTTAATTTAACAGGGATGTCCTTATCTAAACATTTAAACTGAGCAATCATAGAGGTATCACTTATTTCTTTATATGCACCAGGTTGATTTAACTCATGTGAGCTAAGTCCTGTTCCAGCAGCAGGAGAATATGGCTGAACCGTATATCCTTTGTAAAGAAGTTTTTTCTCAGATATATTTTTGATTAGCCACCAAACAGTCTCCATGTATTTGGGGGTATATGTTACGTAGGGGTCAGATAGATCAATCCAGTAACCCATTTGTTTTGTAAGCGACTCCCACTCTGCCGTATGTTTCATAACAGCTTTTTTACAAGCAGCATTATATTCTGATACACTAATTTTACTTCCTATATCATCTTTAGATATACCCAGTTCTTTCTCAACCCCTAACTCAACTGGAAGACCATGTGTGTCCCACCCGGCTTTTCTTTTAACATTATATCCTTTTAATGTTTTATATCTACAAAAAGCATCTTTAATAGTTCTTGCCATTACATGATGTATTCCGGGCTTTCCATTGGCAGAAGGTGGGCCTTCAAAAAAAACAAAACTTGGACTATCTTTCTTGTTAAATGATTTAGAAAAAATATCATTTTTAGACCAAAAATCTTGAATCTCTGATGAAATTGAAGTAATTGTAAAGGTATTAGATTCTCTAAATCTCATTATGCTTTAATTAAAGGCGAAATTAATGATTTTAGATCAAATAAAAGTTAATATAATGAGTTATAATTTTAGATTTAGACCCAACTGAAAGGATCTTCCTGGTGCAGAAATTCCTGAGGCAAAAGTTCTGTAGTGCGTGTCAAAAACATTAGTTAAACCTAATCTCAAAGTAACATTAGATGAGATGTTTTTACTTCCATATATTGAAAGATCAGACCATTTTGGAGTTCCAAGATAATTTAACAAATCAGACTCTCTATTTATTATGAAAGGCGTTTCATCTAACCCGTCTTCTCCACCAAAGCTATATTCACCAGGATTCTTAGCTTCACTAAACTTATAGATTGCCTTGATATTAATATCTTTTTTAGAATAAGAGAGTGCAATTGATCCAAATAATGGTGAAATAGAAGGAAGGGGCCCATAGGTTTCATTGTTGTCTCCTTTAGTATAAGTTACACCATAATCAAATTTCAAATTGTTTATGATTTTTGAGAAACCATCAATAGAGAAACCGTGGATAAATCTATTTCCAAGATTTTTGTTTGCAAAGGTAGTAACTTCTTCCCCATTATACATTATTGTTGATAGATCTGGTGTTGTGATGTCTGAAAAAACTACATACTCAGCTCTTCCAATGTGCCTTGAGATAATCGTACTAAAACCTCTTAGAGAAATATAATTTTTATTATT
>JABGTW010000081.1 GCA_018646865.1 Cryomorphaceae bacterium | reverse complement strand
TAATGCTATATCGGCAAAAATTCCTGATGGACCATAATAGAAAATCATCCATACAAGAACGAATGATAATGCAATCATAAATGAATATACTCCACTATCAATAGCTTCTTGACCTAGTGATGGCCCAACTACTTCAGATTGAATTATAGTAGCAGAAGCAGGAAGCTTACCAGCTCTTAAAACGTTTGCCAAATCAATTGCTTCATTTAAATCAAAATCACCTGTTATCTCTGATCTTCCTCCACTAATAGCTCCTCTTGTAACTCCAGGAGCTGAATATACAACGTCATCTAAAACAATCGCAATATTTGAATTTTGTGAATAAGCTATACCTGTTAAATTTTCCCAAACTCTTGCTCCCTGAGCATTCATCTGCATTGAAACGGCAGCATTTCCAACTGCGTCATAACTTTGAGAAGCATCAACTACTACTCCTCCACTTAGAGGAGATTGATCATCTCTATTTGATTTAATTGCATAAAGGCTAGTTAAACCATCCTGATCTTCTTTTCCCCATAAAAATTTAGCATATCTGTAGTCTCTTGGAAGAAGTTTTCTTATATCTGGTAGAGAAAGATATGAATTAACAAGTTCCTGATCACGTGGTAAAAATCTTGCAATAATTGGTCCACCTTGATAACTATATGCTCTAACAAGACTTAAGAGAGGATTAGATTTTTTTTGAATAGAATCTGAAGATTGCTCAACTTCAGATAGAAGGTCATCAATATTAGACTCATTAGATTTAGGACTAAGATCTTCTGACTCAATTGAAGATAAATATTCATTTGCAGAAGAAATAAAACTTATTAAATCATCATTCTTATATGTTTCCCAAAATTCTAATTGAGCGGTACTTTGTAATAAATTCTGAATTCTATCAATATCTTTAGCACCAGGTAATTCAATTAATATTCTACCTGAAGAACCTAATCTTTGAATGTTTGGCTGGGTAACACCAAATTTATCAATACGCTTTCTTAGAACTTCAAAAGCTGAAATAATTGATTCATCAATTTTTGACCTAATGATTGATTTCATATCATCGTCAGATGTGTCAAATGAGACATCAGAACTTAATGTTCTGTTTCCAAAAATCTCAGGAGATGTTAATCTAGTTGCATTAGAATCTGAATCAAAAGCATCAAAGAAAGATTCTAAATAAGTTTGATCAGATTGCTTTTGTAAGTCATCAGCATTATCGAGAGCCTGATTAAACTTTTGATTAGTAGAATTCTCTGAGAGACCTTTTAACAAATCTTTAATAGAAATTTGAAGTATAACATTGATTCCACCTTTTAAATCTAATCCTTGATTTAATTCTTTTTGCTTTGCGTCATTGTAAGATGAATACATTAAAACTGGAAAATCTCCTATAGAATCTAGAAATCTTATCTCTTCACTTGCCCTTTTTTCGGCAAATGAAATCTCATCTTCAGAGATTTTTTCAATGGCGGCATTTCTGGCCTTATTTTCAAGAGCTGAAGATATAAAAGTGAATGATAATTGATATATACTTACTATACCAAATAAAATCGCAAAAGTTTTAATTAATGAAGTTCCTTGCATAATAAATTTTTAACGCCTGCAAATATAAGATTTGAATATTGAACAAACAACTTTATCTATATTAAACCATTAAGGGTAAAATTGGTTTGTTTAACAGCATCAATACTATTATTAAACATTTCAAATTCTTTTTGATTTAGATCAAGTTCAACAACTCCTTCGAAACCATTCTTCCCAATTATAGATGGAACTCCTATACATATATCATTTGCATTATATTCCCCTTCTAAATAAACAGAACAAGGAAGAACTTCTTTAGTATCATTTATTATAGCTTTGACTAAATATGAAACAGAAGCACCTGGAGCATACCAAGCAGAAGTTCCAAGTAGTTTTGTTAATGTTGCACCACCAACCATAGTCTGAGATGCTATATTTTTTAGTTCATCTTTTGAAACAATATCTGATAAAAGTTCATTTTTGCATCTAGCTAATGAAGTAAGTGGAATCATTGTCGTATCACCATGACCTCCAATAACCATAGCATGAATATCATGCTGATTATGGTTTGTAAACTTTGAGATGTAGGTTTTAAACCTTGAACTATCAAGGATTCCTCCCATTCCAATTATTCTATTCCTTGGTATATCAAATGATTTGTTAACCAAATAAGTCATTGTATCCATTGGGTTAGAAACAACTATAATTATTGCATTAGGGGAATGTTTTAATAAATTTTCAGATACAGATTTAACAATACCAGCATTTATACCAATCAATTCTTCTCTAGTCATTCCAGGTTTTCTAGGAATACCTGAAGTAATTACTACTACATCACTATTAGATGTCTTTGAATAATCATTAGTTACTCCTGTAACTTTAGATTTAAAACCTAAAGTACTAGTAGTTTGAGTAAGATCTAATGCTTTTCCTTCTGCAAATCCTTCCTTGATATCAAGGAGAATAATTTCATCTACAATCTCTTTCAATAAAATGTATTCTGCACAGGATGCACCAACATTACCTGCACCAACTATAGTAACTTTCATATTTATACGTCTATTTTAGCGTACTTAGCATTTTCTTCAATAAATTTCCTTCTAGGTGGAACCTCGTCTCCCATTAATGTAGCAAACCATCTTTCTGCATCTTGTGAGTTATCTTGATTCAGTGTTATTAGTCTTAAAGTTCTTAATTCAGGATTCATTGTAGTATCCCATAGTTGATCAGCATTCATTTCACCTAAACCTTTATATCTCTGAATTGAAACTCCTGTACCTAAATCTTTTGCAATATTATCTCTCTCATCATCATTCCAAGCATAAACTTTTTTGTTACCCTTTTTCACAAGGTATAACGGAGGAGTTGCTATATAAATATTACCTCCTTCTACAAGTTCCTTCATATATCTAAAGAAAAAAGTTAGAATTAAGGTTGAAATATGACTTCCATCAACATCAGCATCACACATAATGATTATTTTATGATATCTTAACTTTTCAACATTAAGAGCCTTACTATCTTCTTCTGTTCCCACAGATACTCCTAAGGCAGTGTAAATATTTCTTATTTCCTCATTTTCAAAAACTCTATGTTGCTGTGCTTTTTCAACATTAAGAATTTTACCCCTTAATGGAAGAATAGCTTGAAATTCACGGTCCCTACCCTGTTTTGCAGTACCACCTGCTGAATCACCCTCAACTAAGAAAACTTCACATAATGATGGATCAGTCTCCGAACAATCAGATAATTTTCCAGGAAGACCTCCACCTGTCATAACAGTCTTTCGCTGAATCATTTCTCTTGCTTTGCTTGCAGCAGTTCTAGCTTGAGCAGCTAATATTATTTTCTGAACAATAATTTTAGAGTCATCTGGGTTTTCTTCAAGATAATCTTCAAGCATCTGAGAAACAGACTGTGATACAGCAGAACTGACCTCTCTATTTCCAAGTTTAGTCTTTGTTTGTCCTTCAAATTGTGGCTCCGCAACCTTAACTGAAATTACAGCAGTTAATCCTTCTCTAAAATCATCACTAGATATTTCAAATTTCAACTTATCTGTTAAACCTGATGAATCGGCATATTTTTTTAAAGTATTAGTTAAACCTCTTCTAAATCCAGATAAGTGAGTACCTCCTTCATGAGTATCAATGTTATTAACATAGGAGTGAAGGTTCTCTGAAAAGGATGAATTATATACCATAGCAACTTCAACAGGGATGCCATTTTTCTCTCCTTGCATTTTAATTATACTACTAATAATAGGTAGCCTTCCCTTATCTAAATATTGAATAAATTCACTTAAACCTTCTTTTGAAAGAAAAGTTTCAGTAAATGCATTACCATCTTTATCTTTTTTTCTATTATCAGTAATTGAAATTCTTAATCCTTTGTTTAAATAAGATAGTTCTCTCATTCTATTTGAAAGTATTTCATAATCAAAATCAATTACTTCTTTGAATATCTCTTTGTCAGGTGTAAAAGTTACCAATGTACCTGTCTTGTCAGATTTACCTATTTCTTTAACGGCTTCAATTGGTTTCCCTTGTCTATATGATTGCTCATACTCTTTACCATCTCTAAAAACTTTAGCAATAAGCAATTCAGATAATGCATTTACTACAGAAACACCAACGCCGTGAAGTCCACCTGATACTTTGTATGAGTCTTTATCAAATTTTCCACCAGCACCTATTTTAGTCATTACAACCTCCAATGCAGATACACCTTCTTTTTTGTGCATACCTACTGGAATTCCTCTTCCATCATCCTCAACAGTAAGACTAGAGTCATTGTTTATTTCTATAGTTATAGTTGAACAATGTCCAGCCATAGCCTCATCTATTGAGTTGTCAACAACTTCATATACTAAATGATGTAGACCTCTTGACCCAACATCACCAATATACATTGAAGGTCTTTTCCTTACATGTTCCATGCCCTCAAGGGCTTGAATACTATCTGCAGAATATTGATTTTTTGAATTATCTGTGGACATTTTATAGGTATAAATTTGTTCCTATAAATATACTAAAAATCAGAGGGGTAAATGTCTTGAAACTATCAGTATTTACGCTAAACTTATCAACATT
>JABGTW010000014.1 GCA_018646865.1 Cryomorphaceae bacterium | reverse complement strand
CCACCACCTTCTCCTCCTACTACAGAATTAACTTCCTTCATTTTCTTTACAACATTCATCTCACCAACAGGTGTAAAATAATATTTTGACCCGTAAGATTTAGTGAGATCTTTAAGCGCATTTGAAGAGGATAATGTTGAAACTGTATCACCATTGTTTATAGATAAAACAAAATCAGAGCAAAAAACCTGAGTATATTCTTCACCTAGAATTTTTCCATTTTCATCAAAAAAAACAAGACGATCAACATCTGGGTCAACAGCAATTCCAAAATCAGCATTATTCTTAATAATTTCTTGAGAAAGATCTTTTAAATTTTCTTCAAGAGGCTCAGGAGTATGATTGAAAACACCTTCTATCTCAGAGTTTATAATTTTATACCTGATGTTTAGCTTTTCTAAAAGTTTAGGCAAAGCGATAGCTCCCCCAGAATTAATTGCATCTGCTACTACATAAAGATTAAGTTCCTTTATTCTCTTTAGAGGTAAAATTTCTAGATTGATTATAGCTTCAATATGATCATCTATTAAGTGATTATATTTATTTATTGTTCCAAGAGATGCGTTAGGAGCAAAGTCGTATGTTTTGAGTTTTGAATATTCAATAACTTTAGTTACATCTTCTTTAGATAAAAATTCACCTTCAGAATTAAAAAATTTTAAACCATTATACTCTTGAGGATTATGACTAGCTGTTATCATTAATCCAGCAACAGAATCATTATTTAATACTCCCCAACATAGAGTTGGAGTTGTTGATAATCCAGCATCTATAACGTTTATCCCCATAGAAGAAAAAACTGAGTTTACAATGTTTTGAATCATTTCTCCAGATTTTCTTCCATCCCTACCTGTCATCACAGTAAGATTATTATTTGGATTATTTTCTTTAATTAATTTAGAGAATCCTGCTATAGAGCTTACTATATCAACTGGAGTTAAATTATTATTATTCTCACCCCCTATTGTCCCTCTAAATCCTGATATATTTTTTATTAAAGTCATATGAAATGTAAATATATAAATTGTAAATTACACGATATTTTATTATGAAGAATTTTATCCCCATTATTTTATCATTTTTAATCCTTAGCTGCAGTAAAGGATATAACCCTGCTGTTGTTTCAGCTAGAAAAGAAGCCTCTGATATAGGAATAGAAATCATGAAAAAAGGTGGTAATGCCTTTGACGCCATGGTAGCAGTTCACCTAGCACTAGCTGTTACTTATCCTATAGCTGGAAATATAGGAGGTGGTGGATTTGTAGTCTATCATACTTCAAATGGAGAAAGTGGATCACTTGATTTTAGAGAAAAAGCACCCGGAAATGCGTTTAAGAATATGTACTTAGATGAGAATGGAGGTGTTATTGAAGGCATGAGTACTTTAGGAGGAGCTGCAGTTGGAGTTCCTGGATCAATAGCTGGTATATTTGAGATACATTCAAAGTTTGGTTCACTTCCAATTCAAGATCTTTTTCAACCTTCAATTAATCTAGCAAAAAATGGTTTTGTTGTTACAGAAAAACAAGAAAATGCATTAAAAGACAAACTTCAAGATTTCATAAATGTTAACGGTAAAGAATCTTTATTTTCAAAAAACTATAAACAAGGTGATACTTTAAAAAATTTACAATTATCTATCACACTTGATAAGATTGCTAAAAATGGATCCAAAGCCTTTTATGAGGGAGATATTGCTAAAATGATTGTTGATGAAGTTCAAGAAAGCGGCGGTATAATGACAGTGGAAGATTTAAAAAATTATAATTCAGTATGGAGAGATCCTATCAAATTCGAATATAAAGGTTTAGAAGTAATCTCTATGTCTCTACCCTCAAGTGGAGGAATTCTTCTAGGTCAATTGTTAAAAGCAATAGAAGGATATGATATAGAGAAGCTTGGACATAATTCTGTGGAATCTATTCAGCTAATGGTAGAAGCTGAAAGAAGAGCTTATGCAGATAGAAGTTTCTATATGGGTGATCCTGATTTTAGTAAACTTCCAGTTTATGAATTAATGGATGACGAATATGTTAAAAAGAGAATGGAATCCTTTTCTTGGGAAAAAGCAACTACTTCGAGTGAAGTTTCTCACGGTGAAGTTAAAGTTACTGAAGAGAGTGATCAAACTACACACTATTCTATAATAGATGGTAATGGAAATTCTGTTTCAGTTACAACAACTTTAAATACAAACTATGGCTCCAAAGTGTTTGTTGAAAAAGGAGGGTTCTTTTTAAACAACGAAATGGATGATTTTAGTTCTAAACCTGGACATCCTAATAGTTTTGGCTTATTAGGAAGTGAAGCAAATTCTGTAGAAGCTAATAAACGAATGCTTAGTTCTATGACTCCAACTATTGTATTAAAGGATAATAAGCCATCTTTAATAGTAGGAACTCCTGGCGGTTCTACTATTATTACATCTGTATTTCAAATAATTCTTAACATATATGAGTTTAATATGTCGATGCAAGAAGCAGTTAACGCTCCACGATTCCATCATCAATGGTTACCAGATGTTGTAATTATTGAAGAAGGTGGAATAGACTCTGTTAAAGACTCAATTCTACGATCTAAAAACTACTTAGTTATATCACTTCCAATTAAAGTTGATGGACCTGGTATGTCAGCTAGGTCATCTATAGGAAAGGTTGATGCAATTTTTATAGATGAAAATGGTAAAGTATCAATAGGAGCTGATCCTAGAGGAGATGATCATGGAAGTGTTTTAAAATAAATTCTATTCCAAACTTGAATAATACGATTCAAATTGAAGGCGCAAAAGTTCATAATCTTAGAAATCTAGATTTAGAGATTCCTAGAGAGAAGCTTGTTGTTATTACTGGTTTATCAGGTAGCGGTAAATCTTCATTAGCATTCGATACTATCCATGCTGAGGGTCAAAGAAGATACATGGAAACTTTTTCAGCATACATTAGACAGTTTGTTGGAAACTATGAAAGACCAGATGTTGAAAAAATTGAGGGTTTATCTCCAGTAATTGCAATAGAACAAAAAACTACAAGTAAGAATCCCAGATCTACTGTTGGAACAGTTACTGATATTTACGATTTTATTAGATTATTATTTGCAAGAATTGGTGTTGCTTACAGTCATTCATCTAACTTAAAGATGGTTAAAAATACTGATGAAGAGATTATTAAATTAATATGTGAAAAGTTTATTAATCAGCGAATTATTATTCTAGCTCCGATTATTAGATCTAGAAAAGGTCATTACAGGGACTTGTTTGAGAATTTTACAAAACAAGGGTTTTCTAAAGTTATAGTTGATGGCAATATTGTTGATATTAAAAGAGGTATGAAACTTGACAGGTATAAAACCCATGATATTAGTCTTGTTGTAGATAATTTATCTGTAAAACATGATTTCGAATCAAAAAGAGTATTATCAGAATCTATTAAAATTGCAATGAAGTATGGAAATGATACGATTTTTATATTAGATTCAGACTCTGGAAAACCAGAATATTTTAGTAGAAATTTAATGTGTCCAGAAACTGGTATTTCTTATCCTAAACCAGAACCCAACACTTTTTCATTTAATTCACCTAAAGGAATGTGTGAAACATGTAATGGATTAGGGACAGAACATGAAGTTAATTTAAAAAAATTGATACCAGATGATACAATTTCAATCAATAATGGAGGGATTTTACCAATAGGAAAAAAAGATAATTCATGGATTCATAAACAAGTTGAATTAATATCAAAATACTATAGTTTCTCTTTAAGTGATCCAATAAAAAAAATACCAAAAGATGGGCTGAATTTTATTCTTAACGGGGGTAAAAAAAGTTTTACTATAAATTCAAAAGATCTAGGAGTAAAAAGACAATATGAAATTGATTATATGGGAATAGAGTCTTTTATAAAAGATCAATTAAACAATAATGAATCAAAGAGCCTAAGAAGATGGGCCCTTCAATTTGTTGATGTGAAAAAATGTAAATCTTGTATAGGAAGTAGGTTAAAGCTTGAATCAAGATCATTTAGAATAAACAATAAAGATATTTTTGAACTAAGTGAAATGGACCTCTCAGAACTTAAGGAATGGTTTAAGTACTTAAATAATAACTTGTCTGAAAAAGAAATTAAAATATCTGAGGAAATAACAAAAGAGATATTAATTAGAATTCAATTTTTAATTGATGTAGGTCTCGAGTATTTAACGCTTTCAAGATCTTCAAGATCATTATCAGGAGGAGAAGCCCAGCGAGTTAGGTTAGCAACACAAGTTGGATCACAATTAGTAGGTGTACTTTATATACTAGATGAACCAAGTATTGGGCTTCATCAAAAAGATAATTTAAAATTAATAGATTCATTAAAAAAACTAAGAGACTCAGGCAATTCAGTTATAGTAGTTGAACATGACAAAGAAATGATAATGAGTTCTGATCATATAATTGACTTAGGTCCATTTGCTGGTATTAATGGAGGTGATCTTATATATGAAGGGTCTCCTGCTAAAATTAAGACAGCAAAAACAATTACTGCAGATTACCTAAATGATATAAGAAAAATCGAAATACCTAAAAATATTAGATCTGGTAACGGAGATTATATTAAGTTGTTTGGATGTAAAGGAAATAACTTAAAAAATATAAATGTGGATTTCCCTCTTGGAAAAATGATTGCTGTTACAGGAGTGTCTGGCAGTGGTAAGTCAAGCTTAATTAATGAAACATTATATCCAATTTTAAATTCTAAAATTTATAATTCAGTAAAATCTCCATTGGAATTTAAAAATATTGAAGGAATCGAAAATATTGATAAGGTAGTTGAAGTTAACCAACAACAAATAGGTAAAACTCCAAGAAGTAATCCTGCAACATATACTGGAGTTTACAGTGAAATAAGAAAGTTGTTTTCAGATACTGTTGAATCAAAAATAAGAGGTTATAAACCCGGAAGATTTAGCTTTAATGTTTCAGGTGGAAGATGTGAAAATTGTAAAGGTGGTGGGATGAAATTGATTGAAATGAATTTCTTACCAGATGTTTTTGTAGAATGTGAAGTTTGTAATGGCAAAAGGTTCAACAGAGAAACTCTTGAGGTTAGATATAAAGGGAAATCCATTTCAGATATATTAGATATGAGCGTTTCTAAATCATTAGAATTCTTTTCATCTATTCCTAAAATATCTAATAAGTTAAAGGCTATTGAGAGTGTCGGACTTGGTTATATAACACTTGGTCAATCTTCTACAACATTGTCAGGTGGAGAATCACAAAGAATAAAACTAGCAACTGAACTATCCAAAAAAGATACTGGTAAAACAATTTATATCTTAGATGAGCCTACTACTGGACTACATTTTGAAGATATTAGAATTCTTCTTAATGTTTTAAATCAATTGGTAGACAAAGGAAATACAATAATTATTATAGAACATAATTTAGATGTTATAAAACAAGTTGACTACATTATAGATATAGGACCTGAAGGGGGAAAGAATGGTGGTAATTTAATTGACAGCGGAAGCCCAATAGAAATTGTTAATAACGACAAAGGGTATACTGCAAAATATCTTTCTAAAGAATTTTGTTAATGAAAAATTTTTTAAACTTTTTCGTATTAATAATATTAATTTTTCCAATTAATATTTTTGCTCAAAATATTAACTCATATAATATTAATGCTAATCTAAACTCTGAGAGTAAAACACTTGAGATTAATCAAATTATGAAGTTTAAGAACACTTCTGATATCTCTTTAAAAGAAATAATTCTTGAGGATTGGTCAAACTCATACGTTGATAATAGAACTAATCTGGCAAAAAGAATTTCAGATGAATATTCAAGGAGCTTTTCTTTTGCGAAAAAAAAACAAAGAGGATCAACAAAAATTAAAACTATTAATTCTGTTTACATTGATTCATGGAGAAGATCTAGTAATACATCGGATATCATTGAGGTTCACCTTAATAAGTCACTAAAACCAGGAGAGTCAATTGAACTAGAAATAAACTATACGGTAAAATTACCTGACTCTAAATTTACAGGATATGGATTTGATAATGATAATTTTTATTTAAAGAACTGGTTAATAGTATTCTCCAATATTTCTAACTCTAATTGGTATAGTCAAAGTAATTTAAATCTAGACGACCAATCATTAAAGAAGTCAGGTTATAAATTGAAAATTTCTTTTGATAAAGATTATTATTTATTTTCAAATCTAATAAAAAATAATACTGAAGTAATAAACAACTTAAAGAGTGTATCTCTTTCAGGTTCAGGAATAAAAGATGTAAGAATTAATTTATTAATCGAAGAAAAATATAAAAGATTTCAAAATAATAAGAATGAAATTGAAACTGATATATTTAAATCATCTTCATTAGAAGATGCTGAAATAAAGGTTGATAGAGTAAATAATTTTGTAAAAGATTACTTTAATGATCATAGCAATATTAAACTTCTTGTACCAAAAATTGATTATGATTCAAATCCTTTTTATGGGCTTAATCAATTACCAAGCTTCATAAGTCCTTTTTCAGATGAATTTTTAGAAGAAATAATATTTTTAAAATCCTTTGTCATTAACTATTTAAACCATATAATTAATTTAAATAAGAGAGAGTCTCATTGGATATACAAAGGTTTAGAGATTTTTATTATTAATAAATATATAAATAACTTCTATCCAAATGTAAAATTTCTTGGTAGACTTTCAGGGATTAGTTTTTTAGAGAATTATGAAATATCTAAAATAGATTTCAATGATTTGTTTTTAAATTATTCTGAATATGTACAAAGACTTAACCTTCACCAAACAGATGATCAATCAAGTGAATATTTGACAAGGATTAATCAAGAAATTGCATCTCCATATCACTCTGGAGTTGGACTAATATATGTAGAGAATCTTATTGGGGAAAAAGACTTCAGGAATTTAATAGAAAAGATTAATAATATAAATACAAGGAAAGAATTGAATAGTCTCTTTTTAAATTACAATAAGGCTGATCTAAGT
>JABGTW010000058.1 GCA_018646865.1 Cryomorphaceae bacterium | reverse complement strand
CTAAAACCTCTTAGAGAAATATAATTTTTATTATTAAGAGATCTAAAATCGATTCCTAAGTCTAAATTATATGCATATTCTGGTTTTAAAAATGTATTAGGGACAACTAATAATCCATTGTTTTCTCTTATTTTTCCAATATCATCAATATTAGGATTTCTAAATCCACTAGATAAAACTGTGTTTATTTGAATTCTCTTACTAGGCCTCAATTTTATTGAAACAGTAGTTGTTAACGCTTTAGAGTTAAGGTCTACTTTAGATAATTGTGGGTTTACCGAGATTACATCATTCCAATTTGCTTTTAGCCCAGTAAAAGTAAGTCTAGTGCCAATGTTAAAAGTAAAAAACTCACTCATATTCCAAGACCAATTCACATAGGAAGCAAAACTTGTATAGGAACTGCCATTACTGGGATATCTGGTTGGAATTGCAAACTTTTTACTAAGACCAGTTATTTGATTACTCTGTATTTCAAGGGTTTGATCATATGCCTTTGAATAGTTATAATTATATGTAGACTCAACACCGTAGGATATTGAGTGCCCATTATTAAAAGAAGTATCAAAATCACCATTTAGACTAAATACTTTAAGATCTTCAATCTGATGTGACCTGTTGAGAGTGTTAAAATTTCTTTTAATCCTACTCTCATTTATTTTTTGAAACCCAAAAGTGATTGCACCTTTTTTCATAAACTTTCTGTTAGGAAATATTTTTAAACTAGGTGAAATTAGAAGTCTTTTTTGAGGCCCGTAATACCACTCGCTAAATTTTAGAGAACTCCCTTTTGTAATACTCAATTGATCAAACCTATCAATATCACTTGACTCAGAAAATTGAATGTTTATGTTTAGTAGGTTTGTGTCGCCAAGTTTTACTAAAAACTTTTGAAAGAGATCTACTTGGCTATAGCCTGTGTTTTTTTGAACGTTTTCATCTGAATTAATTGATGGTTGAGAATAATATGAGTACCTAGAATTTTCAGAATACAAAGGAGTTAGACCCCAATTGATGAACCCATGATCTCTTTTTTTTCCCATTTTTATATCTCCAAATTTAGAAATACTTAAAGACGTAATCCCTCCCCATTTTTCACTACTATAATTTGTTGTGAAATTATTTGAAATTCCTTGATTTGCAGAACTGAAATTAGTGGTAAAACTAGATTTAATTTTTTCAGAACCCTTAAGAATGGGACTTTTAGTATAGTAATGAATAACACCCCCCATTGCATCAGACCCATATCCAACAGAAGAAGATCCAAATATAACCTCAGCTCTTTCAATATTACTAGGATCAATAGTAATAGAGTTTTGAAGATGCCCAGACCTGTATATTGCATTATTCATTCTAACACCATCTACAACAATTAAAACTCTATTTGCTTCAAAACCTCTTATAATGGGACTTCCTCCACCACCTTGACTTTTTTGAACTCTAACTCCAGGACTTAGTTCAAGTAATTCTGCCCCAGAGGTTGGAGATGATAAGAATAAGTCTTCGGACTTAATTACTGATACTTTTTCAGCAATTTGATTAACATTAGATTCAGATCTAGCAACAGATAAGATGACTTCGTCTAGATTTTGACTTTCTGTCTGAAGATAGACTATAGATCTATTTAATATTTTATTCTTTAACAACTCTAAAGTTGAATAACCGAGCAACTGAAAATAAATTTTTTCATCCTGTGAAAACAGACTCAAATCTACAAGACCATTTATGTCAGTTATTATTGACTCTGATTTATCTTCATTGTAAACAACAACATCTGATAATTTTTCGTTTGTAATATCATCCTTCACCGTAATTTGTTGACCAAATGAGATATTGAAGACAAAAAATAGTAGAATAATTAGTCTGTTATACAAGAATAATTTACTTAAAGATCTCATTAAAAACATTGATTGATTTAGGTGTCTTGAACATTTGTAAATGTAGAGAATAATAGTCAATTATGTAATTAAGAATACGGACTCTAGATTCGTTGTTTAAGCTCATTGATTTTAAATCCTCAAATTTCGTGCCTAAAAACTCTTTAAATAGCTTTAAGTCACTACCGCTTATATTAATACCAATAGGTTTTATTGCGGTTGTTGACCCTAATTCAAGATCAAAAAATGAATCCTTTACATTATTTATATTAGGATAAAATCCAATAAATTTTGAAAGTTCTAGTAAAAATTTGATATGAAAATTATTACAACTCTCTTCATGATCATACCAAGAAAGAGTATTAAGTATAAAATCAAACAAATCTTTATTCACCAAAGTTTCCTCTTTAAAAACACTATTTAAAATCTCAGACAAGAAAATGATAATAGAGGTTTTTTGAATATCACTATGTAAACTATTATAAAGCCTTTCTGATTTTACTTCTTTTATGAATCCTAGGTTTCTTCCCTCAGTATATGAGTAGTTTAGATTTATAATATTGAGAGGAAAAAAATGAGCTTTACTAAATTTAGACTTCTTTGAACCATAGACACCCTTAACTATAAAAGTTTTAAATCCAATATCTTCAAGATAGCAGGAGGTTATTAGACTGGTTTCACCATTTTTAATAGACCTTATTACAAAAGCTCTTGAATTAGGCATTTAATTTAGACTACACCCTGAGCTAGCATTGCATCAGCAACTTTTACAAAGCCTGCAATATTTGCACCTTTCACATAGTTGACATGATCTTTAGAAGCTCCGTACTTAATACATGAAGTGTGTATGTCTGACATAATTTCTTTTAATTTTCCATCAACAACTTCTCGACTCCAAGTATATTTTAAAGAATTCTGAGCCATCTCTAAACCAGACACAGCAACCCCCCCCGCATTAGATGCTTTGCCGGGCGCATATAAAATTTTATTTTCTATAAATAAATTAACCGCGTCAGCAGCACAGGGCATATTTGCACCCTCTCCAATAGTTTTACAGCCGTTCTTTATAAGTGTTTTGGCGTCATTAATCTTTAATTCGTTCTGAGTTGCACACGGAATAGCAATATCACATTTTACAGTCCATGGATTTTTGTTTGCATGAAATTCAGCATTCGGATACTTATTTAGATAAGCAGAGATTCTGTCTCTTTTAACATTCTTAATATCCATTATATGTTGTAGCTTTTCTTGATCGATTCCGTCTTTATCATAAATGTAACCTGATGAATCGGAAAGGGTCAACACTTTTGCACCCATATCTATACATTTTTCAGTTGCATATTGTGCAACATTTCCAGATCCAGAGATAACAACAGATTTTCCTTTTAGACCTTGATTTGCCGCTTTTAACATTTCATCAATAAAATAAACCACACCATATCCTGTCGCTTCAGGTCTAATCAAGGAACCTCCCCATGAGACACCTTTACCCGTTAAAACTCCTGAAAATTCATTTTTTAATCTTTTGTACTGGCCAAATAGATAACCAATCTCTCTTCCTCCTACACCTATGTCTCCTGCAGGAATGTCTTTATTCGGTCCAATATGCCTGAATAATTCAGTCATAAAACTTTGACAAAATCGCATAACCTCAGTGTCAGATTTACCTTTAGGATCAAAGTCTGATCCTCCTTTTCCGCCACCCATAGGAAGAGTAGTAAGGGCGTTTTTAAAAACCTGTTCAAAGGCTAAGAATTTCAAAATGCTCAAATTTACAGAAGGATGAAATCGTAAACCTCCTTTGTAGGGTCCAATTGCTGAGTTCATCTCAATTCTATATCCTCTGTTAACTTGAATTTCCTCATTATCATCAATCCATGCAACTCTAAAAGAAACTACTCTTTCAGGCTCAACCATTCTTAATAAAATATTTTGTCCGTAGTAAATATCTTGAGAAACAATGTAGGGAATAACAGTTTCTGCAACCTCAGTTACTGCCTGCATGAATTCAGGCTCATTTTGGTTTTTTTGATTTACTTCTGACAAAAATTGTTTAATAATTTTTTCCATTTCAATCACTTGTGTTTAACAAAGGTAGTACAAAAAAAGAAAGACCTCCAAAAATTAGAGTTATAATCGCTTGACACGACCAGGCCAACCATCCATATGTCAATCCAATTTCAGTATTTATTCCAAAAGTTAATAAAAATAAAGAAATAGCTAAAGGATAAACTCCTAGTCCATGATTAGATAAAGAGATGCTAAAAACTCCGACGACAAAGGCTGGAAAAATTAAACTATTATCTATTATATCTAATTCAGAAACTGAAAATTTAATCACAAAGAAAGCTAATATATAACACGTCCAGATTAAAGCAGAAAAAAGTATAAAAGGAAATAGTTTTTTCTTGAGTTTAGTCAATGATAAAAATCCCTCAAGAATACCTTTGAAAAAGGTTTTTATCTTTTCAATTTTATAGACCAAAATTACCATTACTGCAAATAAAAAAATTAAGATATAGATAATAGTCCAGATGTTATTATCGATAAAATATAACAAGTCATCTTCAAATAAAGACTCTAATATAACTTTGTATTGCAATAGCCAGACTAAAATAAGAATCATAATAGATATGGAAATGTCAACAATTCTTTCTGCTGCTATTGTCCCGAATGTTTTGCTAATAGGTATTTTATTATACTCGCTTAATATGGTTGCCCTCACAACCTCGCCTGACCTAGGAATAGCCATATTAGAGGTATAGCACATAAAGACACTAGCAATACTAATAATACTGCTAGACTTATGACCTATTGCTTTTGACAAAAACTGCCATCTAAGACCCCGAATTATATCTGCAGAAGCACCCAGACTCATTGCAGCTAGAACATATTCAATTTTTGCTGATTTAATATAAGTCCAGATTAAAATTCTTTCTTGTTCTGAAGTTACCTGGAAGGTTAGATATATAAAAAACACACCTAGTAAAACTGGGATTAATATTTTTAATTGTTTTTTCAACTTTTCAAACCTTTATGTTGTCTATTAATCTAATCTTTCCAACTTTACAAGCGATAAAAGCCCTTGATTCATTATTTGTTTTAGAAATATTTGAAAATTCTGAAAGATTTATTATTTCAAAGTATTCTAGCATAAAATCATCAATAGATTCAGCTTTCTTTTCAATTGCACTTCTAATTTTATATAAATCAAATTTTGAATACATTTCCTTTGCCTTCAAAAGAAGTTTAATGATTTCACTTGCACTTTCTCTTTCATTTTTACTCAGCAAACTATTTCTTGAGCTCATAGCCAACCCATCACTTTCTCTAATTGTTTCACATCCAATAACTTTTGTGCTAATATTAAGTTGCTCTGTTAGTGTTTTAATTAAAAGCAGTTGTTGAAAATCTTTTTCTCCAAAATATGCATTGCTTGGAGTAAATATTTTAAAAAGTTTTTCAACTATAGTAGCAACACCATCAAAATGACCAGGCCTATATTTTCCTTCCATAAGATTGATAAAATTTCCAAAATCATATTGTTTTGACTTTTCATTTTCTTTATATAAGTCAGTATCGTTAGGGGTATAAACTATAACATTGTCAAACCCCTGAAGTTTTTCTAAGTCCTGCTCTATATTTCGCGGGTATTTTTTTAAATCTTCTTTGTCATTAAACTGTGTGGGATTAACATAAATTGAAACTATGACTTCTTTGTTTTCACTATCAGCTCTTTTAACAAGGGATAGGTGGCCTTCATGTAGAGACCCCATAGTTGGGACCAATCCAACAGACTGTTTGTTCTTTATAGACTTTATAAGTTCTTTATGGGAGAAGTAAGCTCTCAATTCTGAGAAATAAATTATCTTAAAGATAATCTTTTTATATTCTTACTCATAATTTTCGTAATTTTGCCAGACTGTAGCCAATATCTAGATTTTGAAATTATTGAAAGACAAAAAAATATTAGTCATTTCTTCGGAGGTTGTTCCTTATCTTCCTCAAACTGAAAAGGCTGTAAACTCATTCTCAGTATCAAGAAAAATTAATGACAACGGTGGTATGACTAGAATTTTTATGCCAAAATACGGCATGATAAATGAAAGGAGACATCAATTGCATGAAGTTATAAGGTTATCAGGGATGAATATGATAATCAATGATTTATATATGCCTCTGATAATTAAGGTTGCGTCTATACCTAAAGAAAGAATGCAGGTTTATTTTATTGACAATGAAGAGTATTTTAACAGAAAGGACTTACTTCTTGATAAAGACGGAAAACTTCAAAAAGACAATGATGAAAGAATGATCTTTTTTACAAAAGGGGTTATAGAAACTGTAAAAAAACTTAATTGGATGCCTGATATAATTCATCTTCATGGTTGGTTTGCATCATTATTTCCTCTGTATTTGAAAAAGCTATATTCAGATGATCCTATATTTGACAAGAGCAAAATAGTCTCTTCTCTTTATTCAAAATCTTTTGAGGGTAGTTTGTCAAAAGAATTAAGTGAAAAGATTGAGTTTGATGGGATTGAAGGAGATCTTAATTCAATCTCTGACCTTAACTTTGAATCTCTAACAGATTTAATGATAAAGTTTTCTGATTCGGTAATCTTATCTTCGGAAAATATTGAAGGATCAACAGCTAGCTCAATAAAAAAACATTCTAAAAACTTTCTAGATTATAAAGATTCATCAAATGAAGAAAAATTAATGGATTTTTTATTAAAAAATATTGATTAATGCATAATAAGAGATTTTCAGTAATTCTTTTAATAATATTTTCTTTATCTCTATTTACTTCATGTAATAAGGACTATTATTCAGTAGGGATTGAATTATTAGATCAACAATTTCAGGATTTAAAATCTGAAACCTTCCCAATTTTTTCTTATCAAGAGTCTCTTGAAAGGGTTCAGACAAATAATCTCTCAAATGTACATCTAGGAGTTTTCAATGATGACTTTTTTGGCCAGACAAACTCAGGTTTTATATCTCAGCTTAATGTTGCATTACTTGAAACTTTTGGGGAGTGGAATCAAAACGAGGAAACCGAAGGAAGTCTAACGGACATAAGGGTAATAAATGAACAGGAAGAATTAACGGCTGTATACCTTGATTTGCCTTTTTATAACAACACTAATGATTCAGATGGTGATGGAGTTATAGACGCTTATGATGCTGACCCAAATAATGTTGAAAGCGACTCTGATAATGACGGCCTATCTGATATTATTGAATTTCAGGCTGGAATAAACCCTCTTAGTAATGACTCTGACAATGATGGTATATTAGATCCAGACGATACAGACAACTCATCTTATAATGTAGAGCAAAGAGTTTATGAAATAGATTCAGTTTTTGGAAATCGAAATGCTGAATTTGACTTAAAGGTTTATGAGCTAACATATTATTTAAGCTCTTTAGATCCAGCTAATAATTTTGAATCTTTAAAAGAATACTTTTCTGATGATGATTTTTATAAAAAAGGGTATTACGGTAAGACATTGCATGATGATAGGGTAAGTCTAGACTTTAATGAAGTGCCTGTTTTGTACAATGAGGATGATCCAACTACAGATCCTGACGAATTAACACAGGTAAATTATTTTGAAACCCCTCGAATTAGAATCCCTTTAGACACGGAATTTTTTCAAAGATCTGTAATGAATCTAGAAGGCTCTGAGAAAATAGTAAATCAGGCTAACTTTAATAATTTCTTTAAGGGGATTATTGTGAGGGCTGAAAATTTTTCAGATGATCTCTACATGATGCTAGATATATTTAATGCAAGAATTGTTTTGGAATACAATTATAATTCTTATAACACCAATGGAACAGATGATATTTCAGATGACTCTATCGACAGGAAGAAAACCTCTAGCATAATTCCCTTAGGAGGGGTTACCATAAACCTTTATGATCAAGTAAATTTTGATCAAAAGATATTGACTGAGGTAAATTCCTCTGCTGAAAATATTCCCTCTGAAAAAATATACCTTAACGGATCAAAGTTCATCTCAAAATTAAAATTATTCTCTGATGATAATTCTATATCAGATGAATTAAGCTCTTTTATGTCTAAGAATGTTTTAATAAATGAAGCAAATATTGTGCTTCATTTAGATGATAATATAAACAACTCAAGCCATAAGTTTTTACCAGAGAGACTCTATATTTATTCTTATGATAATGGTGATCCAATTGAAGACTATAATAAAGATTTTTCAATAGACTTCTCGCCCACAGCCATCAATTCTAATAAGTTCAGATTTGGAGGCATGCTTCAATATGACTCTAATAACAAGCCTACCAGTTATAAGTTTAATATAACAAATCATGTGTCTAATATTGTTAGGTATGATTCTTTAAACATAGACCTAGGTCTGACAACCATGTCAAACATTGATGACGTGTTTACTTTGAAAAACGGCTATCTACCTAATATGAAAAAAGTTTCCTTGCCAAGTTCTTCGCTTTTATTGCCATTCCCTGTTGCTTTGTTTGGTTCTTCGCCAGATCAGGCAAATCTCTCTAAAAGAATCAAATTAGAGGTTTTATACACTGAGTATTAGAATATCTGATTATAAAGCATATAGCTATAGAAATATTTTATAATAGATTTTCATTTTTTTTTATTTTCTATAATATGATTAAATTAAATACAATATATTAGAAAAATCTATTAAAACTAAGTTAGTATAAGATATATTTATTGTCTAGCTTTGAGTTTCTCAATTAATGCAGGAACTACTTGGAAAGCATCACCAACTACTCCGTAGTCTGCAGCCTTAAAGAAAGGGGCTTCAGGATCATTATTAATTACAACTTTTACTTTAGAAGAATTTATTCCAGCTAGATGTTGAATTGCACCAGAGATTCCAATTGCAATATACAGGTTAGAAGAAACTGGCTTACCAGTTTGACCCACGTGCTCACTATGGGGTCTCCATCCCATATCTGATACAGGTTTTGAACAAGCAGTAGCCGCGCCCAATGTCTCAGCTAATGTTTCAATCATACCCCAGTTCTCAGGTCCCTTTAGACCTCTTCCGGCTGAAACTACAATATCAGCATCAGCTATAGTAACACTCCCTGTTTCTTTTTCTAGTTTTATAATTTTTTGATTTGATTCAATTTTATCTACATTATAACTTTCAACCGTTGAATCACTTAAATTTTCAATCATTCCAAAAGAGTTCGAGGAAACAGATATAATTCTTAATTCACCAAACATTTCAGTTGAGGAGAATGCTTTGTTAGTAAAGCATGTTCTTTTTACAACAAAAGGATTTAGACTTTCTGGAAGCTCTACTACATTAGAAGCATAAGAAGCATCAATAATCCCAGATAAGTGAGCACCTAAAAACTTTGAATTGGCAGATGAAGATAGAATAACATCTGAAGAGTTTTCTGATTTTATAACCTGTGATAGAGCATGAGAATATTTCTTTGACGAAAATTCTTTGTAATCAGAATCATTGATTGTTATTATTTTGTCAACGCCATAATTTTTTAAGCTATCTGTTTCACTACAGTTAAAAACTACCCCAGATACTTTAACATTCATTTTATCTGCAAGTGCTTTTCCATATGAAAGAGCTTCATATGATGTCTTTTTAAATTTGTTGTCTTCAGATTCTATATATACAAGTACTCCCATAGTATTAAATAACTTTTGCTTCGTTTTCTAAGAGATCTATCAGCTTGTCTAATTCATCAGGCTTAATAAGCTTTACCTCACTCTTAGCTTCTGGCTTATGAAACTTTCTATCACTAATTTTTGCATTAATATTTTTGGCCTGAATTACCTCAAGAGGTTTTTGTCTTGCCATCATAATTCCTCTCATATTGGGTATAATCAAATCTTTTTCCTCAACTAGTCCTTTTTGAGATCCAATTACTAATGGAATTTGACACTCGCTTATCTCAGTACCACCTGAAATTTCCCTTGCACATGTAGCTTTTGAATTTTTTATTTCAAGGCTTACACAATTAGTAATGAAGTTATAATCTAAAAACCCCGCCAGAAGTCCAGGGACTAAAGCACCATTATAGTCTATAGATTCTCTTCCGCATATTATAAGATCATAGCTTGTGGTTTGACAATGAGATTCAATTTCTTTAGCAACTGAATAAGCATCATTAGCATTACAATCAATTCTAATTGCCTTATCTGCTCCAATAGCAAGACATTTCCTTAAAATGGTTTCCGCAGATTGATCCCCAACAGTAAGAACTGTTACATTAGCTCCATTAGACTCTTTCATCCAAACTGCCTTAGTTAATCCAAACTCGTCATTTGGATTAATAATATATTGGACACCATGTGAATCAAACTTTGAGTCATTTTCAACAAAGTTTATCTTAGATGTTGTATCGGGCACATTACTTATACAGACTAAAATATTCATTTATGCTTTTGTTAATTAAACAAATTAAAAGAATTTAGGTGATAATCAAAATGATTTTTATCATCCTTAATACTTAAGATAATTTCTGAGACCTTCCGTAAACTCACCATCAGAAATATTATTAAGCTTTATAACACCATCGTTATTGTTAATGTTTGACGTTATCTTTCTATTGTGTAGTTTTTCGTAGATGTCAATACTTATTTTTTTTCTTTTATTAAGACCATCAAATAGCTTGATAGAATTAGTTTTTTCAAACCAATTTTTTTGAACAGTTCCTTCAAAAATTTTAGCTTTTGAACCACTACCGTAGCTAATAAATCCAATTTTTTTATTTTCAAAATCTTTATCATTTTTAGCAGCATCTACAAGTGAACTTATTAGTGCCATAAAAATAGAGGCAGTGTACATGTTACCAATTTCTGAAGAAGCCATTTCACCTGGGGCTATCTTATTTTTAACAAAATTTTTATAAAGATTAGATTTAGCAACTTTTTTCATCCAATCTTTGTCTTGATTAGATTCGGGTCTGCCAATCTCAGAATAAAGCTCTTCAGATTTACCATTTTCATTCATCCAGTCTAACCATTTATTTATTATCATTCTTCTTCCATGAAAAGCATATGGTAGATGAAAAATTATATTTTCCCATTCATTTAATATATTTCTTTGATTTTGATCGTTGAAATTTTCAATAGCCTCATTGATTCTTTCTTTATAACTATCATTAGAAAACGGACCTTCAAATATTGGTTCTTCTTTGTAAACTTCTACTATTTCATTTGAGTCTGACCAAAACTTTGAATTAGCATTTTCAAGTATGCTTTCAGCTTCATTTGAAGAAATTTCTTGATTAAGTAGTTTTGCAGCTTCAATAAGAATATTAGATCTTTTATATGTTCTTCTAGGCTTAAAGAAGTCACCAACACCTCTTGTTGAAACTCCCCAAGACCCGTTAAAAGAAATAATTGAAGGATCTTCGGATATTAACATTGATACTGACCCAGCACCTTGTGTATACTCTCCAGTAGAGTTTAATTCATATTTTGCTATATCTGAGGCAATAACAATTGCTTTTCTGTTTTCACCATTTCTAACCCAGTCACAGCAGTTCTGAAGAGCATCAACTGCACCAGCACAAGCAAAGGTAAGGTCAACAACATCACAGTTCTTAAAACATCTTTCACCATATTGTTTAGAAAATACTTCTTCTAGAATTTCAATCACATAAGATGAGGTAGGTTTAGAGGCATCAACTGCACTTTCAGTCCCTAGATATACTCTACCAACTTCTTTTGGATCAATCTTATTTTCTTTTATTAAACGGAATAGAGAGTTTGCTGCTATTGAAGCAGAGTCTTCGTCATAGTCAGGAGTTGCCATTTTCTTTAGACCTAATCCTTTAATTAATTTTTCAGCTGAAATATCACGTTTTAATGCCAACTCCTCAATATCTACATATAGAGAAGGAACATAATATGCGAGTGAATCTATACCTACTTTTTTCATTATAATTGCTGGGAATCAAATATAGTTACATAAAAGTTTATGCAAAAAAAAAGAGCAACCAAAGTTGCTCTTTTTATGATAATATTATGATTTAACTAAAAGTTAAGAGTTAGTTTCCCTAAGACTCTTCTTCTAATCGTTGGAAGATTAGGGTATGTCTTATAAGGATTATCTGTAAGGTTTGTAGCAGATATATCAAATCTTGTGTTTGGGCTAAATCTATAACCTACACTTAGATCAACTAAGTTTTTTGCTTCAACTACACCGTTCCAGAATCCTTGAACAGATCTAAACTTGTCATCATGTTGGAATGAAGCTGAAAAATTCATTCCAGATAGAGGAGTATAATCAATACCCATTCTATATTTCCAAGTAGGAGCATTTAAGTATGACGTGTTTACAAGATCATCATCATTATCTTCTCCTGGAATCCATTCATTCTGACTTAACCATGATGCGTTAGCCCATAATCTTAAATCAGCATTTGCAAAGTAGTCCATGCTAAAGTCACCACCAAAGTGAGATCTTTTAGCATCACCATTAGTTTGATAACCAGCTGGTATGTGCGTAACACCATCTACAGGCATTAAAGAAGATTCAACTGTACCAAATGCAGCCAAAAGAGGTTGTACTTGAGCTAAAAATCCAGCACCACCCGCTTGGAATGCGCCGTTAATACCACCTAAAGTTTGAGCTACACCCCCTGCAATTGCAGTTTGTAGGGCAGGAACACCTGCGCCAGCAAGAGCACCAGAGGCTACAACACTAAAAGGAAGACCAAATTGTGCAGCAACTCCTTGATAAGTTTGAGTTGTAACAGCAGTTATAGCACCAGTAACATATGCAGTCGCATCAGCAGCAACCGCTGCTCCTAAATCACCTGGGATATTTGATCCAACAAGTGCATAAGCATCACCAACTGCATTAAAGTTTGTAAACCCAGTATTAACGTATGAGTATAAATCAGCACTAATTTTTAGTTTACTACCAATTACACTAGTGAAACCAATTTCATAGTTCTCTACAGAACTAAATCTTGGTCCTCTAGTATTTTGATTTCCTGTGCTTCTACTTGATTCAAAAACATCATATCCACTAAAGACACCTGTACCCCCAGCTGGACCACCATAATTAGCAAAAAATGGTGTTAACAGTGGTTGTAAAGACGGAGCTGCTGCATATAAACCTGCTAGTGATGGAGCTGCCACAGCACCATACGGTATAGCTAGAGGAAGACCTCCACCGGCTGCAGTTGCAGGAATGCTAACACCAAGTGCAGCAAGTTCAATCATTTGTGCTGAAGGATCAGCAAACTTATGATTGTTATTTTGTCCACTTAGCCAAATATCTAAAACTCCAGGAGCTAGGATAGCAACAGGAAAGTCAATATATGTTTGCAGAGCACTAGGTCCTGATAAAGCTTTGTTATATGAAAGTCTCCAAGTAGTTTTCTCAGAAGGCTTATATACAAGAGCTGCTCTAGGAGCAAATTCTCCAGCGCTAATAAAACTAGCCTGATCATATCTACCAGCAACTACAAGATCTACTTTTTCTGACATTGTTAAAGTTCCTTGAGCATAAATACCATTTGTTATATAATCATCATCATCTTCATTTCTTCCCCATAGAGTATTTTCAGAGTCAGAGATTGTATTTCTATAATCCCATCCAGCTGTCCATTCAGAATCAAATAACCATGGCATATCAAAATTGTATTGAATTTGAGCTTCTAAAGAAGTTCTTTTTGCAACTTGACGAAGTCCTGAACCGTATAAAAATGTTGGGTCCTCTGGTGTACCACCGGTATTGTGATCTATAAATGCTTGTGCATACCAGTTACCAATAGTAGCCTGAGCTTGTCCCCAGTAGTTAACTCCAGCTGCATATCCAATTCCTAAATCTTGCCAGAAAAGACCACTACCACTGTTTAAACCACCAGCTATTGTATAATTTGTTTCATCATCTGGTCTCCACTCTAAAGTAGTATTAACTGAGATGTTGCTGTATGTATCTAGAAGAGCATTACCTCCAGTAAAGTCATAAAGTACATCACCATTTTGTGAAAGCAATGGATCAACAGCTCTATTTGTAATTACAGGTTGTCTAATAATATTGTTCATAGGAATACCTGCAGCAGCTAAAACTGATTCATCTTCGTAAACAGAATCATCACCAGAATTAATTCTAGCATTAATTTTCCAACCGAAAGTTTTATCATCATTAGCTCTTGCAATTCTAAATTCAGAACCAATAGTATTCATTTCTCCACCCCAAAATGAAGCAGAACTACCAGTATAATCAATAGGGCTCTTTGTTCTAAAATGAACAACACCAGATGTTACACCTGGTCCATATAGTACACCAGCAGCACCTCTAACTATTTCAACAGAAGCTAGGTCAAGGTTAGATAATCCCTGTTGAAAACTAAAGAAAGTTCCAGCAGCAGGAGTTATTAAAGATCTATTGTCTTGCATTACAAATGTAGAAGTTCCAAATGTTCCAGAACCAGCTCTCATTTCAAAGTTTAATGTGTTCGTAGATTGTTGTTGTATTTGAACACCTGGAACAGAAACAAGTAGTCTTGCCGGATCAGTTACCTGAGCCGAGTTTTCTATTTGTCTACTTGATATAACACTAACTGAAGCAGGAGCATCTGTAACTTTTTGAGCCTTTCTTGAAGCAGAGATAATTACTTCTTCAAGGTTCTGCCCCGCACTTAGCATTACACTTATATTTTGACTTGCAGATGTTACATCAACTCTTTCTGCACTATATCCCATATAGCTTACAACAAGAGTTAAGGGAGCACCTTGACTTGTATTAATGACAAAATTTCCATCGAAATCTGTTACAGTTCCAAAGTTTGTGCCATCAATGATAACGTTTACCCCAGGAATTGCTTCCATACTACCTGAGTCCATTACTGAACCAGATATTTGAGTTTGAGAATAAACACTACCAAATAGAATTACAGCCATAAAGGCTAAATAATACTTGTTTAAAATATTTTTCATATTAATTAGGTTTTGTTACGTCAAAGATAATTCTTTTCTATAACTAGTTTATATAGTTTAATGCAAGTATGGTGGAAAGGCCAGTAAAAACAGGCTTAAGACCCATAATACTTGTTCTGATTTGAATCCAAGTTAATATAATTTTTTTCACCCACCAAATACGGCTAATATCCTTGGCTGTGAATGGAATTAGTCTTATGAGTATGAATTAAATCTTTCGGAGTGATTTGATGATGATTCAAAGATTAATTTTTCATTTGATTCGTGCCATTTAAGGTAACTTCCAGAGTAAAGATCTTCAACAGCTCCTCTCTTAAGTTTTTGAGTTGGTCCAATAACCCCATTTTCCTGAGTCCACTCGTCTTTTACAACTATCAATGTTGATATTTTTTTATAGTTAACAAGCCCGTTATTAACAGTATCAAGTGTTTCAGTTAACATTTTTGACAGAGCATCTTTTGATGCTTTCTTACCGATTTCTGATAACTGAATTAGACAAAGTGGCTGAGCAATTCCAAGACCAACAACACAAACCTCTTCTATTTCATTAATATTAACAAAATATTGTTCCAAAGTAAGTGGCTCAATGTACTCTCCTTTTGAAGTTTTAAAACTATCAGCTACTCTTCCAGTTATATGTAAATATCCATCATCATCGAGGAATCCTTTATCCCCTGTGTGAAGCCAACCACCTCTTAATGTTTGATTTGATAATTCTTCATTTTTATAATAACCAACCATTACAAATGGCCCTCGCATAAGTATTTCTCCTGTTTCCTCTTCGATCTTAAGTTCAACTCCTTTTTGAGGTTTTCCAACAGTGTTTAACTTCCCAAAGTCTTTTCCGTCAACAGAGCTACATATTGCACAGTTCTCAGTCATTCCATATCCATTAGTTATATAGACACCAATCTTTCTAAACCATTCAATTAATTCTACAGGCATTGGAGCTGAACCAGATACAGTAACTCTAGATTTACTAAACCCAAGTCCTTTCTTTAAAAGTTTTTTTAGCAACCCTGATAATAATGGAATTTTAAGTAAAGTGTCTAATGTTTTTTGAGAAAATTTAGACAGAATACCCATTTGAAGTTTTGTCCAAACTCTTGGAGCCGCTGCAAAAACATGTGGCTGAACATCTTTAAGGTTTTGTCCAAACTTTTCTATTGACTCTACAAATGAAATTGTTCCACCATATCTAAATGATGTCCATTCAATAACTACTCTTTCAAAAATATGGTTTAGCGGTAGATAAGATATAAATTCATTATTACCATCATGTTTAATTCCTAAAGGATTATTGGGATCATCTAGCACAACTTTAATTCCGTCAATTGCTTGATAATTTAGCATAACTCCCTTTGGATTTCCTGTTGTTCCAGAGGTAAAAATTATTGTCCATAAATCAGATAATTTAGGATTATGAGGGTTAGTTAACGGTTCATGTTTATCTATAAATTCATGCCATTTATGACCTACATCAACGCTTGAGCAGCCAGCATAATTAGGAAACGTAATCATAGGCATATCTTTGGGTAAGTCATTTTTTATATCATCCCATGTCTCAATTTTACCTAAAAAAAGCGCATCAACATCTCCATAATCCATAATGTATGCAAGTTCTTTACCGTTTAAAGAAGGAAAGAAAGGAACGGAAACATATCCAGCCATTACAATTGCTAAGTCTGAAATAATCCATTCTCTACAATTCTTTGAATAAATCCCTATATGTGCACCTTCTCTTAGATTAAGAGATTTAAGCCCAGAGGCTAATCGTCTGGCCATATCTCCAACTTGACCCCATGTGTATTCTTCCCATGTCTCACCTATAGGTTGTCTTAGGTATGGCTTATCTTTAAACTCCTTTTCCCATTTGTAAAAGTTAAGTTCAAATGGCTCTTGATTTGCACTCATAATTATTTGGTTTTTATTATTTCCCGTTTTTTATCTTAATTATTAAAGATCAGTTTTCTTAAATATATAAGAATATTTTCATCTATAAAAACATACAACCTTATTAAACTTTATCAAAAAACCTTTTTCTGTATTTATTTTAGATTCTTATAAGGATAATTAAATCAATTAGTATATTACGTTAACATAACTGTATTTAGAATGACAAAAAAATATACAAATCTATTTGATTTATCTGGTAAGGTTGCAATTGTTACAGGAGCAAGCAGAGGTATTGGTGCATCAATTGCTGAGGCTCTTGCAGAATTTGGAGCAACCGTAGTTGTTAGCAGTAGATCGAAAGAAGCAGTAGAAGAAATCGCCAATAAAATAACAAAGAATGGATACAATGCACTCGCATGTGAATGTCATGTAGGGGAAGAAGATCACTTGAAAAAGCTAATTGACACAACAATAAAAAAATATGATAAAATAGACATACTAGTTAATAACGCAGGAATAAACCCTGTTTTTGATAGACTAGAAAATGCGGATGAAAAGCTTTTTAATAAAATTATGGATATTAATGTAAAAGCTGCATTTAAGCTTTCTAATATGGCTATGAAGCATATGAAAAATAACAAATCTGGCTCTATTATAAATATTTCTTCTGTAGAAGGGCATAAGCCAGATAAAGGATTAGGAGTGTATTCAATTAGTAAAGCTGCAATTAGTATGTTAACTAAATCTCAAGCAAAGGAGTGGG
>JABGTW010000052.1 GCA_018646865.1 Cryomorphaceae bacterium | reverse complement strand
GTTACATCTTCTATTGCATCCCTTGTTGTACCTGGAATATTTGATACTATTGCCTTATCTTCATTAACTATAGCATTTAATAGGGATGATTTTCCTGCATTGGGTTTTCCGGCAATCGTTACTGTAACACCTTCTTTTATAACATTTCCATAGGTAAATGAGTCAATCAAACTTGATAACTTACCTTCTAGCTCATTTAAGAGTGTTTTTAAATCACTTCTGTCGGCAAACTCTACATCTTCTTCAGAGAAATCAAGTTCAAGCTCTATAAGCGACTTAAAATGAATAAGCTTCTCCCTTAATACTTCAATCTCATCTGAATAGCCACCTCTCATTTGCTCCATAGCGACTCTATGTTCCTCTTTTGACTCTGATGCAATTAAGTCACCAACAGCTTCAGCTTGAGATAGATCTTTCTTATTATTAAGATATGCTCTTAGGGTAAACTCTCCTGGAGAAGCAAGTCTTACGCCAGTATTAGTAAATAATGAGAGTATTCTTTGCTGAATATAAATAGAGCCATGGCATGATATTTCAATAATGTTTTCACCAGTGTAGGAGTGGGGTGCTTTGTAAACACTTACTACTACCTCATCAATTATTTCATCATTATCTACTAAATCCCCATAACTTATTGAGTAACCACCAGATTCAGAAAGCTTTTTCCCTGATTTAGATTTAAAGAATAAATCTGTTTTAGAAATAGCATCTTCTCCAGATAATCTTATAATAGCAATTGCACCAGAACCTGGAGCAGATGATAGAGCTATAATAGTCCCTTCATTGTACATCATTAAATCACTTTAGTAAAAGTAGCTCTGTTCTTATGTTGATTGTTCTCATAATTCTTCCAGAGTTGTTGAATAGCTGCATTTTCTATTAACTCAGGATTAGTCTCAACTTCTGTTATCCCAAACTTATTGTAAAACTTTTGAAGCTCATTAAACAGAATTGCTATAACCCCTTTATTTTGAAAATCAGGTCTAACACCGATTAGATATAAAGACCCTTTATGATTGTAATTCTTAGCATGTAAAAGTCTAAGTTTTCCAATTAAATCAACTTTACCGTTTATTTTCTTTAACGCATTGGAAAAAGAGGGCATTGTTATTGCAAATGCTACTAGATCATCATTTTCATCAGTAACACACTTTATAAACCCTGGGTTGATATATTTTAAAAATCTATTCTTGTAATGATCTATCTGATAGTCTTGAATTGGAACAAATGTTTGAAGCTTATCATAGGTTTTTCCAAGCAAATAAAACATTTGATCAACATAGGGGACTATCTGTTCAGTTTTAGTAAAGTTTAGCTTTTTCAGCTTATATCTTTTTAAGATTAGATCAGAAAATTTTTTAATCTTTTCAGGTGCATCGTCATAATTTGCAATCTGAAGCTCATATTCAACCCATTCTGCAAGTTTATTATATCCATGGTTAATCATATGATCTTTATAATACGCATGATTATAAAGAGTAATCATAGTATTTTTTTTCTCAAACCCTTTTATAAGCATTCCTGCTTTGTCCATATTAGAGAAACCAACAGGTCCTTCAATAAATTCTAGATCATTTTTTATTCCAATTTCTCTTACTTTTTTAAGAAGAGCTTTTGATACTTCCTTGTTATCTATAAAATCAAACCATCCAAATCTTACTTTCTTCTTTTTTAGATCATTTACTTCAACCCAGTTGATAAGAGCTGCAATTCTTCCTACTATCTTTCCATCTATATATGCAAGAAAATAATGAGCTTCAGCATTTTTAAAAACAGGATTGATGTTTTTATCTAATATCTCTAACTCTTCTTTTGTTATAGGGGCAACCCAATACTTTGAATCCTTATAGAGATCATGAGGAAACATGACGAATTCTTTTAATTCACCACTATTTTTAAGTTCTTTTATGGTAATATTTGAGTTGGATTCCATTTAAAAATACAAGTTACCAATAAATAGTTATTTTTCAATATTTCACTAAATTTGGTAAAGCCACAAATTATGAAGGTTTTAATAATATTTCTTGCTATTTATCTCTTTATCAGGTATTTTATTCCTTCGATACTAAAAATGATTTTTGCAGATTTTTTTAAAACTGCTAAAAAAAAGTCAGATTTTGATAAATCCTCAACTAAAAAGAAAGAAAAAACTAATGAAAAATATGGTGAATACATAGATTATGAGGATATCGATTAATAAAGTTCAAATTAGAAAATCTCTAATCCACTTCTATACTGCAATTGGGTTTGCAGTAGTTTCATTAATTTTTTATAGCCCATTGCTAGATGGGAAAAAATTATTCCAATCTGATATTAATCAATACGAGGGAATGTCAAGAGAGATTACGGATAATAGAGACAATTTCTCTGATGAAATATACTGGATTGATAATGCATTTGGAGGAATGCCAACCTTTCAATTAGGAGCAAAGTTTGCCTATGACATATTAGCTCCAATTCATATGTTGTTTCGATTTATACCTAGGCCAGCACACACACTATTCCTTTATCTCTTAACTATGTATATTCTTTTAATGGTATTAAAAATACCATGGAGAATTGCAATTCTGGGTTCAATTGCTTTTGCGTTTTCAACTTACCTGCTGATAATACTTCAGGTAGGTCATAATACAAAAGCCCTCGCAATTTCATATATACCATTGGTTGTAGCAGGATTAGTTCTTTTAAAACAGCATAAATTATTGCCAGGCTTCTTGGTTAGTCTTGTAGCCATATCATTACAATTAAGAGCCAACCATTATCAAATGACATATTATATGTTGATTTTACTTGGAATTTACTTTGTAGTATACTTAGTTGACTCTTATAAAAAGAATGATGTAAAATATTTTATAAAGTATATGGGAGTATTTGCCTTAGCAGGAATTATGTCCTTAGGACTAAATGCACCTAATATTTTATCAACCTATGAGTATTCAAAATATTCAACAAGATCTCAAAGTGAACTAAAAATAAATCCTGATGGAACTGAAAAAGAAAAATCTACAGGTCTTGATTATGATTATATAACTCAATATAGTTACGGGGTTTTTGAAAGTTTCAATCTTGTAGCACCAAGAGTCCAAGGAGGTGCATCTTCTGAAGATGTTGGAGACGATTCAGATTTATATAAATTTCTAGTAGATAACAATGTGCCAAAACCTCAAGCAGACTCATTTATAAAGTCAGTTCCAACTTATTGGGGAAATCAGCCTATTTTAGAGGCTCCAGCGTACATAGGAGCATCAATGGTCTTTCTGTTTATTTTATCCCTATTTGTAGTAAAGGGACCTTTTAAGTGGTGGTTATTAATCTCTTTTTTATTATCGCTATTATTATCATGGGGAAAAAACTTTCCATTACTAACCAACTTTTTTATTGATTGCGTTCCCTTCTATAATAAATTTAGAGCTGTATCATCAATTCAAGTGATTCTTGAGTTTGCTGTGCCACTACTATCAGTTATAGGACTTCATAAATTTCTAGCTGATTCTAATTTAAAAAATATAAAAAGGTCTTTAACAATCTATTCTGTTCCTTTAATTATACTTTTTGTATTCAGTGGGTCGCTTTCTTTTGCTGGATTATATGATGATTATTATTCAAATGGATATGGACAGGAAATTTTTAACCAGATTATTGAAGAGAGAAAAAATATATTTAATAAAGATATTATAAGAGCCTTATTGATAGGGGGTATAATTTTTTTGACTCTTAGATTTTCAAGATTAATTGGAAGAAATTTTACATTTATTATAGTTTTCATTATCGTGTTTATTGATCTGTTTACAGTAAATAATAGATATATAGATAAGGATCTATTTATTGATAAATCTATCAACACATATCAATTATCAGAAATAGACAATGAAATACTCACAGATACTCTAGATTATAGGGTTTTTAATGTATCTGCTGGACTATCAAACGCAAGCACGTCTTATTACCATAATACCTTAAATGGTTATCATGCAGCTAAGCTTAGGAGATTTCAAGAATATTATGATTATCTCTCATTTCATGACAATGAAAAATTATTTAACTCACTAAATGTGAAATATATAATAGGAAAAGATGATGAAAATAAAGATCAGTTATATCAAAATACAAGTGCACTTGGAAATGCATGGGCAATAGACTCTTTACTTGTGTTTAATAATCCAGATGAGTTATTAAATAAATTAAAAGAGAAAGATACTGATATAAGTCAGGTTGCATTAGGACTTATGAATTCACTTCCTAAGGATATCCCTCTATCTTATGATTCTTCAGAATTAATTAAAATTGAAAAAATCAAGAATTCTTCTTCTCATCTTACATATAATTATGAATCAATATCAGAACAGTTAATTGTTTTCTCAGAAATATATTATCCAGCAGGGTGGGAGGTTTATGTAGATGGAGATAAATCAAATTTCTTTGATATAAATTACTTACTTAGAGGTATGGTGATTCCAAAGGGTAAACATACAGTAGAGTTTTATTTTTTACCTAAAATCGTAAAAACAGGAATTAATATTAGAATAATTACAATTATAATTACCTTTAGTTTAATAGCATTCATGCTTTATAAGGAAAATAAATGGGTATAGTCGTTAGACAGTCTTTTTTAAATCTAATAAGTATAGGAATAGCCTTTCTTATTGGAGCTGTTAACACTCTCTATCTATATCCTACTTTTCTTGGAAGTAAACTCCAAGGATTAATTATAGCACTTTTAGCAATATCAAACTTAGTTCAACCTTTTATTTCTTTTGGAACACAGCATGCTGTAATTAGATACCATTCTAAATACACAAAAAAATCTGATATAGATGGTCTTTTAACTATATCTATTCTAATTCCCTTAGTAATTGTATTATTATTTATTCCAGTTTTTTTCACTTATTATGATCAGATTAGACAGTATCTTTTTCAAAGTGATCAAAGCTTATCACAATATGTTTACGTTATTTTATTTATAGCAGTGTCAACTTCTTTGTTTGAAGTTTTCTATTCATGGTTAAGAGTTAAACTTAAATCTGTTTTTGGAAATTTTTTAAAAGAATTATACCCTCGACTATTAATAGCTTTTCTATTAATTTCTTATTCAATGGGTATTTTAGATTTTGAAAATTTTGTCCTGTTCCTAATCTATGGGTATTATTTAAGACTAATTATTGTCATTATTTATTCTTTTTTAGTTAATAAGCCAAAGCTTAACCTGAATTTTAAAAAGGATTTTAATGAAATCTTTAAATACTGTTTGTTAATTTTTTTATCAGGCGCAGCTTCTAGTATAATCCTGGACATAGATAAATCTATGCTATCCTCAATCTTGACTGTTGAAAATGTCGCATATTATTCAGTTGCTGTATTTATTGCTGCAGTAATTGAAATTCCGGGTAGGGCTATGTTTCAAATTTTAAGTCCTGTAGTTGCTAATGCCATAAATAAGAATCATTACAAAAAATTAGAGAGTCTTCTTAAAAAAAGTTCTACAAATCTAGTGTTAGTAGCAAGTCTATTTTTTCTATTGATTAATCTTAACCTTGATGATTTCTATGAAATGCTAAATCAAGACGGTTACTCAATAGGTATTCCAATAGTGATAATTGTTTCTTTTGGTAAATTATATTCTATGTCTATTGGGTGTATTAATAATATAATTTCAAATTCTAAATACTATTACTATACATTTTGGTTTTCATTATTTTCATCTGTTTTAGCGGTAGTCTTGAATATTTACTTAATAACAGATTATGGTATAGTTGGAGCTGCTTATGCTACTCTTATAGTTTTAACTATTATGAACTCATTAAAAATTTATCTGGTAAAAACTAAATTTAATATACATCCCTACAGTAATGATACAATTAAGATTATTATCCTTAGTGTACTATCATATATTATATTTTCTAATCTTCAATTAGATTTTCAACCTGTTATTAATATAATTGTGAAATCAAGCTTAATAATTATATTATATACTCTTTCAGCATATATATTTAGATTAAGTAATGACGTAAATATTTTTATTGATAAATTCAATAAGAACTGGTAAATTAAATAATCTTACTCTTAAGATATTGTCCAGTATATGACTTTTTATTCTTGATTATTTCTTCAGGGCTTCCCTCTGCTACTATATTTCCTCCTTTATCACCTCCTTCGGGACCTAAGTCAATAATATGATCTGCACAGGATATCATGTCTAAATTATGTTCGATGACTAGAATAGAATGTCCCATTCTTATTAATTTATCAAAGGTGTTTAATAACTTTCTTACATCATGAAAATGAAGACCAGTTGTAGGTTCATCAAAAATGAAAAAAGTTTTCTCAATTTGATCTCCTTTACCTATAAATGAAGCTAATTTTATTCTTTGAGCCTCACCACCTGATAATGTGTTTGACGATTGTCCAAGTGATACATATCCAAGACCAACAGACTGAAGAGGGAGAAGTTTACTTACAATTTTTGACTGATTGTACTTTCTAAAGAATTGAATTGAATCATCAACAGTCATATTAAGCAACATATCAATACTTACTCCATTATATTTAATTGCTGTTATCTCATCTTTAAATCTTTTCCCCTTACAAATATCACATTCCAATTCAACATCTGCCATAAATTGCATTTCAATTTTAATAATCCCTTCACCTCTGCATTCATCGCATCTCCCACCATCAGTATTAAAAGAAAAGAATTTTGATTTAAACCCTTTTGAAACTGATTGAGGGATTTTAGCATAAAGATTACGTATGTCATCATATACTTTTAGATAAGTAACAGGGTTTGATCTAGATGATCGTCCAATTGGATTCTGATCGATAAACTGTACAGATTTAATCTTACTAAGGTTTCCTGAAACGTCATTGAATTTTCCGGGTTTGTGAGAATAATCTCTAAAATAATTAAGTAGGGCAGGGTAAATAATTTTTTTTACTAGTGTTGACTTACCACTTCCTGAAACACCAGTAATCATAGTCAAACATCCAAGTGGAATCTTAACATTTATATTTTGTAAATTATTTTCCTTAGCTCCATTTATATTTATAAAATAATTAGATTCTCTTCTTGAACTAGGATATTCAATTCGCTCAGTCTTATTTAAATACCTTGATGTTAATGTATCGGTTTTAAGTATTTCTTTAACATTTCCTTCACCAACAATTTCACCTCCCAATGTTCCTGCCATTGGACCTATATCAACTATATGATCAGCTGAAAGAATTATTTCTTCATCATGTTCAACAACTATTACTGTATTCCCAATATCTTTTAGATTTTTTAAAATCTTTATTAGATTATCGTTATCCCTAGAATGCAATCCAATAGATGGCTCATCAAGAATGTATGTAGACCCAACTAAACTACTCCCAAGAGATGAAGCTAAATTTATTCTTTGTGTTTCACCTCCAGATAGTGTGTTAGCTTTTCTATTAAGTGTTAAGTAGCTTAAACCAACATTCATTAAATAATCTATTCTATTATTTACCTCTTTTAAAATTCTACTTGAAACATCTCTGTCAGTTTTATTAAGCTTAATTTCATTAAAAAATTTACTTAGCTTATCAATAGGCATAGAGAGTATCTCAGGTAGGTTTTTATTGTCAATTTTAACAAAATATGTTTCTTCTCTTAATCTACTTCCTTTACAGTCATTACATAAAGTTTTACCTCTATATCTTGAAAGTAGAACTCTATTTTGAATTTTATAATTTTTCTTTTCTAAATATTTGAAGAATTTATTGATTCCGCCAAAATGTTCATTTCCATCCCATAGAACTCTAATTTCTTCTTTTGACAATTGATTATAAGGTTTGTAAAGAGGAAAGTCAAACAAGTCTGCATTGTCAATTAACTTCATGTAATACTTTCTTAATCCTGTTCCTCTCCATGGAGCAATAGCATCATCATATACTGATAAGCCTTTGTTTGGAATTACTAACTCTTCATCTATCCCAATAGTTTCTCCAAATCCATCACAATTTTTGCAAGCTCCAAAAGGATTATTAAAACTAAATAAATGAACGGAAGGTTCAATAAATTTGACTCCATCCATTTCATAATTATTTGAAAAAGATACTTCCGCCTTATTATCCAAATTGAATACAGAACAAATTCCACCTCCCTCATAAAAAGATAATTCAACAGAATCGGCTACTCTAGATTTAAAATCTGAATTATTGCTGACTACTAATCGATCTACTACTAACTTAAAATCCATAATTTCTTTATTTTCAACATCACTTATATTTATTACTTCACCATCCTTAAATATTCTTACAAATCCTTGTTTTTTAAGTATATCAAGTTTATTTAATGAAACTTTTTTTGAAGTTGATTCAATTGGAGCTAATAATAATAGTTTTGACTTTAACCTTTGATTTACTATATGATCAACTACATCAGATGTAGAGTCTTTTTTTACAATTTTATTTGATTTTGGTGAGTATGTTTTTCCAATTCTGGCAAATAGTAGTTTAAGATAATCGTAGATTTCTGTTTTAGTTCCAACAGTTGATCTAGGGTTTGATGTATTTATTTTTTGCTCAACAGCTATTGCAGGAGAAATACCTTTAATATAATCTACTTTAGGTTTATTCAGTTTACCCATGAATTGCCTTGCATAAGAGGAAAGGCTTTCTACATATCGTCTCTGACCTTCAGCATATAATGTATCATAAGCAAGTGAAGATTTTCCTGATCCAGATAAACCAGTTATGACAGTAAATTTATTTCTAGGAATTACAACATCTATATTCTTTAGGTTGTGAAGCTTTGCACCCTTGATAATGATATTGTATTTAGGATCAATTTTGGAAAGGTCTTTCATTAAATCTTTAAAAATGCAAAATTACTTAATAAGTTTATTAATTATAGATTTCCTACCAATAGTTTTTGTTATAGTGTCATTGTCAATATCCCAACCCCTAGCTGGGCAAAATTCTCTTCCATAAAAAATAATTCTTAAGTGTAACTCATTCCATTTAGACTTGGGAAATATTCTTTTAGCATCTAACTCTGTTTTTTGAACATTTTTTCCTGATGAGAGACCCCAACGATACATTAGCCTGTGAATATGAGTGTCTACTGGAAAAGCAGGTTGTCCAAAAGCTTGAGACACAACAACACTAGCTGTTTTGTGTCCAACAGAAGGTAATTCTTCTAACATATTTATATCCTCAGGTACATTACCGTCATATTTTTCAATTAAAATTTTAGATAAATTCCATATTCCCTTAGACTTAGTAGGGGATAGTCCTACAGGTTTAATAATATTCCTTATCTCATCAACAGTCATTTTTATCATATCATAAGGGTTGTCTGCATTTTTAAAAAGAATAGGGGTAATTTGGTTAACTTTTTTATCAGTGCTTTGAGCAGACATTAATACTGCAATCAATAGCGTATATGGATCTTTGTTATTAAGGGGAATTTCAAGAGTAGGATAAATTTCTTCAAGTTTATTAATTAAAAAATCAACTTTTTCTTTTAGTTTCATTTACTTACTTTTGAAAAAAATAATTATGTTAAAAATAGGCGATAAGGTACCAAATATAAATGTAACAACCCATAAAGGTGAATCTATAAATCTTTCTGATTTCAAAGGAAAGAAAATTGTTTTATTCTTCTATCCAAGAGCTAATACTCCAGGTTGTACAGCTCAAGGTTGTAATTTAAATGATAATTATTCAAAACTTACTAGTCAAGGTTATGAAGTGATTGGGGTTAGTCCTGATACTGTTGAAAAACAAAATAATTTTGCTGATAAATTTGGATTTAAATACAACTTATTAGCCGATGACTCAAGAGAGCTAATCGATGCATTTGGTGTTTGGGGAAAAAAGAAATTTAGAGGTAATGAATACGAGGGGGTTATGAGGACTACTTTTATAATAAATGAAGAAGGAATTATAGAAACAGTAATTGATAAGGTAAATACTAAAGAACATACAAACCAGATAATTGACTAGTTATTTGTAGCCAAACATTTTTTTCTTGATTATCATTTCTGAAATACCTTCAGGAACTTTATCTTCCCATCCCGATTGGTTATTTTTAATTTGCTTAAGGATATCTTTAGAAAATATCTTTAAAAATTCTTTGTTATACCCCAGATCACGAATTTTATTGTTAACCTTGAAATATTTGTAGAATTCTTTCATATTATCTTCAAGCTTAAGATTATTTGAATCAATTATTTCATCTTTCTTCGTATCTAGCAATGGGTATAGGTATATTTTCATATTATTCTTAAAAATGTTACCAAAAGCTTCTAAGATTCCTCCTTTAAGATTGTCATAATATTCTTCGTCAAAAATTTCGATAAAATTTCTTACTCCTATGGTTAAACCTAATTGTTTCTTTGTATAACTAGTGAGGTATTGGACAAGTTTATAATACTCTGAAAAGTTAGATATCATAACCTTGTGACCCATAGAGCATAACAGTTTCGCTCTATCAAGGTAATCACTATCATCAATATCACCAGTAGATCTAAGATTTGAAAGAGTAATTTCAAAAACCACTATAGTATTTTGTTCTTTAACCTTTTTCTCTTTTAAAAATTCTTCAAGGGATTTCTTAAACATTTCCTCATTAACTTTAGTTATAGGTCTATAGCTACCTCTAAGAGTTAGAATATTCTTTTTATATAAAACTTGTGCTGGAAGAACATTTGTTCCATTTTCATCAAAAATTACAGCATCTGTCATTCCTAATCTAACTAACTCAAGACTAATTAGTCTATTGTCAACATCTTTAAATAATGGTCCACTAAAGTTAATAGTATCAATTTCAATTGATTGATCATCAAGATGATCCGTTAGATACTTCATTAATTTTAAAGGTTCGTTATGTTTATAGAAAGCACCATAAATAAGATTTACTCCCATTATACCCAGGCTTTCTTGTTGAAGTTTAGCTTCATTTTGACGAAACCTCAGATGAAGTTTAATTTCAGAATAATCGTCATTAGGATTGGTTTGAAACTTTATACCCATCCATCCATGACCTTTAAACTTCTTTGCAAAATCAATAGTTGCAACTGTGTTGGCATAAACAAAAAAGAATTTATCAGGATTCTTATCTCTTGAAATTCTTTTTTCAAGAAGATCCATCTCGTGATTTAACATTTTATCGAGACGATTTTGAGTTACATATCTTCCATTATCTTCCTTACCATATATACTATCACTAAATGATTTGTCATAAGCACTCATAGATTTAGCAATCGTACCAGAAGCAGCACCCACTCGATAAAAGTTTCTAGCTACTTCTTGTCCAGCGCCAATTTCAACAAAAGTTCCGTAAATATTCTCATTAAGATTAATTCTGAGAGATTTTCTTTGTACTGAAGGTCTTGATTCGTAATCCTTGTCTCCAGGAAGAATTATGTTCATCGGTTTTTTTGTAAAATTACAAAGATTGTTTAATAAAAGAGAATAAAATATCATAGATTTATATGTGTTTAAAATAACATTTTTAGGAACCGGCACTTCACAGGGTATTCCTGTGATTGGGAGTGATCATCCTGTTTCGTTTAGTAAAGATTTTCGTGATAAGAGACTTCGCTCTTCAATAATGATAGAATATAAAAACTTTAACTTTGTTATTGATTGTGGTCCAGACTTCAGACAACAAATGCTAAGAACTAATTGTAAAAAGTTAGATGCGATAATATTTACTCATGAACACGCTGATCATACAACAGGAATTGATGATGTAAGACCTTTTTTTTTTAGGCAAGGAGAAATTCCTATTTATCTTCACGAAAGAGTTTTAAAATCACTTCATGAAAGATTTGCTTACATTTTTGATCCTAAACAAAAATATCCTGGTGCTCCTGATTTTGAAGTTAATCTTATATCTAAAGAGAATGATTTTCAGCTATTAGACTTAAAAGTTACTCCTGTAGAATCAGATCACTTAGGAATACCTGTTTTAGGTTTTAGGATAGGTAACTTTGCATATTTGACAGATGTAAAAACAATTTCTGAATTAGAATTACAAAAGCTTAAAAATTTGGACTCACTTGTTATAAATGCCTTAAGGTATGAATCTCATCCTTCTCATCTTAATGTTCAAGAAGCACTAGAAATTGTTGATACTATTAAGCCCAAAAATACTTTTTTTACACATATTAGTCATATCATGGGTTTTCATGAAGAAGTTTGTGATAAACTTCCAGATTCTGTCTCCTTAGCTTATGATGGGTTAGTTTTAGAGATAAACTAAATATTTGTTTTATCCAACCAATTAATAAGACTTAATAGGTTTTCTTGAGTAATAGTATGACCAGAATTATACTTTTCAAAAGTTAAAGTATTTTTTTTTGATAATTCTACTATGTGATCTTCAACTAAATTAATTGGAATAACATCATCCAATAATCCATGTGAACTGTATATAAGTAAATCTTTATAATAATCTAATTTATTATTAAGATAGGAGGGGTGTACAAATGAACTAACAGGGAGTATTCTCCTAAATTTAGAATTAAAATCAAGACCTAGTTTCCAACATATACTGCCACCTTGACTAAAACCAAGTATGGAAATATCATCTTTTTCTAAATTTTCATTTTGAATATGTCTATCGATATTATTTAATATATTTTCAATACTATCATTTATCTCTTTATACCGTTTATCTAAATTATTTTCAAGAACATCTGAATAATCTATATCAAACCATGAAAATCCACCAAAAGGAAGTTTTAATGGTGCTTCTAAAGAAATTATTGTTTGGGATTGGGGTAGATATTGTTCAAGTGAAAATAAGTCTTCTTTGTTACTTCCATATCCATGAAAAAGGAAAATGCCTCCATTTTTAGTTTCTTTATTAACTGATTTTCTAATAAGGAAATCTAAATCCATAATTTGTTCAATGTAGAATTGTTATTATTGATTGAACCATATACTATTCCTTTCATTTTAGTACTAATGAATGCACAATTTTTTGAAGTTGATAAGATATGCTCTTCTGTAAATTCATAAGACTTATCTGGATTAAATAATGTCAAATCAGCATGAGAACCTATCTTAATAGGATGATCTTCTATTTCAAAAATTGATTTGTTTCTAGTAAGAATATCTATAGTTTTTTCAAGTGTAAAATTATTACACATTATTCCAAAAACAGATTCAAGTCCAATTGATCCTGGAGTAGCTAGATCAAATACAACTTTTTTATTATCTATGTCTATAGGTTCATGCATGCTAGTCAAATAGTCAATAGTTCCGTCAACTAAAGCCTCTTTAATAGACTTAGAGTCAATTTCTGATCTTAGGGGAGGTATAATTTTTAGATTAGTATTAAAGTTAGCTATGTCTTTATCTGAGAACGTTACATGTGCTAAACTAGTACTTGCAGTTATATCTAAATTTCTTTTTTTTGCCTCTCTAATAAGTTCAACTCCTTTATTTGTATTAACATATGGAATGTGAAGTTTGCCACCAGAATAACTTAAGATTTGAATGTCTCTAAAGATATTAATTGATTCAGAGATATAAGGAATTCCTTTAAGACCTAGTTCTGTGCCTACTATACTTTCATTTATAACACCATTTTGAGATAAAAATTCATCTTGACAAAATGAAATTACCCTTCCCCCAAAGGTTTTAGTGTATTCTAATGCAATTTTTAAAATTGAAGAATCAATTATTGGTTTTTTGTAATCACCATATGCAATAGCTCCTGCAAGCTTCATGTCATATAGGCTTGCTAAATCTTTTCCATTTGAATTAGATGTAAGATTTGCAACTGGATAAATCTTAGTTGTAGTAGATGTAGATTTTTTCTTAAGAAATTCAACAGCAGAATGAGAATCTACTAATGGATTACAGTCAGGGTTTAGCAAAATAGATGTAAATCCTGATGAAGCTGCTGTCTTTAAACCATTTGAAATACTTTCTCTTTCTTCATATCCTGGTTCTCCGAAACTTACTGAAGTATCCATCCATCCTCTAGAAACATGAAGATTCTCAAAATTAATAACAAGATCAGCCTTTGCGTCTATTGAATCTGCTATATCAACAATAACACCGTCTTTGACTAAAATGTCTTTTTGTTTGAAATTTAAATTACTCTTACTATCTACTAAAGTTGCGGATTTTATGAGTATACTCATCTAGAAAAGAATTTAACAAAATTAACTAAACTTATTTAATTCTTATAGATTATTCAAGTTAAAAATTTTCATACACTCCTAAACCAAAAAGTGCATAGTCATATTTAACAGGATCTATTGGGTCCATTTCTCTTAATCTTGAATCTATTTCTTTCACAGACTTATGATCATTTACATTCCTCTTTAATAATCCTAATTCTCTTCCTATTCTTCCTGTATGAACGTCTAAGGGTAAAGATAATTCTGACCTATTTATTTTTTTCCATATACCAAAATCAACACCCCTTTCATTTGTTCTTACCATCCATCTAAGAAACATGTTAAATCTTTTAGCACTAGAACCAGTTAATGGGGAGGGAAGATGTTTTCTAGTTCGATCAGGATGATTTATTGAGAAAAAAATTTCTTTAAATGATGAAATACGTTCTTGTAAATCATCTCCGTTTTTTTTATTTGACAAAATCTCCTCAATACCCGCATATTCATTATAAATATTTTTTAGAGACATAATAAAGTAATTAAGGTCAATCATGTTAAAAGTTCTATGAATTGATTTATTAATTTTTCTCAAATCTTTACTAGTGTGATTAATAATAAAATCATAAGGAGAATTATCCATGTAATCAATAATTTTTTTACTACTGTTAATGATTGATTTTCTATTACCCCAAGAAATAACTGATGTTAGAAAGGCTGAAACCTCAATATCTTTATGATTATTAAATTGATGAGGGATTAGTATTGGGTCATCATTAATAAATGCTTGAGATTCATATTTGAAAGACTTTTCATCTAAAAAATCTTTTAAATCTGGAATATTAATTTTTGATTTTACCATCAACAATTAATAACTTTCTATCACAAATATTGGCATTACTTTCATTGTGTGTTACTATTACAACTGAACAATTATAGTCATCTCTCAATTTGAAGAACAAATCAAATAGAATTTTTGAATTTTTTGAGTCAAGATTTCCGGTAGGTTCATCAGCAAAAATAATTTTAGGTTCATTAATTAAGGATCTAGCAATAGCCACTCTTTGCTTTTCGCCACCAGACAGGGTAGAGGTTTTTTTGTGAAGAAAATCAATTAAGCCAAAATATTTTAATAAATCTTTAGCCTTGTCTTCAACTTCATTGTCTTTCTTTATCCATCCTGGAAGACATACATTTTCCAAAATATTAAGTTCAGGAATCAGCTCATGAAATTGAAAGACAAATCCAATCATTTGATTTCTTAGAACAGATAGGTCATTGTTATTTAAATTAAAAACATCAAGATCATTAATAAATAAAGAAGGGTTATTGGAAACATCAGGTTTGTCAAGGGTGCTTAATATATTTAATAAAGTAGTCTTTCCTGCACCAGATGCACCTGAAATCGCAACAATCTCTGACTCTTTAATTTCTATGTTTATATTATCAAGAACCTTTCTCCCTTGAAAAGTTTTTGAAATACTTTTAGCTGATAATAAGATTTCCATACTTTTACAATATTAATCTTTTAGTTTAAAATCTGAAAATGAATAGTATCATATATTTAGGTGGAGGGTGTTTTTGGTGTATTGAGTCTGTTTTTAAAAAAGTTAAGGGGGTATTGTCAATTACTCCTGGTTATATGGGGGGAGATATTCCTAATCCAACATATGAAGAAGTTTGTGAAGGTTATACAAATCATGTTGAAGTAGTTAAAGTTGAGTATGACAATAAGATTAATATTTCACAAATTCTAAGTATTTTCTTTGTAGTTCATGATCCTACTTCAATAAATAGACAAGGTGCAGATGTTGGAACTCAATATAGGTCAGCAATATTTTGTAATTCTAAAGAAAGACCATTAATAGTTGATTTTATTCAAGAACTTGAAAGTGAAAATATTTTTGATGATAAAATTGTAACTGAGGTTAATAACATAAAAGATTTTTATGGTGCTGAAGAATATCATCATGATTACTTTGCAAAAAACCCTACTAATGCTTATTGTCAAGCAGTTATAAACCCAAAAATTGTAAAGTTAAAATCAAATTTTAGTAATTTAATCTCTGAATAAAAATCCTAATCCCAAGAAGGATAAAAATTTTTTTACAAATTTGAAAAAGAAATTAAATTGAAAGAAAATAAACCCAAAGAAAAGTAATAAAACTTGATAAATAGGAGTTAAGAGGAGTATTCTAATTATAATTTTAAAGAATGAATTTATATTGCTGTCTCCAATTATATATTCTGTTAATGGACCTGAAATATATGCACTTGTAGATCCTGTTATAGCAAAGACAATAAAAATTATTATTATTTGAAAGTTAGATGTTATTCCCCATCTTTCTTTAAGTTTTTTCATTAACCTATAATATCATTAATTTTATCAGCTAACTCAACACCAATTCTGTCTTGTGCTTCATTAGTTGCAGCTCCAATGTGAGGTGTTAGAGAAATATTAGAATTCATAAGAATCTTAATGCTAGGATTTGGTTCATCTTCGTATGTATCAATACCTGCAAAAGAAACTTTTCCATTCTCAATATTTTTAAGTAGTTCTTCTTCGTTTAATATTCCACCTCGAGAAAGATTAAGAATACCAACGCCATTTTTCATTTTTGATATTTCTTTTGAATCAATAATATACTTATCTGTTGCAGGTATATGAACAGATATAAAATCTGATTCTTTTAATAAATCTTCAAAAGATGAAGAGTTAATTTTAAATGATGTGCTTTGACCATCAAAAAAATCTAATATTAAATTAGCTTCTTTGTGCAATTTATCATAGAAAAGGACATTCATACCTATACCAATTGCAATTTTAGCAACTTCTTGACCAATTCTTCCAAACCCGACAATTCCAATAGTTTTTCCAGAAAGTTCAGTTCCTTTTGCATAAGATTTTTTTAAATCTTTAAATTTTGAATCACCATCAAGAGGCATTGATCTATTTGATTCATGGAGAAATCTTACACAGCCAAATAAATGAGAGAAAACTAATTCGGCTACAGACTTTGATGATGCAGCAGGTGTGTTTATAACATGAAGTCCTTTTGATTTTGCATATTCAACGTCAATATTATCCATTCCAACACCACCTCTTCCAATGATTTTTAATGAAGGACAACTATCTATAATATCTTTTCTTACTTGAGTTGCACTTCTTACTAATAAAGTAGAAATTGAATTAGTATTAATATAATCTATTAGCTGTTCTTGAGCTACTTTAGTTAGATCTACATCAAAACCATATTCTTCTAATTTATCTATTCCAGATTCTGAAATACCATCATTTGCTAGTACTTTCATAGTTAATTATAATTTGATTCAAACTCCTTCATACACTTAATTAAAACTTTTATACTCTCAATTGGAAGGGCATTATAAATTGATGCCCTATATCCTCCAACTGACCTATGACCATTAATACCAGATATATTATTTTCATTACATATTTTACTAAATAACTCTCCATCATACCCATCACTAAGGTTGAAGGTAACATTCATTTCACTTCTATCATCAAAGTTTGAAAAACCTGAGAAACATTTATTATTGTCTATCTCATTGTAAATTAACTCTGATTTAAGGTTATTATTTTTACCAATAATATCAAGTCCATCCTTTTTAATTAGCCTAAGGTTTAATAGTACACAATAGATTGCAAATACTGGAGGAGTATTAAAAGAACTGTCTTTATCTATATGTATTTTGTAGCTGAGCATTGAAGGAATCTCCCTCGTGATCATATTTAATAAACTATTTTTAATTAAAACCATAGTAACACCTGCAGGCCCGAGATTCTTTTGAGCTCCAGCATAAATTAAATCAAATTTTGAAAAATTGATTTTTCTTGAAAAAATATCTGAACTCATATCAGCAAAAAGAGGGCAGTTAGAATCAGGAAAAGAATGAAATTGAGTTCCAAATATTGTATTATTAGATGTTATATGTAGATAATCATATTGTTCATTAATATCATACCGCTTAGGAATATAATTAAAATTTTTATCAGCAGAAGATGCAATTTCAGTTACTTTTCCGAATATTTTCGCTTCTTTAATTGCTTTAGATGACCAACTTCCAGTGTTTATGTATGCTGCATTACTATTTAAGAAATTATAAGCTGTCATTAAGAACTGTAAGCTAGCTCCACCTTGAAGATATAAACAAGAGTATTCTTCGTTATTTAGTCCCGCAATATCAAGAGCAAGAGATCTAGATTCTTTTAAAACTTCTATAAAATCTTTACTTCTGTGAGAAATTTCTAGAATTGATAATCCCGAATTGTTAAAATTCTTAATAGCAGAAGATGCATGATCGAAGACTTGGTCTGGTAAAATAGAGGGGCCAGCACTGAAATTATGTACTCTTTTATTCATAAATATTTGCAAATATCTAAACTTACTTTCAATAATCAATTACAGTAATTTTAAATTATGTAAAAATTGTTAACAAAGATTAAACAATACATCTTATTTTTGCTCAAACTTAAGATGGCAATAATCATAACAGACGAATGTATTAATTGTGGTGCCTGTGAACCAGAGTGTCCAAATAATGCTATTTATGAAGGTCAAGAGAATTGGAATTACAGTAAGGGAACTAATCTTAAAGGAGATGTTGTATTACCAAATGGAAACAAAGTAAACTCTGATGAAAGTAAAAACCCTATCTCTGATGAATTCTATTTTATAGTACCAGATAAATGTACAGAGTGTATGGGGTTCCATGAAGAACCTCAATGCGCTGCTGTTTGCCCTGTTGATTGTTGCGTTCCAGATGATAAAAATGTTGAGACGGAAAATGAACTTTTGTCAAAGCAGAAATTTATGCATGAATAATAAATGAAAGTAGGTATCGTAGGATTGCCCAATGTTGGTAAATCAACTCTTTTTAACTGTCTGTCTCAGAGCAAAGCTCAAAGTGAAAATTATCCATTTTGTACTATTGACCCTAATGTAAGTATTGTTAATGTTCCTGATTTAAGACTTGACAAATTATCTAACCTTATTAGTCCAGAAAAAGTAATTCCTACAAATGTTAAGATTGTAGATATCGCAGGTTTGGTAAAAGGAGCTAGTAAGGGTGAAGGACTAGGAAATAAATTCTTATCAAATATTAGAGAGACTGATGCTATAATTCATGTATTAAGATGTTTTGACGATCCTAATATTGTTCATGTTGATGGAAAAATTAATCCTCTATCAGATAAAGAGGTCGTAGAATATGAGCTAATACTGAAAGATATAGAGATAGTAGATAAAAGATTAGATAAAATAAAAAAAACTCTGAGATCTGGAAGTAATGAATCTAAAAAAGAAATTGAAGTTCTCCAAAAAGTTAAATTACAGCTTGAAAATGTTTCAGTAATTAGAAGCGATTACTCTGATGATCAATTTGAAGATTTTATTAAACCTCTTGAATTAATATCTTTTAAACCTATTCTATATGTATGTAATGTGGGTGAAAATGATGTTATTTCAGGAAACAATTACGTTGATCAGGTAATTAAAGAAAATGAAAATAAAGATTCTGAAATAATTATTATATCAGCCAAGATAGAATCTGAAATAAATGAATTGGATTCTAATGAAGAAAAAAAAATATTCTTAGATGACCTTGGACTTGAAGAGTCTGGTTCTAATAAATTAATCAGAGCCTCCTATAAGCTTTTAAATTTGCATAGTTATTTTACCGCAGGGGTAAAAGAAGTTAGAGGATGGACCATCAAAATTGGAGATACAGCATATGATGCAGCTGGTCAAATTCATACTGACTTTCAAAAGGGTTTTATTTGTGCTGAGGTTATAAGTTATGCTGATTTTGTTGAACATGGTTCTGAAGTTAAAGTAAAAGAAGCTGGAAAAATGAGGTTAGAAGGTAAGGAGTATATAGTTTCAGATGGAGATATAATGCACTTTAGATTTAACATTTAGTATATTTATAAAAATGGCAACCACATCAAATTACACTGAAGAAAACATCAAATCTCTTGATTGGAGAGAACATATTAGGTTAAGACCTGGTATGTATATTGGTAAGTCTGGTGATGGTTCTTCTCCTGATGATGGTATTTATGTCCTATTGAAAGAAGTTATTGATAATTGTGTAGATGAATTTGTTATGGGCGAAGGAAAGGTTATTGATATTATTATTAATGATGATTTAGTCTCTGTAAGAGATTTTGGTAGAGGTATCCCTATTGGTAAAGTTGTAGATGTTGTCTCTAAGATGAATACCGGAGGTAAATATGATACTAGAGCATTTAAAAAATCTGTTGGTCTTAATGGTGTTGGTACTAAAGCTGTAAACGCACTTTCTTCATCTTTTATTGTTTCTTCCACTAGAGAAGGAAAAACAAAATCAGCAAATTTTGAGCTTGGAATTCTAACCAATGAAGACCTTAATAATAGTGATGAAAAAAATGGAACGTACGTAGAGTTTAAACCTGATCAATCTATTTTTAAAAATTATAAGTACAGATTAGAGTACGTAGAAAAGATGATTAAATTCTATGTGTATCTAAATCCCGGATTAACAATAAAACTTAATGGAAACAAGTTTAAATCAGACTTTGGACTTAAGGATTTAATTGAAGATCAATCAAATGTTCAAGATTTCATGTATCCTATAATTCATCTTAAGGGAGATGACATTGAGGTAGCTATAACTCACTCTAGAACTCAATATAGTGAGGAATATTATTCGTTTGTAAATGGGCAATATACAGTTCAAGGTGGTACACATCAATCATCATTTAGAGAAGCTTTTGTTAAGACAATAAGAGAGTTTTTTGGTAAAAATTATGAAACATCTGACATAAGAAAATCTATTATATCTGCAGTAAGCATTAAGGTTATGGAACCTATTTTCGAGTCTCAAACTAAAACAAAACTTGGTTCTACAGAAATGGGTAAAGGTTTGAAATCGGTTAGAGTTTTTATTAATGATTTTGTTAAAGAAAAACTTGATAACTATTTACATAAGAACCCTGAAATCGCCAAATCAATTCAAAATAAAATAATACAGGCAGAAAGAGAAAGAAAGGAATTGTCTGGAATAAGAAAATTAGCTCGAGATAGAGCAAAAAAAGCTAGTCTTCACAATAAAAAATTAAGAGATTGCAGAGTTCATCTAAACGAATTAAAAAAAGACAATAGACTTGAGTCTACTATTTTTATAACCGAGGGTGATTCTGCTAGTGGTTCTATTACTAAATCTAGGGATGTAAATACTCAAGCTGTTTTTAGCTTAAGAGGTAAACCATTGAATTCATTTGGAATGACTAAAAAAATAGTTTATGAAAATGAAGAATTTAATTTACTTCAGGCAGCTTTAAATATTGAAAATAGCATGGAAGATCTTAGGTATAACAATATTGTTATAGCAACAGATGCTGATGTAGATGGAATGCATATTAGATTGCTAATTATAACTTTCTTTTTACAATTCTATCCAGAGTTAATAAAGAATGGTCATTTATATATTTTACAAACTCCAATTTTTAGAGTAAGAAATAAAGAAAAGACTCATTATTGTTACAGTGAAACTGAAAAAAATAATATTTTAAACTCATCTAAAGGCAAATTTGAAATTACCAGATTTAAGGGGTTAGGTGAGATTTCTCCAAATGAGTTTAAAAATTTTATAGGTGATGATATAAAATTAGATCCTGTAATTATTGACACATCAACTACTGTTGAAGAACTTTTAAGATTCTACATGGGTAAAAACACTCCAGATAGACAACAGTTTATTATTGATAATTTAAAAGTTGAATTAGACATTATAAATGAAAATTTGAATGATTGAAAATGAAGAAAATATAAATACTGAAGATTCTAATTCTCTAATCAAAGTAGGGGGGATGTACAAAGAATGGTTTCTTGACTATGCATCTTATGTTATACTAGAAAGAGCAGTTCCAGATTTAATGGATGGTTTAAAACCAGTTCAAAGAAGAATTCTTCACTCTATGTTTGATCTTGAAGATGGGAGGTATAATAAAGTGGCTAATGTTGTTGGTCATACAATGCAATATCATCCTCACGGTGATGCAAGTATTTCAGATGCAATGGTTCAAGTTGGTCAAAAGGAACTTTTGATTGATATGCAAGGTAACTGGGGTAATATCTACACTGGGGATAAAGCAGCAGCTTCAAGGTATATTGAGGCAAGACTATCTAAATTTGCTTTAGAAGTGGTTTTTAATCCTAAAACTACTAACTGGCAACTTTCATATGATGGTAGAAAGAAAGAGCCAGTTCACCTACCTGTTAAATTTCCTTTGTTATTAGCTCAAGGAGCAGAGGGTATCGCAGTTGGTTTATCTACTAAAATTTTACCTCATAATTTTAATGAATTGATTGATGGGAGTGTAAAATACCTTAAGGGTAGGAATTTTAAACTTTATCCTGATTTCCAAACAGGAGGTAGTATAGATATTAAGAATTACAACGATGGTAATAGAGGAGGAAAAATTAAGGTAAGAGCCTTAGTAGAAAAGTATGATAAGAATATTATCATAATTAAAGAAATTCCATATGGAACTACTACTGCATCATTAATAGAATCAGTAATAAAAGCCTCTGAAAAAGGAAAGTTAAAAATTAAAAAAATTGAAGATAATACATCTTCAGATGTTGAAGTGCTTGTTTACCTCCCTTCAGGTTCTTCAATGCAAAAAAGTATAGATTCTCTTTATGCATTTACTCAGTGTGAGGTTTCTATATCTCCATTATGCTGTATAATCTCAGATAATAAACCTCAATTTTTAGGAGTTAGGGACATACTGAAAACATCTACAGATAATACTAAAAATTTATTAAAAAAAGAATTAGAGATTCAATTAAATGAACTTGAAAGTCAATGGCATACAATATCACTTGAGAGAATTTTTATAGAAAACAGAATCTATAGAGATATTGAAGAGAAAACAACTTGGGATGAAGTTATATCTACTATTGATAAAGGTCTAGACCCATATAAAAAGAATCTAAAGAGAGAGGTTAATGTAGATGATATCAAAAAATTAACTGAAATTCCAATAAGAAAAATTTCAAAATTTGATCTTAATAAAGTTAAAGAGAAGCTTAATAATATTGAAGTTACTATTGAAGAGGTTAAAAATAACTTAAATCACATAGTTGATTATACAATTCAATATTTCAATCATCTTAAAAAACATTATGGTAAGGAAAGAAAAAGAAAAACTATAATTGAAGAATTTGATGATCTTGATAAAAAGAAAATTTCAATTAAGAATCAAAAATTATACGTTAATAAAGAAGAAGGTTTTATTGGTACAGCTCTTAAAAAGGATGATTTTGTTTCTGATTGTTCAGACTTAGATGATGTAATTGTCTTTACTAAAGAGGGTATAATGAAAGTAGTGAAGGTAGATAGCAAGGTTTTTATAGGCAAAGATATTATTCACGTCTCATTATTTAATTCAGAAAGTAAAGAGAAAATTTATAACTTAATATATACTGACGGAAAGAATGGTACTTCTTATATGAAAAGATTTAAAGTCTCTGGTGTAATTAGAGATAAAGAGTATAACCTAACTCAAGGTAAAGATTTTTCTAAAATTCTTTACTTCAGTGTAAATAATGTAAATGAAGCTGATCTTGTAACAGTATACTTAAGAAAAAAACCATCATTAAGAAAAGATAAATTCGAACAAGATTTTGCTGATTTAATTATTAAGGGTAGAGATTCAAAGGGAAATATTGTTACAAAAGACTCAATTAGGAAAATTTCTTATAAGTCTAAAGGATCAAATTCTAATAATACTAAAAAAATTGATCAAATTGAAGTTAAAGATGAGCAGCAAGTTTCTGATGACTCAGATGATACCCAAACAAAACTTGATTTTAATTAGATACTCTTTTAACTGTCCCTCTACTTATTTTATCTGGATTATTAACTCCTGAGAACTCAAAGTCATATTGATCACCATAAGTTCTGAGTATCTTTATTCTTATTGGCCTTTTTTCTTGATTTGTTTTAGGTCTTATTTTAGTTAACAAGAACTCACAGTCATTTACCCATTTAATAATGGACGAATCTTTAACTCCATTAAATGTTTCAATTTCATACTTATCAGTTCTTATAAAGGTTGAAGTAATTATTGAATCATTTATAGATGAAGAAAATTCAAATACACCTGTTTTGAAATCTACACAATTTCTTTCAACTGAGTAACATGAAGTCAACAATAGTAATAGGAACAATACTCTTTTCATTTTATAATTTATCTATTTGCTCAAATTTATTGTTTTCATAGATAAGAACGATTGATTTAAGCTTATTATTAGGATCTTTAACAGAATCTTCAGAGATTTCCTTATTTGGCATAGAAAAGAGCTCTCCAGGCTCATTTATTTGATTATTTATGGACTTATTCTTCCCAAATATTAAATAATCAGTAGTAATATCATCAAAAGCAGTTGAAATCTTATATACAATATCTAAGCTTGGATTATTTCTTTCGGAGAGTAGGTGAGAGATGGAAGATTTAGGAACACCTATTTTTTCAGCAAACTCTGAGTTAGTGAGATTGCTATTATCGATTATATCTTTTATCCTATTTAATATATTTTTATTATTCATCTTTTACTTTTATTATATTCTATAACTAATTGATTAACAATATTTAAATATCATAATATTCACAATTGTAAACATAAGAAACATTTGTAAAACTAACAAATAAATCATTAAAAAAGGATTGATAAAATGACTAAATCGGAAATGAAATTCATGTAAAAAGCTTTAAACATTTCAAAAATTTAATATTTTAGCATATACACCAAACAAAAAATGCAAAAATTAGATGACGTCGACAGAAAAATACTTGATATTTTAATAGACAATACGAGAACACCTTTTACAGATATAGCTAAAAGACTTTTAATATCAGCTGGAACAGTTCATGTTAGAGTTAAAAAAATGGAAGACCTTGCAATTATAAAAGGATCATCTTTAACATTAGACTATAAAAAGCTTGGATATAACTTCATAGCCTATGTAGGTATATTAATAGATCGATCAAAAAGAACTTATGAAATAATTGAGGAACTTAAAAAGAAACCTTACATCACTGTTGCTCATATAACAACAGGTAAATACAATATTTTTTGTAAGATTAGAGCTAAAGGAACTGAACACGCTAGAGATATTATCTTTTCTATTGATGACGTCGAAGGAGTCTTAAGAACTGAAACAATGATCTCACTTGAGGAAAGTATTAATGATAAAAAGAGATTGATGAAAAATATATTCCAAGAACTATAAACTACTATTATAGAATTTAAAGGATTCTACAAAAAGCTCTTTACTAGTCTCCTGGTCAATTAAAGGTTCTCCAATTGATTTCAATAAAACAAAGTTAATTTTACTTCCTTCGTTTTTCTTGTCATAGATCATTAGATTATGAATCTCTTCAATATCCTTGTCAGAAAGATCAACTGTCTTAAAATATTTTAAAACATTTTTTTTCACATTTACTAGATCAGATAGTGGGAAATTTAACTGTTTGTGAGAAATGTATAATTCAGTAATTAAACCAATTATTATAGCTTCTCCATGCTTAAGTTCATTTATTTCTGATGATTTGTATGAATATGACTCAATAGCATGGCCAATAGTATGACCAAGATTTAGAATTTTTCTATGATTAGATTCAAATCTATCTTTTTGAACAACTTCTTTTTTAATTTGAGAGTATTTATCAATTATATAACCTACATCTTTATAAAAATCTAGTTTTATAAGTGAATTAAAATTAAGATCATTTTTATCAGTAAGTAAACTATGCTTAAACACTTCTGCATACCCATTTAGAAATTCATCTTTAGAGAGAGTTGTAAGATAATCACTATCAAGTATTACCTCTAAAGGATCATTAAAAACTCCAATTTGATTTTTTAATAATTTAAAATCAATACCAGTTTTACCTCCATGAGCAGCATCAACCATTCCAAGTAGTGTGGTTGGGACGTTGATAAAATTTATCCCTCTTAGATATGTAGATGCAACAAATCCCCCTATATCAGTTAATACACCTCCACCCAAATTAATAATTAAAGATTTTCTGTCAGCTTTATGCGTATTAAGCTTGTCCCATATAATTAGACAAGTATCTATATTCTTGTTTTGCTCACCTGGATTAATTATTATCTTCTTAAACTGTTTAATCTTAGTTTTTTCAAGAAAAATATCTAAACAAAATTTATTAGTATTATCATCTACTAAAACAAATATCGAAGAAAATTTATTGGAGCTTAATTTTTCTTTCAGTAATGAGTATTGATCTATTTTCATTAATTAATTTTGATTAATTTTACTTCAAAATTAGGTATTTATTTTATGCTTTTAGACAATACTAAAAACGGTTTTACTCTTAAATCAAATTTTGAATTAAAAAAAGCTTACTTTTTGTTTAGAATTATATCAAATAAATCTCTTACAAATATTGGTAAGAAAGCCCTTCAAATTGCACTAAAACTAAGATTACCTATTCTATTTTTAGTAAAAAGAACAGTCTTTGAGCAATTTTGTTCAGGTGAATCCTTAGATGATTCTTTTGAAACTGTTCAAAGACTTTATGACAAGAATGTTAAAAGTTATCTTTCTTATTCAGTGGAAGGTCTAGAGAATGAGAAATCTTATGATTTATCCTTGAAGGAAGTTTTAAATTCAATCGAATTTGTTGCAAAAAATAATATTATTGATTTTACTGTTTTTAAGCCAACAGCTATAGCTAACTCTAAGATTCTCCAAAAGGTTTCAGAAAAGAAAATTTTAGATGAAAAAGAAAATGAATTATATGGCAAAGCACTTGAAAGATTTGATACCATTTGTAATCTGGCTCATAAAAAAGGTGTAAAAATGCTAGTTGACGCCGAAGAATCTTGGATTCAAGATCCTATAGATGAAATAGTTTTGAAAATGATGATGAAATATAACAAACATGAAGCTATTATCTATAATACAGCTCAAATGTATAGGCATGACAGACTAAATTATCTTAATAGATTAAAAAATATTGCTGAAAAAGAAAAATTCTTTATAGGTATTAAGCTAGTTAGGGGAGCATATATTGAGCAAGAGAATAAAAGAGCAATTAAGAATAATTACAAATCACCTATATGTGACTCAAAAAATTTAACTGATACAAATTTCAATAATGGAGCTTCATTCATTTTATCAAACTTAAATATATTCTCCCTCTTCTCAGGAACTCACAACGAAGAAAGTATATACAAAATCATTGATATAATGAAACTCAATAATATAAATAAGAATAATTCAAAAATTTGGTTTGGCCAGTTATATGGAATGAGTGATAACATTTCCTTTAATCTAGCTAACAAGGGCTTTAATGCTATAAAATATCTTCCATTTGGACCAATTAAGGAGGTTATCCCATATTTAATAAGAAGAGCAGAAGAAAACACCTCCGTTAAAGGGCAAACATCAAGAGAATTAGAATTAATTAAAACCGAATTAAAGAGAAGAAAATCTATTTAACTTCTACAGTTGCACTATCCTCACAATTAGTAATCATAAAATTTATAGAATCTGACTTAATAAAGTAAATACCACAGGGTTTTTGGTTTGGCTCACTCTTATTAAATATCACTTTACCATTTGAAATAATATCAATTAGCTCATTACTATCTATGGAGTCATTAGTTGATTTTAATATCAACTCTTTTGAAATTATATTATCTATAACTCTTGCACTTGGACCATAATTACATGATGTTCTTTTCCCATTAAATATAAAAAAGAGAAAAAATATACCGATGATAAATCCTGTAGAGTAATAATATAATCTTTTCAAAAAGCTCATTTAATTTTTTTTATTATTCGTGAATCATTCTCTTTTGAGATTATAAATTTATTAAAATCTGAATCGATAATTTCTTCGATTATATCACCCCATTCAATAAAACATGAATTACCGGACTCTAAGTATTCAAATAAGCCAATCCCTTCAATTTCGTTAATATTTTTAATCCTATAAAGATCAATATGGTAAATTATATCGTCATTACTTGTTTTGTACTCATTAATTATTGAAAATGTTGGACTTGAGATATTATCCACAACATTCAATCCTTTAAGGACTTCTTTGATTAGAGTAGTTTTACCTGCACCCATTTCTCCACTAATTAAAACAATATTTTTTTCAATATTTTTTAAAACATTAGTCGCAACCTTACTTAATTGATTTAATTGAAATTTAATCTTCATATTAATGTTGCTAAATTAAGGCATTTGTCATAATTTTTTAATTTTGCAGATATGAATTTCACTACCGGACAAATTGCTGATCAAATTAATGGAACTGTAATTGGTAACAGAGATGCTGTTATAACAAGTATTTCTAAAATTGAGGAAGGCTCAAAAGGTTCATTAACTTTCCTTGCTAACCCTAAGTATACAGAGTATATATATTCAACTAATGCATCTGCAGCAATTGTTTCCAATGATTTTAAACCAACTGAAAAAATTCAAATTACTTTGATCAAAGTAAAGGATCCATATTCTTCTTTTACAACTATCCTCGAGTTATTTAATAAAAATCAATCAGATAGAAAAGGAATAAGTGATTTAACTGTTATTGATAAATCATCAAAAATATCAGACTCCGCATTTATTGGATCTTTTTCAACTGTTGGAAAAAACTCAATAATAGCAGATAATTGTATTATTGAAAATCAAGTTTTTATTGGAGACAATGTCAAGATAGGAGAAGGGTCAATGATTTATCCAGGTGTAAAAATATTAGATGATACTAAAATTGGTAAAAATTGTATAATTCATAGTTCATGCTCAATTGGATCAGATGGTTTTGGATTTGCACCTAATGATGATGGTAGTTATAAAAAAATACCTCAAACAGGAAATGTAATAATTGGGGACAATGTTGAAATAGGTTCAAATTCTACAATAGATAGAGCCACATTAGGCTCAACAATTATCAGTAATGGTGTAAAACTTGACAATCAAATTCAAATTGCACATAATGTTGAAATTGGTGAGAATACAGCAATAGCTGCTCAATCCGGTATAGCTGGATCAACCAAAATTGGAAAGAATTGTATGATTGGAGGACAAGTAGGAATCATCGGACATTTAAAGATTGGAGATAATGTTAAAATACAAGCTCAAGCTGGAGTCACTTCAGACGTAGAAAGTAACGCTAGAATCACAGGAACACCCGCTATTTCTTATATGAATTACAACAAATCCTATGTTCATTTTAAAAACTTACCAGAAATAGTAAAGAAAATTGATAAAAAAGACTGATGATAAGAAGAACTGTCCCCCAAAAAACAATTTCTAAAGAATCTTCACTAAACGGCGTAGGCTTGCATACTGGAGAACATGTCAATCTAATATTTAAACCTGCACCTTCTAACACAGGACTAGTATTTATAAGGGAAGATATAAGCGGTGAAAATTCTATCCAAGCTCATATCAAGTTTATTTCAAACACAGATAGGGGAACTAATCTTGATAATGGTAAATTTAGAATTCATACTTCTGAACATGTTTTAGCTGCATTAACTGGATTGGATATTGATAACTGTTATATATGCATGGATGGAGCTGAGGTTCCTATAATGGATGGTTCTTCAAAATTTTTCATTAAAGCTATTGAAGAAGCTAAAATAGTTGAACAAAATGCTCTAAGAGAAGAATTTATTCCATCTAAAAAGATTTCATTTGAGTGTGAAGAAACAGGAAGTAATATATCAATAATACCAGATGAAAAATATAGAATTGATACTAAAATTGATTTCAATACAAAGGTTTTAGGAACTCAAACAGCCTCAATTAAGAATATAAGTGATTTTAAAAATGAAATATCTTCTGCAAGAACATTCAGTTTTCTTCATGAATTAGAAACACTTCTTGAGCATGGATTAATTAAGGGTGGTGATTTAAATAATGCAATTGTTTACGTAGATAAGCCTCTTGCTAATAGTAATATGGATAGACTTAAAAAGGCTTTCAATAAAGACTCTATATCTGTTACACCTAATGGAATACTTGATAACTTAAGTCTTCACTATCCTAATGAAGCTGCCAGACATAAACTTTTAGATGTTATAGGTGACCTTGCACTAATTGGTATGAAAATTAGGGGAAAGGTTATTGCGGAAAAACCGGGCCATACAGTTAATGCTAAATTTGCACAAAAGGTTAGTGAAATGATAAAAGCTGATAGAAAAAATATTTTACCAGAGTTAGATTTTGACAAGAAGCCGTTGATGGATTCAGGTCAAATAATGAATGTAATTCCTCACAGACCTCCTTTTTTATTAATAGATGAAGTACTGGAATTGTCAGAATCTCATGTTATTGGACTTAGAAGAGTAGAACATACAGAGTCCTGGGTTAAAGGTCATTTTCCAGGCGCACCAGTTATGCCTGGAGTTCTACAGGTAGAGTTTATGGCTCAAGCAGGAGGTGTTTTAGTTTTAAATACAGTTCCAGATCCTGAGAATTATCTTACATTCTTTATGAAAATGGATAAATGTAAGTTTAAAGACACAGTAGTGCCAGGTGATATACTTATTTGTAAATTAGAGCTTATTTCTCCTATTAGAAGAGGTATTATCCATATGCACGGTCAAACTTTTGTTGGAGATAAAATTAAAAGTGAAGGAGAGTTTATGGCAAAAATTATTAAAAAAAATCAATTATGAATCAACCATTAGCATACGTTCATCCAGGTGCAAAAATTGCAAAAAATGTTGTAGTTGAACCATTCACTACAATTAGTAATAATGTAGAAATTGGAGAAGGTACTTGGATCGGATCTAATGTTACCATAATGGAAGGTGCTAGAATTGGTAGAAATTGTTTTATTTATCCTGGATCTGTTATTTCGGGGACTCCACAAGATTTAAAATTTGAAGGTGAAGATTCAATTTGTGAAATAGGTGATAATACTACAATTAGAGAATGTGTAACCATAAATAGAGGAACTAAGGAAAGAGATACAACTATAATTGGTAAAAATTGTTTAATTATGGCCTATTCTCATATAGCTCATGATTGTATTGTGGGTGATAACTGTATATTTTCAAATAATAGTACCCTAGCGGGTCATATAACCGTTGGTGAGTATGTTATACTTTCTGGATTTGTTGCAGTTCATCAGTTTTGTCAAATTGGTTCTCATTCATTTGTAGCTGGAGGGTCTTTAGTAAGAAAAGATGTTCCACCATATGTTAAAGCTGCCAGAGAACCTTTATCATATGTTGGGATAAATTCAGTAGGTTTAAGAAGAAGAGGTTTTGACAGTAAAAAGGTTCATGAAATTCAAAATATTTACAGAATACTTTATCAAAAGAAGTATAATAATACCCAAGCTATGGAGATTATTCAAGCTGAACTTAATGCTACTCCTGAAAGAGATGAAATAATTCAGTTTATTGATAATTCACAAAGAGGTATAATGAAAGGTTACTTTCAAAAAAATTAGTATATGGCAAGCACAAGTGACATTAGAAAAGGTTTATGCATTAAGTATAATCATGATATTTATAAGGTAATTGAATTCCTGCATGTTAAACCTGGAAAAGGACCAGCTTTTGTTAGAACAAAACTTAAAAGTGTCACGAATGGTAAAGTCCTAGATAATACCTTTCCGTCAGGTCATAAGATTGAAGAAGTTACAGTTGTAACAAGTAAATATCAGTTTTTATATAATGACTCAGATCATTTTCATTTCATGAATACTGAAGATTATAATCAAATAACTATAGATAAAAATAAAATTGATCATCCAGGATTATTAAAAGAAGGAGAGAATGTTACAATTATTATTAACACAGAAGACAACAATCCTTTATCTGTTGATATGCCTTTAAGTGTAGTCCTTGAAGTTACTCATACTGAACCTGGTATTAAAGGAAATACTGCCACAAATGCCACTAAACCAGCTACTTTAGAAACAGGAGCTTCAATTAATGTCCCTTTATTTATTAATGAAGGAGATAAAGTAAAAATTGATACTGAAAAAGGACAGTATATCGAAAGAATAAAATAAATTTGTCAAAAATTACTAAATGAGTATTATAGTCAACAAAAACTCTAAAGTTTTAGTTCAAGGTTTTACAGGAAGCGAAGGTACTTTTCACTCTGAGCAAATGATTGAATATGGAACTAATGTTGTATGTGGTGTCACACCAGGTAAAGGTGGTACTAAACACCTTGGTAGGCCCGTATATAACAGTGTAATAGATGCTTTAAGTTCAGAAGATATTAATACTTCGATAATTTTTGTACCTCCTATGTTTGCTGCAGATGCTATAATGGAAGCAGCAGAATCAAATATTAAGACCATAGTAACCATTACTGAAGGAATTCCTATTGGTGACATGACTAAGGTGGTTTCCTACATTGAAGGTAAAAACATAAGGCTAATTGGTCCAAATTGTCCTGGAATAATTACTCCTGAAGAAGCAAAAATTGGTATTATGCCAGGATTTGTATTTAAAAAAGGAAATGTAGGTATTGTTTCAAAATCTGGTACTCTTACATATGAAGCCGCAGATCAAGTAGTCAAATCTGGATATGGAATTTCTACAGCTATAGGAGTAGGGGGTGATCCAATAATCGGCACAACACTTTTAGATTCTGTACAATTATTTATGGCTGATGAGGAAACTAATATTATAGTATTAATAGGTGAGATTGGGGGTCAACTTGAAATAGATGCTGCAAGATGGATTAAAGATAACGGTAACAAGAAACCTGTAGTTGGTTTTATTGCTGGAGAGACTGCTCCAAAAGGCAGAAAAATGGGTCATGCTGGAGCTATTATTGGAGGTAAAGATGATACAGCTTCTGCAAAAAAGAGAATTATGCGTGAATCAGGAATAATAGTTGTAGATTCTCCTGCAGATATAGGTAAATCTGTTAAAGAAATTTTAAGCTAATGAAATTATTAGAATCAAAAGTTGCAATTGTAACAGGTGGAAGTAGAGGAATAGGTAAAGCTATTTGTCAATCATTTGCTGAAAATGGTTGTGATGTTGCATTTACTTACAATAACTCAAAAGAATCCGCTGAAAACTTAGCCAATGAGCTAAATGATATGGGCGTGAAAGCTAAAGCATACAAAAGTGATGCTTCAAGTTTTGATGACTCTTCAAAATTAATTGATGATGTGATTTCAGATTTTGGAAAAATTGACATTTTAGTTAATAATGCAGGTATTAAGAAAGATAATCTGCTTATGAGAATGGATAAGGAAGATTTTGACACTGTAGTAAATACAAACCTATCATCTGTATTCAATTTAACTAAATCATCAATTAGAACGTTTCTTAAACAAAGAAGTGGTTCAATTATAAATATAAGCTCAGTTGTTGGTGTTAAGGGAAATGCTGGGCAATCAAATTATTCTGCTTCTAAAGCTGGTATCATAGGTTTTTCTAAATCTGTAGCTCTTGAGCTTGGTTCTAGAAATATCAGAAGCAATGTAATAGCTCCTGGATTTATTGAAACTGATATGACTGAATCTTTACCAGAGGATGTTATTAATTCTTGGAAAGAAAGTATTCCACTAAAAAGAGGTGGTAATCCAAGCGATGTTGGAAATGCGTGTGTATTTCTTGCATCTGATCTGTCTAGTTATATAACTGGGCAAGTTCTTCACGTAGATGGAGGAATGTTAACTTAATATTTATATAAATGAAAAATTTACCAAACGTAGGTTTACCTATTATTTTATTATCACTATTACTAATCGTGTTTATATCTAGATCATCCGTTAATATAGGCTCAGGTCAAGCTGGAGTTCTATTTCAAACTTTAGGCGGTGGTGTAGTTACGGATGCTCCTCCTAAAGGAGAAGGTTTTAAGATTATTGCACCTTGGAATAGAGTTGTAATATACAATGTAAGACAACAAGAAGCTCTTGAGAGAATGCAAGTACTATCATCTAATGGTCTTGAAATAAGTTTAGATATATCAATTTTATATCAACCATTATATGATGAGCTTGGTCTTTTACACCAAACTAAAGGAGAAAACTATTTAAACTCAGTTCTACTTCCTAATATAAGAGCAGTAGCAAGAAGTGTAGTTGGAAGATATACACCTGAACAATTATATTCAACTAAAAGAGATGCAATTCAAAATGAAATTTTTGAAGAAACACGTGATAATGTTTTATCTCAACATATTCAGCTAAACTCTGTTTTAGTTAGAGATGTTACATTACCAACTGCTATTAAAGAAGGTATTGAAAGAAAATTAGTTCAAGAACAAGAATCTTTAGAATATGAATTTAGACTTGTTAAAGCTGAACAAGAAGCTGAGAGACAAAGAATTGATGCTGAAGGTAAAGCTATTGCAAATAGAATTTTAAGCGCTTCATTAACTGATAGAATTCTTAAAGAAAAAGGAATTGAAGCAACATTGAAATTATCTGAATCACCTAATGCTAAAGTTATTGTTATTGGTTCTGGTGAAGATGGAATGCCAATAATT
>JABGTW010000050.1 GCA_018646865.1 Cryomorphaceae bacterium | reverse complement strand
TTCAACATTATCCTCTTCAAATGCGCTTAAAGATCTCACTAAATCTTACGGGTCAAAATATTATTTTACACCTGTTGGTGAGATGAATGTTGTAAAGAAAATGAAGGAAGTTAATTCTGTAGTAGGAGGAGAAGGTGGTGGTGGAATAATTTATCCAGAATTGCACTATGGAAGAGATGCCCTTGTTGGAGTTGCTCTCTTTCTTGGACTACTTGTTAAAAAAGAATGTAAAATTTCTGATCTTAAGAATGATTATCCAGAGTACTTCATGAAAAAACTTAAAGTCTTATTAAAAGATGATAAAATAATAGACAAGATATTTCAAGATATTACAGTTAAGTATTCTGATTTATCTCCAAACACAGATGATGGAGTTAGAATTGACTTTGAAGATGGATGGGTTCACATGAGAAAGTCTAATACAGAACCAATTGTTAGAATTTTTTCAGAGTCAAGTAATCAAAGTAAGGCTGATAATTTAGCATTAAAGATTCAAAAAGAGATACTGTCCCTAAGTAATTAGGTGTTTAAACCTATTATGAGTCCAAAAGTATTGAGAAGGATCTCTATATATTTGTTTTTCCAGTAAACTTAAAAACTGATCGGTAATACCATATTGAGTATTGTCTTTATTTAAAATCTCAATAAATTTTGTATTGTAAAACCCTCTCTTTATTCTTGTTATATCAGCAAAAACAACTGATAGATTATAATCTTTTGAAAATCTTTCAGCACCAGTAAAAATTGGAACTTTATGGCCTAGAAAATTGTTTATATAATACTTTCCAACTTTTCTAGGTGATTGGTCTGCAGCAAATCCAAATACATGATATTTATTAACATCTAGATTATTCATAAAATCATTAATATGATATCTTGATACAAGAAATGCTTTATGTTTTTTTCGTATTTTCTTGAATAATCTATCGAAGTATTTATTTGACATTGGAGTATAAATTCCATAGCCATTTCCTTTAGCACTATATCCAACAGAGAGTAGCCATTCAAAATTAGAGTAATGCCCACATATGAGAATTATATTTTTATTTTTTTTCTGAATTTTCTCTAACTCTTCAATATTATCATATCTATAGCGATTTTTCATCTGTGCTTCACTCATTCCATAGGCCTTTATGCTCTCAATACTAATGTCTGCAAAATGATTGTAAAATTTCTTTTCAATAGATTCAATCTCACTATTACTTTTGTTGGGAAAAGCCAGACTTAAATTCTTTTTAACAGTTTTTAATCGATACTTAAAAACCTTATGAAGTAGGAAGGAGAGAATATCGGAAACCTTGTAAACTATACCAAAGGGAAGTATTGATATGAATTTAATTAATGGATATGTGAATAAATAGGTTAATAAATGCAATTATCAGTCGTTTTGTGATAATGCAAATTTAATTTTTTCTTCGAGATCATTACCTCTTAAGTTTTTTCCTATCACGACACCATTTTCGTCAACTAGATAAGATTGAGGTATAGCTCTTATACTATATTTTCTTGCTATAGGGTCATTCCAAAAATCAAGATTTGAAATATGTATCCAAGGTAAATTATCATCTTCTATTGCTTTTAACCATTGATCTTTAGTTCTATCTAGGGAAACACCAACAATTTGAAGACCATCATCTTTATATTTTTTGTGCATTCTAACTAGGTTAGGGTTTTCAATACGGCATGGTCTACACCATGCTGCCCAAAAATCAAGAAGAGTTACCTTTCCTAATACTTGACTAAATGTAACATTTGTGCCATCAACTGAGGGACCTGTAAAATCTGGAGCAGTTTCACCAATTTCTATTGGATCTGAGTATTGATTTAGAAGGTCTGCAATATTTTTACCCACATCACTTACTTTAATTCTATTAGATAGACTTTCATAGATATCGATAATAGAGTCTTTATTTACTTTGTTTTCAACCATAAAAACTTCAAGAAGAAGTGCTGACATATAAGAATCAAGGTTATCTGTTATGAAGTCCCACTCATATAATAGTACTTCCTGTTCCTTTCTTTTATAGTCCTTTTCTAATTTCATAGCAGTTTCAACATCACCATTCATAACAGCATCTTGAGCAGCAAATGAAATACTGTTCATATTTTCAACTAAAGTCTTTGTTTCTGATTTATATTTAATAAAATCATCATTAGATTTTGTTCCATAAACCTGTGACTTGGATATGCTGTCTTTAAATAAATCAGCATTTATAAGCCCATTTTCTAAAATCGTTAAAACATATCCACCAACTCCTTCAACCTGCATGTAGCTAATTTGAGGAGTAGCAGACATTCCTTTAAAACTAAATTGATTAGATTTTACAGTAGTAGAATCTTTGATAAAAGGTTGATTATTTTGATCTGCTTGAAGAATATAAACTTTAGTGTCATCAGCAATATCAATATTACCATTAAGAGTAAAACTATTATCATTATCACATGATAATAACATCATACTAAATACTAAAGCTAATTTTTTGAACATTATTTTTTTATTTATACAGCAAATTTAGTTTTTTATATTTAATATCTTTAGTTAACTTTTTGTTAAGGTCAAATGCCAATAAACAGTATAATTAGCTTATTTAAAGAGGTTCTTGATAATTCATCAATTCTACTAGGTGAAGATCTAAAGTCTAGATTTTATCATATCTGGAAAACAGATATTTCTCTAGAATCTTTGTGTTTATTATTACCAAGATCTTCTGAAGAAGTATCTGCTGTGGTAAAAATATGTAATGATAATAATCAAGAAATTGTTATACATGGAGGTTTAACAAATCTTGTGGGCTCTACCATTTCAACTAAAACTCAGGTTGTAGTATCACTTGAAAAGATGAATAAAATAATCGAGATTGATGAAAAAGGAAAAACTATTACTTGTGAATCAGGTGTTATAATAGAGGATATTATTAATGTAGTTAAAGATAAAGACCTTCTATTGCCACTTAATTTTGGGGCAAGAGGCTCAGCTCAAATAGGGGGAGCAGTATCTACTAATGCAGGTGGGTTAAGGGTTTTTAAATATGGTATGACTAGAAATTTAGTTTTGGGTATTGAAGCAGTTCTTCCTGATGGAACCGTTATATCTTCATTAAAAAAATTAATGAAAGATAATTCTGGTTATGATTTAAAGCAGCTATTTATTGGATCTGAAGGAACTTTAGGAATCGTAACTAAAGTTGTACTTAGATTATATAGATTGCCTAAAACAAGGTTTACTTCTTTAGCAGTTACTAATAATTATCAAAATGTATTAAATCTCCTTAAAATCATGGAAGATAGAGTCTCTTCAAACCTAACAGGATATGAGTTATTGTGGAATGATACTTACAAACAAATGGTAGGAGATAAAACTTTATATAACAAGTATTTGCCAGATAATTATAAATATTATGTTTTTATTGAATATATGGGTGGTGATTTTGAAAACGATTATACTCATTTTGAAAGTATAATTCTAGATTGTATTGATAGGAGGGTTATTGATGACGCTGTAATTGGTAAAGATGATAAGGAACAAGTAAATATCTGGGGTATTAGAGAAGATGTTGCAGTGTTAGCAGATGAAAGAGATTTTGATCAACAATTTGATATTAGTATACCAGTTCCTCTAATAGGAGAAGTTATAGATAAGATTTCTTTGGAACTTAAAGATTGTAAAGGTGTCAAAACAATTTTTCCATTTGGACATGTAGCAGATGGAAATATTCATTTTATTATTGGGAAAGACTCTGATGACGATGATTTGAAATCAAAAATAAATGATATAATATATGATAATACACAGCTGGTAGCTGGTTCAATATCTGCAGAACATGGAATTGGTTTAGACAAGAAGAAGTATTTAATAAAAAGTAGAAGTGAAGATGAAATTGAACTTATGAGGTTAATTAAAAAATCAATTGATCCAAAAAATATATTAAATCCCGGTAGAGTAATATGATATAAGATATTATCTTTATAATTCAAGTTATGGCAGGAAATTCATTCGGCAACATATTTAAACTTTCATCTTTTGGAGAATCCCATGGTAAGGCCTTAGGAGGCGTTATAGATGGATGCCCTGCGGGTATTGAGCTAGATTTAGAGATTGTTAACAAAGAGCTTAATAGAAGAAGACCTGGTCAATCAGAGATTGTTACACAGAGAAAAGAAGATGACTCTGTTGAATTTTTGTCAGGTATCTTTGAAGGTAAAACCACGGGTACTCCGATCGGTTTTATTATTGTCAATAAAGATCAAAAGTCAAAAGATTACTCTCACATACAAAATAGTTATAGACCGTCTCATGCAGACTTTGTTTATGATAAGAAATACGGTTTTAGAGATTACAGAGGTGGAGGTAGAAGCTCTGCTAGAGAAACTGTAGTAAGGGTTGTAGCTGGGTCTATCGCTAAAATGCTATTGAAAGATGTTAAGATTAATGCATTTGTTTCTTCTGTTGGAGAAATCAGATATGAATATGAAAACACAGAAATAAATTTTGATAATATTGAAAACTCTTTAGTAAGATGTCCAGATAATAAAAAGTCTGATCAAATGGTAGAGCTTATTAAAAGTGTTAAGAAAAATGGTGACACAGTAGGTGGAGTGATTTCATGTATAATAAGTGGTGTTCCTATAGGCTTAGGAGAACCTGTTTTTGATAAACTACATGCAGAACTTGGAAAAGCAATGTTGTCTATTAATGCAGTGAAAGGTTTTGAGTTTGGTAGTGGTTTTAAAGGATCTACTATGAGAGGTTCAGATCACAATGACTCATTTAATGCTGACGGTACTACAAAAACTAACAGGTCTGGTGGAATTCAGGGCGGTATTTCAAATGGTATGGATATTTACTTTAATGTAGCTTTTAAGCCTGTATCTACAATAATGAGAGATCAAGATTCAATTGACAGTGATGGAAATGAAGTTAAAGTGAAAGGTAAAGGTAGGCATGACCCATGTGTTGTTCCTAGAGCAGTTCCTATTGTTGAAGCTATGTCAGCTTTAGTTTTAGCTGATTACTTATTATTAAACCGAGTCTCAAAAATTTAACTATGAAATTACATTGGAAAATTATTATTGGTATGGTTGCGGGTGTTTTATTCGGGCTTTTAATGTCTCAGACATCTTTTGGTTCTGATTTCATAAAAGATTGGATTAAGCCTTTTGGTACAATCTTTATAAATCTTTTAAAACTAATTGCTATGCCTTTAATTCTAGCATCTTTAATTAAGGGTATATCCGATTTGAAAGATATCTCTAAGCTTTCTACAATTGGAACTAGAACTTTAGGAGTCTATATATGCACAACTGTTCTAGCAGTAATAGTTGGTCTTGTTTTAGTTAATTTAGTTCAACCTGGAAACAGTATAACTGAAGAAACACGTATTGACTTAGTACAAGAATATGAGCAAGGCGTACTTGAAAAACAACAACAGGCTCAAAGACAATCTGAAAGTGGGCCTCTACAGCCTCTAGTTGATGTTGTTCCATCTAATATTTTTGATGCTACAACCAATAATAGAAATATGCTTCAGGTGATATTTTTTGCAATATTTTTTGGAATTGGAATGATTCTAGTTCCACCAAAGCAAGCAAAACCTGTAAAAGATTTTTTTGATGGATTTAATTCAGTTATTCTAAAGCTAATTGATCTCATAATGATGTCTGCTCCTTATGGTGTTTTTGCACTTTTAGCTACACTAGTAGTGGAATCTCCAAGCATTGATCTTTTTATTGCCCTTGGAATGTATTCATTAACTCTTATTATAGGTTTAGCTATTATGATAGTTGTCTATATGATAATAGTGAAATTTTTCACCAACACTAACCCAATTAATTTTATGAATGGTGTTTCTGCTGCTCAACTTTTAGGGTTTTCAACAAGTTCTAGTGCTGCTACACTTCCTGTTACTATGGATTGTGTAGAAAAAAATCTTGGTGTTGATAAAGAAATTTCAAGCTTTGTATTGCCAATAGGTGCAACGATAAATATGGATGGTACAAGTGTTTATCAAGCTGTCGCAGCTGTTTTTATTGCTCAGGCATTTGGTCTAGATCTTAGTTTAGGTGCTCAATTAGGAATAATAGTAACTGCATCATTAGCATCAATTGGTGCTGCTGCTGTTCCAAGTGCAGGAATAGTAATGTTGGTTATTGTTTTGGGTCAGGCTGGAATTCCAGAAGCTGGTCTCGCTCTTATTATTGCAGTAGATAGACCTCTAGATATGTGTAGAACAATTGTAAATGTAACTGGAGATGCTGCTGTTTCGATGATTGTAGCTAAATCAGTAGGTAAACTAAAGGATCCTAAAGATGTCAATAAAAATTGATGAATCTTGGGAAAAACTTCTAGCTAAAGAGTTTAATTCAGAATATTTTAAAAGTCTAATACTTTTTGTAAAAGAGGATTATATTAATACTACTTGTTATCCAAAGGGCTCTCAAATATTTAATGCATTTGACTCATGTCCAGTTAGTAATCTAAAGGTTGTAATTATAGGTCAAGATCCATATCATGGAAAAAATCAAGCAAATGGACTTTCTTTCTCTGTTAATAAAGGAATTTCTCATCCACCCTCATTAATTAATATATTTAAGGAGGTTGAAGCTGATTTAGGACACAAATACAGAGAAAAAAACGGTGATCTAAGTAAATGGGCGAAACAAGGTGTAATGCTCTTAAATTCAACTTTAACAGTAAAAGAAGCATTGCCTGGAAGTCATCAAAACAAAGGATGGGAAATATTTACTAATAACGTTATTGAAATCATATCGAGCGAAACAAATAATACTGTATTTTTATTATGGGGATCATTTGCTAAGAAAAAAAGAAAATTGATAGATACAACTAAACATAAAATATTAGAATCAGGTCATCCATCTCCATTAAGTGCTAATCGAGGTTATTGGTTTGGGAATAAACATTTTAGTGAGTGTAATAGTTATCTGGAATCCATTGGAAAAAATAAAATTGATTGGTCATTATGAAGTATGATGTGAAAGGAATAGATCAGGATATTCTATTACAGCTTTATAGAAACATGCT
>JABGTW010000055.1 GCA_018646865.1 Cryomorphaceae bacterium | reverse complement strand
TTAATGGATTATGCAAGTGGTAATTATTATGGTAAATATTTAATTAGAGCATATTATTTTAATAAAATGCCAGAATATTTAAGAGATGAGTTTTCTAATAATTATGATTTATCTCCAAATTCAATCAAAAATAAATTATACAGGGAAGAGAATCCTAATACTTATTTAGCTGGTTTTGCAAGATTTTTAATAGAAAACAAGTCCAACGAATATTTTAAAGAAATTATTTTTAAAGGTTTAGAGAGGTTTATAGATTATCAAATTCTTCAGTACGATGATTTTAGTAAGGTTGATATACATTATGTTGGATCAATTGCTTATTATTTAAAAGATGAAATAACTAAAATTGGTAAGAAATATAATCTTAAAACTGGAAAATTTATTCAAAGACCAATTACTGGTTTAGTTGATTATCATAAAAGAAATATTTAAAACTAGTTAAATAACTGCTATCATTGATATCTCAACATTAACATTCAGTGGAAGTGTTTTTACTGCTATTGTTTCTCGTGCAGGTTCATTTCCAGAAGTTAGATAACTCCCGTATACTTCATTTACCGATTTAAATAATGACATGTCAGACAGAAAAATGGATGATTTTACAACATCGCTAAAGTCCATCTTTGCTTCATTTAATATATTTTTAAGATTAATCATAACTTGATGAGTCTCATCTGTAATTGTTTTATTATTTAGTTCCATTGATTTAGGATCTAAAGCTATCTGTCCTGAAATAAAAAGAGTATTTCCTTTAAGTATTGCTTGATTATATGGTCCTATTGGAGCGGGTGATTTATTAGTATTTATAATTTTTTTTCCCATAATTTTTATAATTATCTGTCTGGTTCTGACCTTTTTTCGTACTTAAGATCACTAAGTAATCCTGATTTTATGCCAATAAAAAAATTCCATGAGGCCCTAGGACTAAAAGGTACCCATGAAAAATCTAATTTCCAACTATCTAAATCCCTATCAAATCTTAACTGAGTATAAGTAAATCCCTTTTGTTTGAAGTCGTATCCTGATGATATTCCAACAGTCCATTTAGGGGTTAGAGACAAATTTGAGGATATCATTAGAGAATTTGCTGAAAAATCTTTTTGACCTACTGAATTATTATATGTTAATGAATATGCTAAGTTTAATGACCAAGGCATTTTATATATGTAATTAGTTAAGTCTATCTCTTCCTCATCTTCATCATCTTCTTGATTTTGTCTAGAGTCAGAGAAATCCTGAGATACTCCAAATAAATCATCAGCTCTTCCTCCTCCAGAGGTGGACTCCTCTATTTGATCTTCAGATTGACCTCTTTTAAATGTGTTATTATTTATTTGATATTGAGTTGAAATATTTGCACTAGTCATTCTTAAAAGCCCACTTCCATTTTTTGAATTAAATACATTTATTCTTTTATTATTTTCATCGAGTGCATATGGGTCAAATGTTGCACCTGTATTAACTACAAAACCTTTGGCAATATCAATGCTAGCATTAACCCTAATAGGTGAAAGGTTAAATTCTTCTGCAGCAAGATTATAGCTAGTTGAAATATTTAAGTTCTTAAAAATATTAATTTTCCTTAATTCTGTTTCAGTCGAGTCTTTTGACTTTACTTTGGCCTCTAATGTGTTTTGAATAGTTAGCCCAATACTACTTGAATAGTTTTTGCCAGGAGCTCCATATAGACCTCCTTGAAATCTTGTATACTCTGCTGTATTCCCATTAGCATCTATTATGTAAGTATCATAGTACTTTTCAAAACTTGGATTATTAGAATAAGTTATACTAGGGGTCATAGTATGTCGTATAGATTGAACTTTATCCTTAGGTTTAAAATTTAAAATTCCATAAATTTTAGTTGTTACACTCGCATTAAAATTATAAATTCCAAATCTGTCAAATCCTGATAGAGTATCTTTAACTGCTCCATCTTGTTCATTATAATTACTATAGTTGATTGTTTTTCCTGTCCACGTTTCTTGATATCTTCCACCAACGCTCACACTAAAGTGTTTGAACATTTTAAAGTTAGTAGTGAAAGGAATATTATGTTGAACTCCTGACTTTGCATTATCAAACATTCCCTCTTTTAACAGTAAATCATCTGCAAAAATTGTTCTGTTATCAGCTTTTGATGAGTATTGGATATTAATATTTTGTAAAAATCCTTTTTTTGATTTACCCTTCTTTTCAAACGGATAAAATCTATTTGAATTTAAAGTTAAAGTAGGTAAAGTTAAATTCACTTCCTGAGATTGAGTGTTTTGAGACATATTAGCTGTAAGTGAAAGCCTAATTCCCGCTGAACCTGGAAAACTTTTTGAATAATTTATAGATGAACTAAGATTGTTATTTAAAAAATTTGCAGTATTTAACTGATTAACGGACTGACGGAAATAGTCGCTGCTTCCAAAATTAACAGATGCACTAAAACTAGAATTTGGAGAGGATTTAGGATCCTTAGAGTGTGTCCACCTAATATTATAAACTGTAGATTTTCCATAATTTGGCAACCCCCTCTCACTATTAATTAAATTTTCATACCTAACTGTAAAATTACCACTGTTACTGTATCTCTTTCTATATTGACTACTAATATTAATACCGTAACTTCCATTTGTGTAATAATCTCCTAGTACCGTAAGGTCAAAAAATTCTGAAATTGGAAGATAATATCCTCCATTCTGAAGTGAATAACCTCTTTCATTACTTTCGTTAATATTTGGAATAATAAAGCCTGAATCTTTTGTTTGCTGAGAGGGAAAATATGCAAAAGGAAGACCTATGGGTGTTGGAACATTTTTTATAAACAGATTTGTAAAACCTGTAATGATGTTACCTCCCGGAACTAATTTCCCTTTTCTAATTTTAAAGAAATAATCAGCCTCTTCTGATTCTCCTCCCAAAAGGTTTCCTCCAGTAGTAACTTTTCCATCTTTTAAATAGTAAACAGAATCATTTTGTTTTTTTGTAAGACTTGATAAGATATTCATGCCATTTTCCTCTGATTTCGAGTTCCATATTAGAGCTTTTTGATTATCAAAATTATAT
>JABGTW010000033.1 GCA_018646865.1 Cryomorphaceae bacterium | reverse complement strand
ATATTCAACAGTAATTTCTTGAATTAGTTTATCAATGATAATTGCAGTTTTAGGATCAAGACCAGAGTTTGGCTCATCACAAAATAAATATTTAGGATTTAATACAATAGCCCTTGCAATTGCAACTCTTTTTTTCATACCCCCAGAAATTTCAGAAGGAAATTTATCATCTACATCTTTGAGATCAACTCGATTAATTACCTCTCTCGCTCTCCTAATCATTTCCGAATCAGTATTGTCTGAAAACATTCTTAGAGGAAAAATAATATTTTCTAAAACAGTCATTGAATCAAACAATGCACTTCCTTGAAAAACCATTCCTATTTGTTTTCTTAAATTTGAAATTGTTGAAATATTATCTTTATCAAATTTTTTACCATCATATAAAATTTCACCATTATCAATATCTAAAAGCCCTAAGAGGCATTTCATCAATACAGTTTTACCTGATCCGCTCTGACCAATAATTAAATTGGTTTTTCCTTTATCAAAAACTGCAGATATCCCGTCAATTATTTTGATATCATCGAATGATTTTGATATTTTATTTACAGTAATCATTAGGCTAATAAAAGTTGTGTTACAATAAAATTAATAATGATAATTACGCTACTAGTCCACACAAAAGAAATATTGCTTGCCTTACCAACTTCTAATGCACCACCTTTCATAAAAAAACCATGATATGATGGAATTGTAGCTAATACAAATGCAAATAAGATTGTTTTTATATAACTGTATACTATATGAAATACTTTAAAATCAAGTTGAATTCCTTGAATAAAGTCAAAGCTTGTTGAGAATCCGGCATATACACTAGCTATATAACCACCAAGTATTCCAAGAAACATTGCAAGAGTTATTAAAAAGGGATATAGAAGTAATGATATGATTTTGGGGAATATTAAATAGTTAAAAGAGTTTATTCCCATAACCTCAAGAGCATCAATTTGTTCAGTAACTCTCATGGTCCCAATGCTAGAAGTAATAAATGAGCCTACTTTTCCAGCCATTATTATTGATATTAAGGTTGGAGCAAATTCTAGGACTACAGATTGTCTAGTGGCAAAACCAATAAGATTACCAGGAAGAAGAGGGTTGTCGATAGCTAGAGCAGTCTGAATAGCTACAACTCCTCCAATAAGAAAGGACATGAAAGCTACAATACCAACTGAACCTATTATTAAGTCATCAATTTCTTGAAAAATTAATTTTTTAAGTACACTCCACTTGGTAAATTTTGTGAAAGTATATTTAATCATCAAAAAATATCTTCCTATATGAAAAAAAAACTTCATAAGAATTAAATCTGATAAGTTATAGCGTTGATATTCATTCCCGCACCAACACTAGCAAACATTATTAGATCACCCTTGTTAAGCTTGTGACCTTGATAATCACTTTTTTTAACTAGATCAAAAAGTGTAGGAATTGTAGCAACGGAACTATTTCCATATTCTTCAATATTCATAGGAAGCACATCAACAGGTGGAGATGTTTTATATAATCTATAGAACCTTTTAACGATAGCTTCATCCATCTTTTTATTAGCTTGATGAATAAATATTTTTTTAAGATTTTCAATTTTGCAATTAGATTCATCAAAGCAATCTTTCATAGCTGCTGGTACATTAGTTAATGCAAATTCATAAACCTTTCTGCCTTGCATTTTAATATATTTTTGATTTGAATTTTTATTTATTTCGGGATGATAAGAAGATCCGTAATAAATAAATTCATTCTCTCCCTCAAATGTATAAGTTGCAGAATTATGAGATAATATACCACAATTATCAGATTTGTCTGATTCTAGTATTATTGCTCCAGATCCATCTGCATATATCATAGAGTCTCTATCATTACTGTCATATACTCGAGATAGAGTATCAGAACCAATGATTAGACATTTATTAGCCATGCCAGATTTTATAAATGATTTAGCTTGAATCACTCCTTCTACCCATCCTGGACATCCACAAATAATATCATATGCAACACATTTTGGATTCCTAATTTTAAGTATAGTCTTAACCTTGGATGCAAGCGAGGGTAGTGTATCGATTTGAGTACTATCACATGAAATATCTCCAAAATTGTGAGCAACAATTATATAATCTAAAGATTCTTGATCGATTTTTGAATCTTCAATTGCTTTTTTTGCAGCAACTGCAGCTAAGTCAGAAGATTTAATCTTACCTGAAACATACTTTCTTTCATTAATTCCAGTGATTGATTGAAATTTTTCAATTATATCAGGATTTGAACTTTCAATCTGATTTCCATCATCATCATAAAAACTATTATTAAGAAACTCAGTATTTTTTTTTGTTATATCTGGAATACAACTACCTGTTCCAGTGATTTTATAGTTCATTTTGTAAAATTACTTAAATTATTCATAAGTGTCTATAGGTGGACAGCTACAAATTAAATTTCTATCTCCGTATGCTTCATCTACTCTTCTAACTGAGGGCCAAAATTTATTGTTTTTCAAATAATTTTTTGGAAAACACGCATTTTCTCTAGAATAATTATAATTCCATTTACTAGCTGTTAGCATCTTAAGAGTATGAGGTGAATTTCTTAACATTTCTCTGTCTGATTCACTTTTAGATGTTATTTCAAAATAGATTGCATTAAGTGCATCACAGAATCTATCTAATTCAGTTAAATTTTCGCTTTCAGTTGGCTCTATCATGATTGTTCCTGAAACTGGAAATGATACTGTTGGCGCATGGAATCCATAGTCAATTAATCTTTTTGCTATGTCGTTAACTTCAATGTTATGCTTCTTGAATTCCCTGCAATCAATTATAAATTCATGAGCTGCTCTCCCATTTTCTCCACTGTATAGAATAGTGTAGTTTTTTTCAAGTTTTGTCTTCATGTAGTTTGCATTAACAATAGCAATCTCTGTAGATTTTTTAATACCCCCTCTTCCTAGCATTCTAATATATCCATAAGAAATTAAGCAGACTAACGACGAACCCCATGGTGCAGATGAAATTGCTTTTATATGATGTTTTCCACCGGTTGGAATTACTGGGTTTGAAGGAAGAAATTCTTTAAGGTGCTCTGCAACACATATAGGTCCAACACCTGGCCCTCCTCCTCCATGTGGAATTGAGAATGTTTTATGGAGATTCAAGTGACAAACATCAGCACCAATTATTTTTGGATTAGTTAAACCAATTTGAGCATTCATATTTGCTCCATCCATATAAACCTGCCCTCCATTTTTATGAATAATTTCATTTATTAATTGAATTTCAGACTCGAATACTCCATGAGTAGAAGGATATGTTATCATCAAAGCAGCTAAATTATTCTTATGTTCTTGAACTTTTATTTTTAGATTTTCAATATCAATATTTCCTTTCTTATCAGTTCCAATAACAACAACTTTTAACCCAGCCATAACTGCTGATGCAGGGTTAGTTCCATGAGCTGAAGAAGGAATTAAACATATATTTCTATGGCTCTCTCCAATTTTATTCAGATAGGATTTTATAACCATCAGACCACTATATTCTCCTTGTGCTCCTGAGTTCGGTTGTAATGATGTTGCTGAAAAACCAGTTATTTCAGATAAAAACATTTCAAGTTTACTTAAAACCTCATGATATCCTGCAGCTTGATCTTTAGGAACAAAAGGATGAATACTATTCCATTCTGACCAACTTAAAGGAATCATTTCAGATGCGGCATTAAGCTTCATAGTACATGATCCAAGGGGAATCATGGATTGGGTAAGAGATAAATCTTTATTTTCAAGAGATTTAATATATCTCATTAAAGAGGTCTCAGAGTGGTAAGAGTTAAAAACATTATGAGATAAAATCTTAGATTTTCTTAAAGTATTTATTTTAGAATTATTTGGAAAATCAATTCTCTTAGATTTTTTTTCTGAATATTCTTCAAATATTGATATGATTTCATTTAAATCTTCACGGTCTGTTTTTTCGTTAACTGAAATTGAGATTTGATTTTCTATTAATTCACAAAAGTTTATTTTTTTTGATAATGCAATTTTGCTTAGCTTTTCAGAATTACATTCTAATGTTATAGTATCAAAAAATTTAGAATATTTGATT
>JABGTW010000036.1 GCA_018646865.1 Cryomorphaceae bacterium | reverse complement strand
GTTTTTAACTGTTTCTCTGTAAGAGCAAGTTCTTTAATTTTAACGTAGTCTTGAGAAAAGTCAGCTTTATGTTCGTCAAATCTATTTGAAATTTTTAAAATCTTATACTTAGAAACACTATTGTCAGAGTTATCTAGAAGAGGCATACTCATCTGGTTGTCATTAAGATCTTTTACTTGAGAGTATAATAAAGGGTCCATTTTTGTAAGTTCAAATCTAGTATCATTGGTGCTGGGATTAATAAGAACACCTCCGTTTAATCTAGTTTGTTTTTCATCAGAAAATCTTAGAGCTGCATCTGAAAAAGTAATTTCATTATTAGATATCCTTTCCCTTAAATTGTCAATTTTCTCCTTAGCAGATTTTAATTCATCATCAGAGATCTTTGGAATTAATAATATATGTCTAATATCAATTTCTTGGCCTCTAATTTTATCAACAGCTAGAATATGCCAACCAAACTCAGTTTTAAAAGGTTGTGAAATTTCATCTTCGCGAAGGCTAAAAGCTACATCTCTGAATTCTTTAGCCATTCTGGGTTTTTTTCTGTTTAAAGTATATTTTCCTCCTTTACTTCTTGATCCAGGATCTTGAGAATATAAAAGTGCTTTTGAAGCAAAGCTCATTCCACCTTCAAGAATATCTTCTCTAAAAAGCTTTAATTGATCTATAATTCTTTGATTTTCCTCTTCAGAAACTTTTGGTTCAACAACTATTTGAGCTATCTCAAGTTCAGTTCCAAATACAGGTAAATCAATTTTAGGAATGGTTTGAAAGAATTGTCTAACTTCTTCTGGAGTTATCTCAACTTTTTCAACAATTGATTCCTGCATCATCTCTGAAAGTCTTTGAGTTTTATTTATCTCAAATAATTCATCTCTAAAGGAAATTTCATCTTTTTTCTTATAGAATTCCAAAACTTTTTCAATTCCACCAAGTTGTTCAGTAAAATATTCAAGTTGCCTATCAACATAATCATATATTTCATTATCAGAAAGCTCAAGACTATCTTGAATAGCATGATGAGCATACAGTTTATCCTCCATCAGTTTTCCAAGTAATTGGCATTTTGAAATACCTCTAGTAGAAATACCTTGAGATTCCATATCAATTAACACCTTATCTATATCCGAATCTAAAATGATAAAATCTCCAACTACAGAAGATATACCATCTACCTTAATTTTCTCTTGTGAAAATGATAGTTGAAAAACTAATACTAAAAAAAGACTATTTAAAAATTTCATATTTCCTGGATTTAAGAGCATCATTTAGAATTTCTTTATTTAAACTTTGAAGTAATTGTAATTTCCTTTGATTAATAATTGCTGACTTTATTCTTTCGTAAAGATAAGATATTGGTGGAATATTTCCAGACTTAAGTATATCCTTAACAATAAAAAAATTGACATACTGCGAATCCTCGATTGTAAATAATTTATTTTTAATTAAATAGTTAGATTTATTTTGCCGATTAATAAACTCAATTGAAGTAATAACATCTCTCTCTGTATACCAAATAGAATCATTTAATTTTAAATCAGCAAATTGAAAATTAAGTGAATCCAGAAATAATCTGTCATCATCATTAACTCTGACAATATATCTTTTTATTCTACTAAGATTAATATTATCATTGGGAACTTTAACATATCTGAATTTAAGTAGGTTTTCATTTAATTTAAAGTTATTACTATTAAGATTATAAAAAGAGTCTATTACAGAAGTTGATACTAAAGAATCAATTCTTGTATTCACTATTAAATCTTTATAAGAATTAATGTATAAATCCACTTTATAGTTATTTACTAGTTCATCAATTTCACTCTTTTTAGACTGTGAAAGGTTTACTAGAGAAAGGTCATATAAAACTTTTTCTTTTGCCCAAGATTCAACAAAATTCATAAACTTTTTAATACTATCGTCTTCGGATAAAAATTTAGGGAGATCATTTTCATATAAAAAGTTCTCACCTGCTCTAGCTACAAGATTATTGGAATTATTGTTTGATAAGTTATTACAACCAATTGTTATAAATGAAAATAATAATATAAAGATGAATCTTTTCAAAGATTATGATTTAGGAGGACTATAATTAGGTGCTTCTTTTGTTATAGATACATTATGTGGATGACTCTCTCTAATTCCAGAACCTGTAATTTTTACAAATTTTGAAGATTTTTTTAAGGTTTCTATATCTTTAGAACCACAATAACCCATTCCTGAACGAAGACCACCAATAAATTGATGAATACTTTCATTTAATTGTCCTTTATATGGAACTCTTCCTACTATACCCTCTGGCACTAGTTTTCTTTTATCTGACTCATCAGATTGAAAATATCTATCCTTACTTCCCTTTTGCATAGCTTCTACTGATCCCATCCCTCTATAAGTCTTAAATTTTCTACCATCATATATTATTGTTTCACCGGGAGATTCCTCAGTCCCAGCCAAAAGTGAACCTAGCATTACAGAATCAGCTCCAGCTGCTATAGCTTTTGCAATATCTCCTGTATACCGAACACCTCCATCTGCTATTATTGGTATTTTAGAATTTTTTAGAGCCTCTGAAACCTCTAGAATTGCTGATAATTGAGGATAGCCAACTCCAGCTACTATTCTAGTAGTACATATAGAGCCAGGACCAATTCCAACTTTAATTCCATCAGCACCATTCTCTTTTAAATAATTTGCAGCATCAGCTGTAGCAATATTACCTACTACAATGTCTACATCTGCATAAGCATCTTTTAGGTTTTTTAGAACATCTCCCACCCTACTAGAGTGAGCATGAGCGGTATCAACGACTAGAGCGTCAACTCCAGATTTGATAAGTTTTTCAGCTCTCTTAAAATAATCATCATCTGTACCAATAGCAGCAGAAACCATTAATCTACCTAACTTATCCTTATTAGAAGTTGGTTTTTCAGAGTGTTTATTAATATCTCTAAATGTAATTAATCCAATAAGTATTCCATTGGTGTCAACTACAGGTAATTTTTCAATCTTATGAGTTTGTAAAATATCTTCTGCCTGAGACATTGAAGTACCCGCTTTTGCAGTTATTAGATTTTTACTTGTCATAACTTCAGATAATTTTTTTGAATTATCTTTCTCAAACCTTAAGTCTCTGTTAGTTACTATCCCTATTAACTTTCCGTTATTAGAAACAATTGGAATTCCTCCAATTTTATATTTCTTCATGTTATTTTTTGCATCAATAACTAATGAATTTGCATCAAGTGTTACTGGATCAATTATCATTCCAGATTCGGCTCTTTTAACCAATCTCACTTCATTAGCCTGTTCATCTATTGACATATTTTTATGAATTACACCAATACCACCTTCACTTGCCATAGCAATTGCCATTTTACTTTCTGTTACAGTATCCATTGCGGCAGAAAGTATTGGAACATTTAAACTTACATTCTTACTAAACTTTGTTTTAAGAGAGACGTCAGAAGGAAGTATTTTGGAGTAGGATGGCACTAAGAGAACGTCTTCATAGGTTAAACCTTCTCCAACAAATTTTGATTTTATCATAATGCAACTAATTATAAACTAATTGCATGCAAAGATACAAATTTAATTCTAGTGTATTTATAATAAAATTGAAAGGCCAATTATAATAAAAACAAGGGATTTGAAATAAGTTAATTTATAGTTTTTAGTATCAATTTTTAAAAAAGAAGCTAAGTTGTTTGATGCTATTGAAGCAATAAAAAATATAATCAAAGCTTGAGAAATAAATATTGAACCTAAAACAAGAAACTGAAGACTTGTGGATATGGTTTCTGAAAAAAGAAAATTAGGGAAATATGCAATGAAAAATAGTAGAACTTTTGGATTAACTAAATTCATGTATAGACCTCTAAAAAACAAATTTGTGTTTTCAACTTTAGCATCAACGTTGAATTTAGTCTTTAATTCAGCATATGCTAAATAAAAAAGATATAGGGTTCCAAAATATTTTAAATAATTGATTAGATATTCGTTAGTTTCAATAAAGACTGATAAGCCAAAAACCAAAATTAATGTGTGTATAACCAATCCTGAACAAAGACCTATTGAAATTAATAAACCTGATTTTTTATTTTCAAGACTTTGATTTAATACAAATATAATATCTGGCCCTGGGATTAAGGTAAGGGCTATTGAAGATATAAGAAACAATAATAGTTGATCCATTTTCCAAATTTAATTATAATATTAAAAAAGTTTAATTGATGAAATTAATTTAACAATATGCAATACATAGTATATAGAATATGTTTAATTTGTGCTAATTAAAATAAATAAAATGAAAAATCTTAAACTTATAATTCTAATATTTTCAATATCAATTAGTTGTTCACAAGAAAATCTTTCAGATAAATATGCAGAATCAATAACATCCAACGAACTAAGTGATTTACTCTATGAGTTTGCATCAGACAAGTTTGAGGGTAGAGAAACTGGTGAACCAGGTCAAAAATTAGCTGTTAATTTTATTAGAGATTTTTATAAATCAAATGAAATAGATAAGGCAGATAAAACAGAAGATTATTTTCAAAAATTATTAGTTGACGTTCCTGGCAAAATGGTAACATTTCCTTACAGTTTCCCTGATTCAGTTAGAGGTTTTATGATGAATGAAAAAGAAGTTAATTGGATTGAAACAGAAAATGTTGCTGCTATAATAAAAGGTTCTGTACATCCAGATGAATATATAATTATTTCTGCACATCTAGATCATGTTGGCAAAAGAGGTGATGATATTTATAATGGTGCAGATGATGACGGATCTGGATCTATGGCTTTACTTGAACTTGCCCAAGCATTTAAATTAGCTGAATCTGAAGGTAATGGACCTAAAAGATCGATTGTTTTTCTTCATGTAACAGGTGAAGAAAAAGGTTTATTAGGTTCTGAGTACTATACTATGGATCCATTATACTCTCTTGAAAAGACTATAACAAATTTAAATGTTGATATGATAGGAAGAACAGATCCTAATAGAGGCTCTGATAATGATAGATATATTTATTTAATTGGTTCTGATAGATTAAGTTCAAAGCTACATGAAACATCAGAAGAGGTAAACAATAGAACAATAAACCTTGAATTAGATTATACGTTTAATGAATTAGATGATCCTAATAACTTTTATGAAAGAAGTGATCATTTCAACTTTGCTAAAAATAATATTCCTGTAATTTTTTACTTCAGCGGAACTCACGAGGATTATCATGGTACAGGAGACACTCCAGATAAGATTCGTTATGACCTATTAACAGAAAGAACTAAATTAATTTTTTATACTGCATGGGAGATTGCTAATATGGACAAAAAGATTGAAGTAGATAAAGAGTAGAAAAAATTAAGAAAATTATATTCATTTTATTGGTGTCAATAATTGGTTGTAATAAAGAATCAATTAATCAAGAAAAAACTTTTACAGGTACTCTTGTTAAGCAAGGTATTTGCTTGAATTATGTAATTCAAGTAAATGATATTGATTTTCCACAAGAATTGATCGAAAAAATCTGGATAGATGAGTTTTCAGATATTGAATATAAAAATGTATTTGCCTTAGAAAGTGTATGTGATTTTCCTGAAAG
>JABGTW010000015.1 GCA_018646865.1 Cryomorphaceae bacterium | reverse complement strand
GTTTAATCAATTATATGGTGACTATAAAGGTGAAGAGTTTTCAGTTTTAAGAAACTATTATCACAAACCATTAGCAACTCTTAACTGGGATTGGGAAATCAGCAGTAGAGTTACACTTGCAACTTCTCTTTATGCTTCTGCTGGAAGAGGTGGTGGAACAGGTTTAAGAGGAAGAGGTTCTTTTGGAACAACTTCTTTTAACGAGTCCTTTGCAGAGTATATGGACGATCACTCAGAGTGGAGAAATTCTGACTATACGATTAACTGGGGAACAGCAGTTTCAAAAAACTTAGCTGGAGCATATGTTCCTGATAGCGGACCTTTCGCTGGCATGAAGCTTGGATATCACAATACGATAGATGGACTTCCTAGTAAATGGGGTGCAGATACAACTGTTAGAAGGTTTTCAACTAACTCTCATAACTGGATTGGTGGTATTTCTAAAATTAAAATCGACTCAGATAATTTCAGATATGAGTTAGGTGTTGATTTAAGATCATATAAAGCTTATCACAGAAGAGGTATCAGTGATTTCCTAGGTCTAGATGGGTATATTTCTACAATTAACGGAAATAACTTCTCTGGAAATGGAGATAGAATTGGAACCGTAGTTACAACTGCATATGAATCTTCTCCTTTTAAAAATCTTGGTATGGATGATCCTAATGGAACACAGAGATACTATATTGGTTATAATGATTGGACTGGTATCAATGGTTTAATTGAATATACTGGTAATGATAAATTCTCTGCAGTTCTTCAAGTTGGATCAACAACTCAAAAATATCAACTAGAACACTTCTACACAACTCAACCAGATACAAAAAGTAGAAAGATTACTGTAAATGGAGGATATATTAAAGGTGGTGCAAACTATAAAATGAATGACAGAGCAAATGTATTCTTTAATGTAGGTCGTATCAATAGACCTCCTCTTGTTGATGGAGTATTTACTAATGCAGATTATGACTTTACAGAAGCGGATGATATAACTTCTGAAAAAATCACATCTCTAGAGCTTGGTTATGGTTATTTTGGATCAAACTTTAAAGCAAAAGTAAACGTGTACAACACTGTATGGGGTGATAGAACTTTTCAAAGATCTACATCAATTGGAGATCAAGGGATAACAATAATCTACAATGATGTTGAGCAAACGCATTCTGGTATTGAAGGTGAGTTTACTTGGTATCCTTCTAGTAGATTAAGGTTAAAAGGTATGGCTTCATTAGGTGACTGGAAGTTTTCTAAAAACTTTAATGGTACCTCTTTTTATAATGACAATGGTCAAGCAGCAGGAGAAACAGGAACTTTATATTTAGATGGTGTTAAACTTGGTGATGCGGCACAAACAGTTATGTACCTTGGAGCTACCTATAAAATGTCTGATAAATTATCTGCTGACATAGACTTTCAAACATATTCTAATTTATACGGAAGATTTGGTCCATTAGACAGTGAGTTCTATAGTTCAAACAACAGAGGTTCAATTAAACTACCAAGCTTTAGCTTAGTTGATATAGGTGCTACTTATAGAACAACATTCTTAGGTTATGAAACTATTGTAAGAGCAAACATCAATAACCTGTTTGATGAAGAATATATATCTCAATCTCAAACAAATATTCATAGTGATGGTGGAAGAACTTGGAATGGGATTGATGTTCAAAACCAAGTTTACTTTGGTAAGGGAACTACATGGAATTTAGGAGCTACATTTAGATTCTAATAAGAAACTAATAGCGTATTTATAAACCCTGCTTCGGCAGGGTTTATTTTTTTATATCAATCTCTCTTAGGGTAAGTTCTATCTCATCTATTCCTGAATATGAATTAAAGTTAATTGTGTAGAGAATATCGAATGTTGAACTAATATTAATTAGCTGTTCTTTTTTATCAAAACATATAAATGGTAATTCCCTTCCAGATTGGTCCTTAATTTTTGATTTAACTATTTGTGATTCCTTTCCTATAAACTTCAATTTATGGTCTAAAAAACAATTGTTAGTCCTAAACACAGGCTTATTATTTCCAAGACCAAATGGAGACATTCTTAAAATGATTTTAATATTTTCAAATGTAATTTCAGAAAAATCAATTAAAACATCATATGAAAAACTTTTTCTAAACATTTTTTCATTAACAGATTTTCTAACTGTCTTTTCAAATTGAACTTTAAAGTTTTCATAATTAGATTTCTTTACTTTTAAGCCAGCAGCATATTTATGTCCTCCAAATTGAAAAATATTGTCTTCACATTTTGAAAGAGCTTCATGAACATCAAATCCTGAGACAGACCTTACTGAGCCAGTTAAAAGCTCTTCATTTGAATCAGTCATAACTATTGTTGGTTTATATGATTGTTCAATAAGTCTTGACGCTACAATTCCTAGTACTCCTTTACTCCAGTTTTCAGAATAGACAATATTTGTGAAACTGGCATGATCTATTTGTTTTATTGCTTGTTGAAATACATCCTTTTCTGTTGCTCTACGGTTTTGATTAAGGAACTCTACTTCATTGGACATAATGCTAGCTTTTTCTCTATCTTCTTGAACTAATAAATCAACAATAACTTTTCCATTTTTCATTCTCCCAGCAGCATTTATTCTTGGTCCAATATTAAATGAAACTTTAGATTCATCTATTTTACTGTTTATTGATTTTAAAAAGTTTCTTAGACCTATTCTTGGGTTTTCATTTATTCTTTTTAAACCATAAAATACCAAAAGCCTGTTTTCACCTACTAAAGGCATCATATCAGAAATTGTTGCAAGGGCAACAAAATCAATAAATTCAAAAACATCACAAGGGTCGTTTGAAATTAAATTATGAGCAGTTATTAATTTGAAGGCTATACCACAGCCACATAAATCTTTAAAAGGATATTTACAGTCTAATTGTTTTGGGTTAACTATTCCATATGCATTTGGCAACGTTTCTCCTGGAAGATGATGATCACAAATAATGACCTCAATGCCTTTTGATTTAGCTAAATCAACTTGAGTCAAAGCTTTAATTCCACAATCAACAGTTACAATTAAAGAAAAATTATTTTTTTCAGCATATTCTATAGATTCTAAAGATACCCCATAGCCTTCCTTATATCTATCAGGAATATAATAGGAAATATTAAACCCTTTATTATCAAAATATTTAAAAAGCATTGCAGTAGAGGTGGTGCCATCAACATCGTAATCACCCAAAATCATTATTTTTTTTGTTTTCGAAGCTTCAATCATTTCTACAACCCTCAACATATCCTTCATTAAGAAGGGATCATGCAGTAAATCAATATTTGGTCGAAAAAATTGTTTTGCTTTTTCTAATGAATTTATATTTCTCTGCAATAACAAGGAGCATATAAATGCTGGAATTTTTAATGTTTCATTGAGACTTTGAATGTCGTCTTTAGAGGGTTGTTCTTTCTCAATCCAATTTTTCATTAATATTCTATTGTTTTTTATCAATACATATTACAAACTCCCCTTTTATTTTCTTATTTGAAAAATATTTAACAGCTTCAACAACGGACCCCCTGAAGGTCTCCTCATATATTTTTGATATTTCTCGACTCAAGCTAATTTGTCTTTCCTCACCAAAATATTCTAAAAAATCTGTTAATGTTTTAACAACCCTATAGGGAGATTCATATATAATTGTGGTCCTGGTGTTCTGGGAAAGC
>JABGTW010000016.1 GCA_018646865.1 Cryomorphaceae bacterium | reverse complement strand
TATTTGACTAAATGTAAATTGAATAGTTAAAAAAGTAATTAAAAAAACTAATAGAGCTTTTTTCATATCTCTAATGTATTAAAAAACCCTCTTAACTAAAAGAATCAGTTCCCTTTAAAGAGCTTTAATTGAGAAATATCAACCTCATTTGACTCTTGTCTTGTTATAGAATGAGTAGCAATATCAGCTTTTAACTTATCTATTTCTCTACGTTTCTGCATTAAATGACCACCATTTTGCCTAAACTTATATTCTTGGACCTCTGGAATATTGTCCCAATCAAACATTTTATTAAGCCAAGTCTTTGTATACATCTCCTCATATGCTTTTACAATTAAATATCTAACCATCTGATTGTAGTTTGAATGCTTCAAGTCATTTTGTAGCATTTTACCATTCTGTATTTTAGGAGAATTTATTACTGCTAATAGTTCGTCACTAACTCTAATATTTTTAATTTTGTTATAATTAGTCTTCTTCACTCTATAAATATAATTGTTTATAAATTAATTAGTTATGTATATCATTAGTATTTTTTATGTATATACATATTGTTCATGAGTTCAAAATTTTAAGTTTAAAGCTTTTGATTATGAAAAAAGACTAAATTAGAGACATGAATAATCCACTCCTAATCTTACTTTTTATCACTTCTATATCTATTAATTTACAAGCTCAAAAACTCAATAGAACAGAACGGAAAATTGTAGAAAAAGTTAAAAATTTTGATAACGCCAGTCTGTTGTTTCTAGAAAAAGTAGTCAATATCAATAGTGGAACTTTAAATCAAAATGGCGTTAAAGAAGTAGGAGATTTATTTGATACAGCCTTTCAAGAGATTGGTTTTCAAACGGAATGGATAAATATGCCAGCAGAAATGAATCGTGCTGGACACTTATTTGCTTCTATTAATGGTGATAAAGGAAAAAAATTATTACTTATTGGACATTTAGATACTGTTTTTGAGGAAAACAGTCCCTTCCAAACTTTTGAACGTATAAATGACAGTATCGCTTATGGACCTGGAGCTAACGATATGAAAGGTGGTGATGTAGTTGTTTTATATGCATTAAAAGCGTTAGCAGATCTAAACTTACTAAAAAGAGCAAGTATTACCGTTGCCTTTACTGGAGATGAAGAAAGTACAGGAAAGCCTTTGTCAATTTCACGTAGAGCATTGATTGAGGCAGGAAAAAAAGCTGATATTGCTTTGGGTTTTGAAAATGCTACAGGTTTTGATAACGCTACCATAGCTAGACGAGGAGCTTCAGGATGGAGTGTAGAAGTTAAAGGGATACGTGCTCACTCTTCAGGAGTATTTAATGAGCGTATAGGTGCTGGAGCAATTTTTGAGATGAGTCGTATTCTCAACGAATTTTATACGGAAGTACGAGGGGAAGAATACCTAACCTTTAATCCTGGGACACTTTTAGGGGGTACTTTTATAGATTATGATAAACAAACCAGTAGTGGAGAAGTTTTTGGTAAAACCAATGTAGTTGCTCAAACAGCAATAGTTAATGGTGGTCTTCGATTCATATCTGAAGAACAAAAGGAAAATGCGCGTGCTAAAATGCGAACTATTGTAAGTCAAAACTTACCCCAAACCTCCGCTAGTATTAATTTTATAGACAGCTATCCTGCAATGGGACCTACTGAGGGCAACCAAGCTGTATTAGAAATTTTAAGTGAAGTAAGTCAAGATTTAGGTTTTGGTCCTGTAACAGGTTATGACCCTAGCAAAAGAGGTGCTGCTGACATTTCATTTGTTGCTGATTATGTAGATGGGCTGGATGGCCTAGGAACAATGGGGAATTATGCACATACTCCACAAGAAACGGTTAATCTAAAAACCATGAATGCTTTGATTCAAAGGGCTGCAATATTAATCTACCGATTGACACGTTAATTTAGTTATGATCAATAAAATGAGAATAGCAGTATATTTTTTTCTTTTTTTTAATTTTTCTTTTTCACAATCAGTTTCATTATTTAATGGAATTGACTTATCTGGATGGACAATCCACGGTACAGAGAAATGGTATGTTGAAAATGGGGATTTAGTTTGTGAAAATGGACCAGACAATGAGTATGGTTATTTATCTACTGATAAATATTATAATGATTTTATACTGACTCTTGAGTATAAACAAGAATCTAATGGAAACAGTGGTGTTTTTTTTAGATCAACTCTTGAAGGAATAATAATAAATGGTTGGCAAGTAGAAATTTCTCCTCCCGGACATGATACTGGTGGGATATATGAGTCTTATGGAAGGGGATGGCTTATAAAACCAGATCCAATAAAAGATAAAAGTTTAAAATATGGTGATTGGAATTCAATGAAAATTATGGTTAAAGGAGATAATGTAAAGACTTGGTTAAATGGCGTTGAAATGATTCACATCAAAGATCAAAAGATAGGAGAGGGAAAAGGGTCTATTGCACTTCAAATTCATGCTGGTGATGATGTGAAAGTACGTTGGAGAAATATCAAATTAGAAAGACTATAAAAAAAGAGATTATTTTATATCCTCAATTAATTGTTTCATTTTTAAATGTAATGACTCTACAGCATTAGCATAACGCGAATCCCACTCCTGTAGTCTATTAGAAGATTTCAATGCAATTTCATATTCTAATCCTGGGAGAATCCAAGCAGCATATCCACTAAAGGGATCTGAAGAAGCATATAACGATTTAAACCATGAGCCAAAGTACATGCCTTGGTCTGATATAAAACTTTTTTCTAAAGCAATTAATTGTTGATTTAAATTATGAAGTTCTTTTTTAGAAAACTTTCCACTCTCTAGATATAATTTTATATTAGATGTTAGCTCATCAGATGTTTTTTCTAAAGATTCAATTGCATCTGCAGTCATTTTAAACCCCTCAAACTTTTGGTCATATTCTTTAATTTTAGTCTCGGCATTACTAAAATGTATTTTCAAATCCACTGCATATCTATTTAGATTATAAGGGATAAGTTCAGCGTTAGCCATACGCAGTGCCATCAATCCTGCCATCTGTTCAACCATAGGACCCATTTTAAACTCAGGATCTACAAACTGCTTATAAAACCTAAAGCTATCGTAATTGGAATGATATAGATTTGGACCTCCTGCTCCACCACTCAATGAAGGAACACCTGCGTGCATATAAAAGGCAATGTGATCTGATCCACCACCTAAACTTCCAATTGATGGTTCAATCTGATTATCTTTTTTCCAAAATTCAAATAGACTTTGATCAGTATAAGGGTATTTTACAACTTTAGATGCTTCCACCATTAATTTCTTTAAAGTTGGTGCTGCTGATGCACCAAAATTTTTACCTGATACTCCTCCATCAAAATTCATGTAAACCACACCTTTAGCATTCAATTCATCTCTCATCTGCTCTACCCATTCTGATGAACCGATTACACCATGCTCCTCAGCATCCCAATGTCCAATTAAAATAGATCTTTTAGGATTATATCCTTTATCGATCAGAGAACCTAAAGTTTCACTCAAACTAAGTAACATTGCAGTTCCACTGTTAGGATCTGTTGCTCCAAACCCCCAAGCATCCAAATGACAACCTAAAATAATCCATTCGTCTGGAGCTTCACTCCCCTTTATCATTCCTATTACATTAGTAGCCCTAACGAAATCAATTTTTTGATCTACCTTCAACCTTACTGTTAAAGAATTACCACCATCAAGTCTATAAGTAAATGGAAGACCTCCCTGCCATGACTGCGGAACTACTTTTCCTTCCATTTTTCCTAGTATTTTTTCAGCTTCACCATAACCAATAGGAGTAACTGGTATGGTGTGTAATTGAGCATCTTTAGGGTCAAGACGTTTGATCTTCTTTTTACCATCTAAAGGTAACGCAGGTTCAAAAGGGGTTAATGGATCCCCTGTAAAATCTGATGTTAGCAAAGAACCTCTTTGTATAGTAGATGAATTGTAATAAGGTCCTTCAGGATACACTAGTCCTTTTGTAAAACCACTGTCTTTTGGATCTGTAAATATTATAAGTCCTGACGCTCCATTTGCTTCTGCAAATTTAGCTTTGAAACCTCTAAAGTTTCCACCATATCTAGCCAAAACAATTTTTCCTTTGACATCAACACCAAGTCTTTTTAATGTTTCAAAATCTTCCTTACGTCCATAATTAGCATAAACAACCTCTGCCGTTACGTCTCCACTTCCTGAAAAAGCATTCCAGCCTTTCCAAAGTAAAGGATCTTCTGAAAATTTATCACCCGGTATAACTCCCTCCTTTTGATTCAATACCTCTAAGGATGGTGTTATAATTTCAATTAGGGAAGTTCCAGGTTCTTTTGGGAGATACAGATCATAGGGATAATTGGTTACAACTAGTCCTGCATTCTGCATTACCTCTCCAATATATCTTTGAACCTCTTCATTAGCTGCACTTCCAACAACATGTGGACGCTCTGTAAGTTTTTTAAGATGCTTTTTGAAGGAAGTTTTATCTATTTGTTTAGCAAATATTTCCTCTATTTCAAGTTGATCCTTCCATGAATCAGCAGAATACCCTTCATATTGTGCAATTGAAAGTTGAAATGTAAAACAAGAAATAATAAAAAGTATAGAGATATTTTTCATATCGCTAATTTAAAATAAACTCGTAAAATAAAACAGTAAATATTACACCTTTAAAAAATGCTATATATGCAGCAAGTAAAGGATTTGTATTAATCCATTTTAATCGCCATTTAAAAAAATTTTTCATATCTCTAATTTAAGAATTAGTTTGTCAATTTAAACTTACATGTTAAAATTATCATCGAGATTTACTTCCCATTTTTTAAATAATGCAATTAGTGAAGCTTTAAATCTTTTATAATTTTTATTGTTAGTTAACGTCCAACCCGTTTCAGCATAAGCAGCAATTCTTGGAAATGTTTGACTGTAGACTTCTTTTTTAGTTGGTGTCCATTCGCCCCACATTTGAGTCCCTAAGCCTAAAATTTGTTCAGCTTCTTCTTTTGTAAACCCTTCAGGTATAGGATTGAAACTGTATGCCTTATTAAGATCAATTTGCTCGTATGTATAATCTAAATAGGTGTAATTATGGTCAGAATTTACTAAATCATGCCCTGCATTAATGGCTATCTTTAAGTTATCAAGGCCACCTTTCCAGAAATGAATAATTGCATTTTTTGATAGTTTTGTAGTAGCGTTATCATCATTATTTTCCCAATTATGTAGATTATTACCCATAATTTCATTCCATCCCATCATACGTTTTCCTAGTACAGAATTAATGTAATCAGAAATATTGTTAGTGAAATGCACTTGAACATCACTGTAATTTTCTAATTGATTTTCTTTCATTAGAGCTTTAATATCTTCATTAATTTTCCATAGATCATATTTCGCTTCATCTCCGCCAATATGTATTATATTCCCGGGGAATAAGTCTGAAACTTCTTTCAATACATCTTGAATAAATACTATTGTTTTTGGACTTGCAGGATTAAATATAACTTCTCCAACACCAAATCTTTCTGGAACCTTAATAGGTTGTGTTGAAGATCCCAAGAAAGGGTAACTTGCAATTGCAGCTGACGCATGACCTGGCATAGCTATTTCTGGAATAATTGTAATATTTAGATTCTCAGCATGAGCTACAATTTCCTTAATATCATCTTGAGTATAAAAACCTTCATGTGGGACACCATCAAAAACTTCGCTACCCCATTTTTTTCCTTGATAATTAATTTGTGTACTATCTCTTTTAGAACCAATCTGTGTTAAAAGTGGATATTTTTTTATTTCTATTCTCCATCCAGCATCATCTGTCAAATGCCAGTGAAAAACATTCATTTTCAAATGCGCCATTTCATTTAATATATATTTCACAACTTCTTTTCCTTGAAAATATCTACCTTCATCGAGCATGTATGCTCTCCATTTAAATTGTGGCTTATCTATAATTTCAAGTTCTTGTACAACTCCTAGTCTGGTTAATTGAATTAAGGTCTGGATACCATAAAATGTTCCTGCTTTAGTGTTCGATAGAATAGATATCTTATTGTTTTTTGCTATTAATTGGTAACCTTCTTCACCCAATGTGTCGATTATTGATTTTTCAAATACAACTTTCACTCCTTTGTCATTTGGTATATTATTCAAAAGAAGTTGATCTTTCAAGTAACTACTGTAAATTCCATTAGAAACATTTAAACCTTTGCCTAAATTTATTGTGTTTTTTTGTAAAAAAATTTGATTTGGGTATGGTAATAAATGAGTTTGTGAATCAACAGAAATACCATTGGGCTGATTACAACTAATAATCAAAAAAAATAATAGTAGTAGTCTTTTCATAAACCTATCTATAAAGAATTATACCATCAACTGGTTT
>JABGTW010000017.1 GCA_018646865.1 Cryomorphaceae bacterium | reverse complement strand
TCAGCATCCCATTGGTTTCCAAAATATGACTTTACCAGTACAGCAAACACAAACCCTATTAAACATCCCACAATAAAAACAAAAGGTTTCTTCATAATACTAATATAAGAATTATCTAAACCTTATTAATCTACTCCCTTTATATAGGACTATGTTGTAACTTTAGAGTACGTTCATTCTAAAGTATAGAAACAAAAAAACCTCCGATTTCTCGAAGGTTTAAATCTGGGTGGAAGAGCGGTCTCGAACCGCCGACCTCCTGAACCACAATCAGGCGCTCTAACCAACTGAGCTACAACCACCATTTAGGTGGCAAAAATAGACTTTTTGAAAATTATATTAAAGGATTTTTAAAAAAATTATAATAGATCAAAAATATTATCAATAGCTATATTTTTTCTTGACTGAAATGCCTCTGCATATTCCTTATCAATCAACCTTCCATAATTTTTTGCCCTGTATTTAATACTCTCTATAAAATTATCAGAATTAATTTTAGTAGACTTAGTAGATGAATCTTTAAGTACTTGGCTTTTAAATGCTAGGATAGCATCTTTTTTTATTTCAATAAAGTCAGATATATCTACTATTAAATCAGGATCAAAATCATTCCACTGTTGATAATTTAAATTTATTTTAGGCCTCCAGGGTGACTGATTTTCACCTTCATAAGCAGTATCCAACTTAGTTAAACCACTTAAAAAAGCTGATTCATAAATTAAATCGGAAGCTTTACCATGATCAGAATGACGGTCAAATTGAGTAGGTGATAATATTATATCAGGTTGATAGTGCCTAATGATTTTAACAACTTCAATTTGATTCTCCTTATTATTAAAGATAAAAGCATCTTCAAAGTCTAGATTTAATCGAAATTTTGAGCCTAATATTGATGAAGCTTCAGACGCTTCATTATCTCTTAGCTCAACAGAACCATTTGTGCCAAGCTCTCCTCTGGTTAGATCTATAATTCCAACTGTTTTACCCATAGATGTTGACTTAGCTATTGTACCACCACAACCCATTTCTACATCATCCGGATGGGCACCAAATGCTAATATGTCAACTTTCATTTTATTGATAATTTTATTGCTTGGTCAAGATCTTCATAAAGATCTTCATAAGATTCAATACCAACAGATAATCTAATAAGCTTATCACCTATTCCCTGTATATCTCTTTCTTCCTGGGTCATTAACCCATGAGATGTTTTCATTGGAAAGTTTACTGTCGTTTCAACTCCTGCAAGACTCATTCCAGGTTTAATTATTTTTAATGATTTAAGAAAATCATACACATCAACATTTTTGTTTAAATCAAAAGACATCATTGCACCAAAGTCATTCATTTGAGATTTAGCAAGCTCATGTGAGGGATGTGATTCTAGTCCTGGATAATAAACTCGTGAAATATTAGTGTTTTCATCTAACATTTTAGCAAGAATTTTTGCATTATTAGTCTGTTCTTTCACTCTAATAAGTAAAGTTTTCATACTTCTTTCTAATAACCAGACTGTATAATCGCTTAAATTTCCACCAAAGTTTTTAGCAGAATTAAGTATTTTTTCGATTCTTAGTTCTGAACTAATTACAGCCCCTGCTGAGATATCACTATGTCCTCCAAGGTATTTTGTAGCACTATGAATAACAATGTCTATTCCATGATCAATTGGATTTTGATTGACTGGACTAGCAAAAGTATTATCAATCATAGTCCAAATTCCCTTTTCTTTAGCAATTGATGAAACTGATTTTAAATCAACAATTTTTAAAAGAGGATTACTTGGAGTTTCTACATAAATCCCAACAGTGTTATCTTTAATTTCATCAGAAAAACTTTTAGGATCAAGACTATTAGTAAACGAATATTCTATACCAAACTTATCAAATTCAGTCTGTATAAAATTTCTTGTACCTCCATACAAATCATCTTGAAAAATAATGTGATCACCACTCTTTACGTTTGCCATTATAGATGTGCTAATGGCAGCCATGCCTGATGTAAAAATCAATGCCTTTTCACCGTTTTCAAGTGAAGCAATTTTTTTTGATAAAAACTCTTGATTAGGAGTGTTAAAATATCTAGGGTAAGGCTTAGTTTCAGAATCACCTCCAAACCATGGGTAGGTAGTAGACATAAACAGAGGAGAGACTATTCCCTGATACATAGTGTCCTTTATTTCACCTTCATGAACACATCTGGTTGAAAATTTATTTTTAGTCACCATTTGTAATCCAAGATACAATTTCTTCGGAATCTGGTCTAGTCTTGGGAGCAATAATTTTTTCAATTTTACCTGCTTTATTTATAAGGTATTTTTGAAAATTCCAAGTGACCTTTGAGTCCTTAAATTCATTCTTAGATTTTTCAGTTAGAAACTGATATATAGGATGTTTTTTTGAACCTTTAACCTTTATTTTACTCATCATAGGGAATGTAACTCCATAATTTTGCTCACAGAAGTCCATTATTTGATCATTTGATCCTGGTTCTTGCCAAAGAAAGTCGTTAGAGGGAAATCCAATTATCACAAAATTAAGGTCTTTGTATTGAGAATAAAGTTTTTGTAATGACTCATACTGATAAGTTAGACCACATTTAGATGCTGTGTTAACTATCATTACTTTCTTTCCTTTAAGCTCTGAAAAATCAAAAATATTACCAGATATATCGGCAACTTTAAACTGATGTATAGAGTTGTCAGTAGAAACTTGAGAACTAATTGTTAGACTCATAATTAATAAAATTGAAGTTAGAAGTTTTTTAAACATATTTCACAAATATAACTTTATATAAAAAAGTGCGTTCATAAAGAATTGTTAAATAGAATGAACTATTCCTATAAGTTGATCAAACTTTGTCGATGCACCACCTACCAATACACCATCAACATTATCAGAAGACAATATCTCCTTAGAATTTGATGGATTAACACTTCCACCGTACAATAT
>JABGTW010000018.1 GCA_018646865.1 Cryomorphaceae bacterium | reverse complement strand
GAGAATCCATACTTTTTACATATTTGATCAATAATTTTTTTTTGCATTAAAGGAGAGTTACCGGTAACAACATGAAGACTTACACTCCCTTTAACAGAATTTAAGAGCATATATTCCTCTATAAGCTCTAGACCTTCAGGATGTGTTTTACCATGTAAATCAATCTTCATTTTTTATTTCTTTTTTTATTTGATTTAGTTTTATTAAAGCTTCAACTGGACTCAAATTATCAATATCTAAATTTTCAATAATCTTTCTTATTTCTTGCATTTTTGGATCTTCTACATCAAAGAAACTAAGCTGAAAATTATCATCATTATTATCCCCTTTTAATTTACTTGGCGAAGCTCTCTCCATCAATTTTAATTTATTTTTTGCAGAATCAAGAACTAGTTTTGGCATTCCTGCCATCTTTGCAACATGAATTCCAAAGCTATGATTGCTGCCTCCTTTAACTAGTTTTCTGAGAAATACAACATCATCTTTTGTCTCTTTAACGCTTACGTTAAAGTTTTTTATTCCTTTAAAAATAGATTCCATTTCATTAAGATCATGATAGTGAGTTGCAAAAAGAACATGAGGATTGTTTTTATTTTCATGAAGAAATTCTGCAATAGCCCAAGCTATTGATATTCCATCATAAGTACTTGTACCTCTTCCTATTTCATCTAGTAATATCAAACTATGATCGGTAAGATTATTAAGAATTGATGCAGTCTCATTCATCTCTACCATAAATGTTGATTCACCCATTGATATATTATCACTCGCTCCTACCCTAGTAAAAATTCTATCAACTATTGAAAATTTCATTTCTTTAGCCGGAACAAAACTTCCTATTTGTGCTAAGATTGTAATTAATGCTGTTTGTCTAAGAATTGCTGACTTACCAGACATATTAGGTCCAGTTATCATTATAATTTGCTGCTCTTTATCTAATAATATATCATTTGGAATATATCGTTCTCCGTGGGGAAGATTGGCCTCAATAACTGGGTGTCTTCCTTGAGTTATTTCTATCTTTTTTTTATCTATAATCTCTGGACATATGTATTTATACTTAATAGCTCTTTTTGAAAAAGAATTTAAAATATCGATCACTGAAACTTTCTCAGAAATCAATTTTAAAGTTGTAAGATTATCTTGAAGTTTATCTATAAGTTTTAGAAAAAGTTTAAGTTCTAGATCTTTAATTTTTTCATCAGCATTAATTATCTTCTCTTCATACTCTTTCAATTCCTGTGTGATATATCTTTCTGCATTTACAAGTGTTTGTTTCCTAATCCACTCTTCAGGCACTTTATCTTTATGTGTATTTCTTACTTCAATATAGTAACCGAAGACATTATTAAAAGATATTTTTAATGAGGGTATTTTAGTTTTCTCGGTTTCCCTCTCCAGAATTTGATTTAAATATTCTTTTCCCGAGGATCTTATATCTCTTAATTCATCTAGTTCATTTGAATAGTTATCATTAATAAAGTCACCTTTTAATATTGATACAGGTGAATCTTCCTTTAAAGTTTTTGTTATCTCTTTAACTATTGAATTTGAAACAGGTATAGTCTTTCCATAACTCTTTAAAGTTCCCGAAACATCAGACAGGGATTGTTTAATTTCATAAACACTTTCTAAAGAATTTTTAAGATGTATCAACTCTCTTGGTGATATTTTATAAGTAGCTATTTTAGACATTAACCTCTCGATATCTGAGATTTTATTTAGATTAATATCTAGTAGATCACTTACCTCATTATCTTCAATTATTGAGGAAACTATTTCCTGCCTATTCTTTATCTCTTTTTTTTCAACTAAAGGAAATGCTATCCAGTTTTTCAATCTCCTTGACCCCATACTTGTGATTGTATCATCAATTGTTTCTGAAAGATTAAACCCATTTAATGAATTTGAATTAAATAATTCAAGGTTTTTCATTGTGAACTTATCCATCCAAACATAGGAGTCAGGAAAAATTCTTTGAAGGTTTGAGATATGACTTAAATTGTTATGCTCCGTATCATCTAAATAATGAATTATTGACCCAGCAGCAGTGATCCCAAGTTGAATATCATCAACACCAAATCCTTTTAAACTTTTTGTATTAAAGTGATCTAATAATTTATTTTTAGAATAAGAGCTGTCAAATACCCAATCATCAAGAGGGTAAACGTTATAAGAACTACCTATTAATTCATTAAACTTATTCTTTGTAGGTTTAGAAACTAAAATTTCGTTGGGAGAAAAGTTTGAAATAAGCTGATCAATTAGCTTAAAGTCTCCTTGAGAAATATAAAAGTCTCCTGTAGAAACATCTAAAAAAGAAATTCCACATTCATTTTTTTCAAAATATATAGATGCTAAATAATTATTTTTTTTCTGATCTAAAACCCCATCATTTATCACAATTCCAGGAGTAACGATTTCTATTACACCTCTTTTAACAATCTTCTTGGTAAGTTTGGGATCTTCTAGTTGATCACAAATTGCAACTCTATGACCTGCCTTAACTAATTTGGGTAAATAATTCTCAATTGAATGATGAGGAAAACCTGCTAATTCCGTTTCACTAGTTGAACCTGCCCCTCTTTTAGTTAAAACAATTCCTAAAACTTTAGATGCTAGAACTGCATCCTGTCCAAAAGTTTCATAAAAATCACCTACTCTAAATAAAAGTACAGTATTGGGATATTTTAATTTAATATCATTATACTGCTTCATTAAAGGGGTGATTTTAATAGCTTTAGTCACTGAAATTTATTTGTGCTAATTTAAATATTTTTATTTTTACTCTAATGCGAAAATTAAAAAATACTGAACTTAACAGAAAGTCAATTGATGAGTTTAAAAAATCAAAAAAAACTTCTGCAATAGTAATTCTTGACAACATTAGAAGTCTTCATAATGTTGGGTCAATATTTAGAACATCTGATTCATTTTTGATAGAAAAAATAATCATTTCTGGTTATACTGCAACACCTGAAAATTCTAGAATGGAGAAGACTGCTTTAGGCTCTTCTGATTCTGTTGACTGGGAGTATTCAGATGATATTATTGAGACTATTAAAAAATTACAGAAAAAGGATATTAAGATAATTTCAATCGAACAGGCAGATGAATCTCTTAAGATTGAGAAATTTATTCCAGTAAAAGGAACTAAGTATGCTTTTATATTTGGAAACGAAGTTGATGGTATTTCAGATGATATAATTAATGTTTCGGATGAAGTTGTTGAAATACCTCAGGTTGGAACAAAGCATTCTTTAAATGTTTCTGTTGCAGCAGGAATAGTGCTTTGGGATTTTTTCTATAAAACCGAATTATAACTAATCTATTTTTATTGGTTGGTCATTATCATCACATTCCAGGTCTAATTGTCTAATCGATTTATTTAAAATTGGATGAATTAAATCTGGAGCTAAATCTAGCATTGGAGTTAAAACAAATTTTCTTAGCTGTATTCTTGGATGAGGAATAATAAGATTTTTACTGTTTACAATGATGTCATCAACAAATAAGATATCTATATCAACACATCTATCATTATATTGATCACCTGTTTTTAACCTTCCCATTTCTTTTTCGATAATTAGTATTTTATTTAAAATTAAATCTGGTGAAATACTTGACTCAATCAATAAGCAAATGTTGTAGAAGTTATTTGAATTGAAACCCCATGATTTTGTTTCATAAATATTTGATTTTAGTTCAACTCTTCCAATTGCAATATCAATCTTATCAATAGCTTCATTAATTAATCCAGAACGATTACCTTTGTTTGATCCTATTGAAAAATACACTTTGCTCATAAGTCCTATAAATGAACGCCAAAAAAATATATTTAGCTAACAATATATACTTAATCCTTGCCGGATTATTTATTACATCTCTTGTAGCTTCAAATTTAATATTTACTAAAATATTTTACTGGTATCCTTTTGATATAAATTTAATGGGAGTTAAACTTTTTGAATTATCAGTAGGAATATTACCCTATCCTTTGACATTTTTAATTACTGATTTAATATCTGAAATATACGGTCAAAAAAAAGCTGATCAAGTTGTAATTACTGGAATATTTGCTTCAATTTTTTCAATTGGATTGATATTTATATCAAGTCAAGTTCCTGCTATTGAGGGATCTCCAATAGATGATGCTACTTTTAATAGTGTTTTTCTCAATGCACCTTTAGCAGTACTAGCATCAATGTTAACATACTTATTTGCTCAATTTATTGACATTAGAATTTATCATTTCTGGAAAAAATTAACAAAAGGGAAGCACCTTTGGTTGAGAAATAATTTTTCAACTTTTACTTCTCAGTTTGTAGATACTTTCACTATCGTATCACTCCTTATTGTCTTTGGGATACTTCCTCAAGATAAATTTTTAGTATTAATAATATCAGGTTTTTTATTTAAAGTAATAATTGCGATTTTAGATACACCTCTTCTGTATCTATTTGTTTGGATGTTCAGAAAGAAATTCAATCTAAAGGTAGGTGAAGAACTAAAACTAAATTAAGTTGGAAAAGAAAAGAATTAATAAGTATTTAAGTGAAGTTGGGTTTTGCTCAAGGAGAAAAGCAGATGAATATATATCTGCTGGAAGAGTCTATATTAATGGTGTGAAATCAGTACTTGGATCAAAGGTGAATATTGATGATGAAATTTCTGTAGATGGTGAAATAATACAATATAAAGACAAAAAGAAAGTCTACATAGCTTTTAATAAGCCTGTTGGAATTGAATGTACTGGAAGTGAAAAAGTAAAAGATAATATTATTGATTTTATAAATCATAAAGAAAGACTTTTTACAATTGGGAGAATAGATAAACAAAGTGAAGGTCTAATTTTATTGACTAACAATGGTGATATTGTTAACAATGTTCTTCGTGCAGAACACAAAAAAGAAAAGGAATATATTGTAACCGTAAATAAAAAAATTTCAATAGAGTTTGTTGAAAAAATGAGACGGGGAGTAAGAATTATGGGTAGATTCACTAGAAAATGTCATGTAAAAAAAATTCATGAAAATAGTTTCAAAATTGTCTTGACCCAAGGATTAAATAGACAGATTAGAAGAATGTGTGAAGTACTTGGATACAGAGTTACAAAGTTAAAAAGGATAAGAATAATGGATATTCATTTAGATATTAATATTGGAGAGTATAGAGATTTAAATGATGAAGAAGTTAAACAGTTATTTAATCAGAAATAGAAATATCTACAACATAACCTTCATTTGATCTTACATTAAAAACACTAGAGTCGTCAAAAATTAAATATTGTCCTTTTATTCCAATTAATTTTCCTTCAATATTATCTGATTTTTTTAAACTAATAGATTTCACACTATCAATCAATTTATCTATTTGATAGTTAAACTTCATAACCTCACTGTCAGTTTTAAAAAACTCTTCAAACTCAGATCCCAATGAATCTAAAGCAATCTTTTTATCATTCATAATGTCTGCCTCATCTATATTACTGGTTAACATTTTACGCCAATTTGTTTTATCAGAAAACTTATCTTTCAATTTTACTTCTGCAATACCAGCTAGATATCTGTTGGGAACTTCAATTAATTCAATTGCCTCAATTGCTCCTTGATCAATCCATCTCGTGGCCATATTATTTGATCTTGTTACACCTACTTTTATTCCACTTGTTTTAGATAGATATACAATATGATTTTGTAATTGAACTTTCTTTTCATAGGAAATATCCCGATCTTCAATCTCTAAATGAGCTTTACTCAATTCAGGTTTCATAATCCAGTCTCCTGACATTGGTGATTCAAAAAAACATTTTTTACAAAATCCATTTGCAAAAATCTGCAAGTTTTCAAAACATGATAGACAACAATATCCTGTTTTATGAATTTTTATATTTTTTCCAATTATTTGATTAAGAAATAACAGGTCGTTGTCGAAGTCCAGAATATATCTTACAGGATTATCATGTATTGATGTCATTTTTTTTAATACTCCTGAGAACATAGTTTAATGTTTACTATTTTTATGATAAATATATACATTCCATGCCAATTCCAATTTTTAATTCTGTTGCATCTTTCTTTTTAAAAAGAAGGATAGGTCAAATAGAACTTTTTAAAGATTATCCTATAGAAGTACAGCAGGAAGTTCTTAGAAAACTTGTGGTGTATTCAATAGATACTGAAGTTGGAAAAAAGTTTGATTTTAAAACTATTAGACATTATAACGATTTTAAAGAGAGAGTGCCCATAGTTGCATATGAGGATATTTATAAAGACATAGAGAGAAATCGTAAAGGGGAACAAAATATTTTTTGGCGAACACCCATAAAGTGGTTTGCAAAATCTAGTGGTACGACTAATGCAAAAAGTAAATTTATTCCTATAAGTTTTGAGTCTCTTGAAGACTGTCATTACAAAGCTGGAAAAGACATGTTGTCTCTTTATTTTAACAATAACATAAATTCTCAATTACTTGCCGGCAAATGTTTGAGATTAGGTGGATCAAAAGATATTTATGAAGACAATAGCAGCTATTATGGAGATCTTTCTGCAATTATAATAGATAATCTCCCTTTTTGGGCAGAATTAGGCAGCACTCCTGGTTCTAAAGTTTCACTAATATCTGAATGGGAAAAAAAAGTTCAAGCAATTATTAATGAGTCAATAAATGAAAATGTAACAAGTTTTGCAGGAGTTCCCTCTTGGATGTTGTCTTTACTTCAACAAGTAATTCAACAAACAGGAAAAGAAAATATACTTGAAGTTTGGAGTAACTCTGAGGTATATTTTCATGGAGGTGTAAATTTTGATCCATATAGAAATCTATATAAAAAATTATTCCCCTCTAAAGACTTTAAGTACTTTGAAATATACAATGCATCTGAAGGATTCTTTGCAATTCAAGATCAAAATAATTCTGATGAATTATTATTAATGCTTGACTATGGTATTTTCTATGAGTTTATACCAACAAGTGGATCAGAACAAGAAATAGTTTCATTAGCAGATGTTAAACTTAACGTGAATTATGCAATGGTTATTTCAACAAACTCAGGACTTTGGAGGTATAAAATTGGTGATACAATAAAATTCACATGTTTGAATCCATTTAGACTTAAAGTAACAGGAAGAACAAAGCATTTTATTAATGTATTTGGAGAGGAGATTGTTGTTGAAAATGCTGAGAAAGCATTATCTCTGACTTGTGAACTAACTAAATCTGAAATATCTGATTATACTGTTGGACCAATATTTATGGGTAGCAAGACTAAAGGATCCCATGAATGGTTAATTGAATTTGGAAAAACACCAGATGATGTAAATAAATTTATGGAAATATTAGATTTAAATCTGCAAAGATTAAATTCTGATTATGAAGCTAAAAGATATAAAAACTCAACCCTAGAGATTCCTAAATTACAAATTGCAAGAAAAAATCTTTTTTATGACTGGCTTGCTTCAAAAAATAAGCTAGGAGGACAAAATAAAATTCCTAGACTTTCAAACTCTAGAGAGTATATAGATGAATTAATTAAAATGAATTAAGAAACTGCTTTAAGGTGAGAAACATCAACATTTTGAAGTTTCTGATCAGCATAAACTTTTGTAATCTTTAGTTCTTTTTCTTCAGAACTTGGTAAATTAAACATTGCATCATTTAAAATAGCTTCACATAAAGTTCTTAAACCTCTAGCTCCTATTTTAAATTCAAATGCTTTATCAACTATATAATCAATTGCACCTGGAGTTATTGAGAAATCAATATCATCCATCTCAAAAAGTTTTTTATACTGTTTTACTAAAGCATTCTTAGGTAATGTCATTATATCTTTAAGAGCAGCTTTAGACAATGGGTTTAAATGACACATTACAGGAAGCCTACCAATTATTTCAGGAATTAGTCCGTAAGATCTAATATCACGAGGATTAATAAACTTTAATACGTTTTCTTCATTATCATTTATAACTTTTTTATCTACTGATTTGAAACCAATAGACTGAAGGTTAAGTCTTGTTTTAATTATTTTATCTATGCCATCAAATGCACCACCAGCTATAAATAAAATATTAGAAGTATTTAGTTCAATAAATTTTTGATCAGGATGTTTTCTGCCTCCTTTTGGAGGAACATTAACAGATGTTCCCTCAAGTAATTTTAGCAAGGCTTGTTGAACACCTTCACCTGAGACATCTCTAGTAATAGATGGATTATCACTTTTACGTGCAATTTTATCTATTTCATCAATAAAAACTATCCCATTTTCAGCCTTATCTACATCAAAGTCTGCTGCCTGAAGAAGTTTGCTTAATATGCTTTCAACATCCTCACCTACATATCCAGCCTCAGTTAAAACTGTAGCATCTACAATAGCTATTGGAACATTTAAAAACTTTGAAATTGTTTGAGCTAAGAGAGTTTTACCCGTTCCCGTAGGACCAACTAAAAGTAAATTACTTTTTTGTATTTCAATATCATCGGATAGCAGTTTTTGATTTATTCTTTTATAATGATTATATACAGCAACAGCAAGAGTTTTCTTAGCTTGTTCTTGCCCTATAACATGTAAATCTAAAAAATTTTTAATCTCAATAGGTGGTTTAAGGTCAACTGAAAAATCACTAGATTCTTTACTAGTCTCATCATCTTTAAGAATCATATCTGCCTGAGAAATACAGATATCACAAATGTGAGCGTCTAGCCCTGCAATTAGAATTTTTGTTTGAGATTTTGTTCTCCCACAAAAGGAACATAGAATATCTTCTTCACTCATATTTATTTATTTAGAACCTCATCAATCATTCCATATTTATGAGCTTCATCAGATTTCATCCAATAATCTCTATCACTATCAGCATTTACTTTTTTATATGTTTGTCCTGAATGTTTAGAAATAATTTTATATAACTCATCTTTTAATTTTAAAATCTCTCTAGCTGTAATTTCAATATCTGTAGCTTGTCCTGAAGCTCCTCCAAGAGGTTGATGAATCATAACTCTCGAGTGTTTTAAAGCAGATCTCTTTCCTTTTTTTCCAGCACACAATAAAACCGCAGCCATTGAAGCAGCACAACCAGTACAAATAGTTGCTACATCTGGTTTTATATATTGCATAGTATCATATATACCAAGACCAGCATAAACACCACCTCCAGGGGAATTAATATACATTTGAATATCTCTTGATGAATCTGTACTTTGAAGAAACAGAAGCTGTGCTTGAATAACGTTCGCAACACTATCAGTAATTGCTGTTCCAAGAAACATAATACGATCCATCATTAATCTTGAAAAAACATCCATTTGAGCAACATTTAATTGTCTCTCTTCAATTATATATGGAGTCATACTGCTTACAATCTTATCATAATAAGTTGAACTTACACCATGATGTTTTGTGGCATATTTCTTAAATTCTTTTGAGTAATCCATCTGTTAAGTTTAAAGTCAAAATTAATCAAATACACATCTAAATAAAAATAAATGATGATTATTTGAATCAAGTTAAGATAAACATTATATAGTATGATATATTTTGTTAAATTTGCTTTCTTAAATTAGTAACATGGGTCGAGTACCCAAAATATTAAAATTATGGCAGTAAAAATTAGACTTCAAAGACACGGTAAAAAAGGTAAACCATTTTATTGGATTGTAGCAGCTGATGCAAGATCTAAAAGAGATGGTAAATATCTTGAAAAAATAGGAACTTATGATCCAAATCAAAAACCAGCTTCAATAGACTTGGATTTTGATTCAGCATTAAGCTGGTTAGATAAAGGTGCACAGCCTACTAATACTGCTAAGGCTATTTTATCTTATACAGGAGTATTAATGAAAAAACATTTAAATGGTGGAGTAAAAAAAGGTGCTTTTACCGAAGAAGAAGCAAAGAAAAAATTTGACAAATGGATGAAAGAAAAAAGTGCAAAAGTTGAGAAAAAAATTGAAGATATTGAAACTGCACTAGAGTCAAACAAAAAAGAAGCTAGACTTAAAGAAGAAGAGTATAGAAAGAAGAAATTAGAAGACGCTAAAGCAAAGGATGAAGCTAAAGCTGCTGAAGAAGCTCCCGCTGATGAGGCTCCCGTTGAAGAGGCTCCCGCTG